>NZ_JBICXG010000007.1:0-167413 GCF_043200175.1 Streptomyces sp. NPDC048462
GCGGGGTGCCGGGGGCCGCCCCACCCACCCCGGGCCGGCCGGGGGCCCCCCCGCCGGGGGCTGCGGGCCCCCCCCCGGGGGGAGCGGCCCTTCAGCCGTGTCCGGGTCAGCCGTCGGTGCGGGGTCAGGCCGGGACGGCCGGGGCCACGGGCTCGATCCTGCGGCGTCTGACGAGCAGCACGACGATGAGGGCGACCTGGAGGAGGATGATGAGGACCATGCCCACGGACGCCTGGGGCTCGTCGCCGACGAGGTTGGACACCAGGCTGGTGTCCCAGAGCCCGTGCACCAGCATCGGCAGCAGGATGACGCCGCCGGCACGGAGGCACAGGTAGAAGAAGTAGCCCGAGGTGGAGACGATGAGGGCCTGGAAGATGGCCTGGGTTCCTTCCCCGAACGCGTTGCTGACGTGGACGAGCCCGAAGACGAGCGAGGAGTAGAGGGCGACCTTCCCCTCCGTGAGTCCGGCCCGGTGGAAGACGTGCACCCCGATGCCTCGGAACATGAGTTCCTCACCGACCCCGACGAACAGCCCCAGCAGGAGCAGGCAGACCACCAGGGAGACACTCTGGTCGGCGAGGTGGCCGTAGTTCAGACCCACCAGAGCGACCACGAGCATCGAGATCGGCACCCAGCGAACCCAGCGCCGCACGGGGGCCCGGTAGTGCAGGACCTCGCCCCACCAGCCGAGCCAGGTGACCACGGCCGCGGCGAACACGATCGACGCACCGATCGGGATCAACGCGTTGCGCACCAGGGATTCGGTGGTGGGGAACTGACTGTCGGAGTAGCTGGTGTCCACCCCGGTCAGCTGTCCCAGGCCCTGAATGATGCCCACGTACACGACCACCACCACCAGGAACCACGGCCATGACAGCTCGCGCCCCGGCCGGCCGTCCCGTATCGAGTCCGTCGTGTCCCGCACTGGTTCTCCTTCGTCCGGCAGAGAAGAACCTCACCGGTTCTCACGCAGCCATGGGTACTGCCACTTCCCATGAGAATCTCATACAGAATAGAACAAATGTTGCGGACCGTCCGATGGTCCTGCAGGAGTGGACCGAAGCCGGTCGCGGCCCACCGGCGGCCCGGGATGGTCAGTGACCGGGTGTCGGACTCCGTGGCACGAGCGACCAGGTGCGTTCGGGGGATGCCGGACCAGTCGGCCCGCAGGCGCTGTTCGCGCGGGAACACGCCCCGGAGCCTGCGCGGCGGTCCAGGCGATACGGATATCCGTTGGCTGCGGCCGCACGGAGGGTGCTGTGATGAGGCGATGACCGCACCGACCCCGCCGCAGCGTGAGATCCGCGCACTCCACACCGACACGACCGTCACCGTCTACCAGGCCTACCCGCCCGCCCTTGGCCTCCCCGCCGCCCGCGACGGATGCTTCCCGTCCGCCTGGAAGCGGGATCGCATGACGTGGATAAAGCCGAGTTTCCTGTGGATGATGTACCGCTGCGGCTGGGCCACGAAGGAGGGCCAGGAGACCGTCCTGGCTGTCGAGATCACCCGCGAGGGCTTCGACTGGGCGCTCTCCAACGCCGAACTCTCGCACTACGAACAGGGCGTGCACCCCGACCACGCCGCCTGGCAGCGCACCCTGCGCAGTGCCCCGGCGCGCGTCCAGTGGGACCCCGAGCGCGATCTGCACCTGAACCGGCTCCCGTACCGCTCGCTCCAGCTCGGCCTCGCGGGTGAGGCGGCGCGGCGCTACGCGGACGAGTGGACGGTGTCCGTCCGCGACGTCACCCCGCTGGCCCGGGAGATCCACGAGCTGGCTCGGGCGGGCCGGGACGACGAGGCGGCCCGGCTGCTGCCGGGGGAGACGCCGTACCCCGCCCCGTCCTACGGACTTTCCCCGGCCGCGCTCCCGTCGGCCGGCTGACCCCGCCCGCCCGCATCCGGGTCCGGTCCGCCGGATGCCGCTGTCAGGACCCCAGCAGCGCGCCGAGCAGCCCACCGACGATCCGGCTGAGCGGTCCGCCTTCCGGTGTTCCGTCGCCGGAAGGCGCCTCTTCCTTGGGGCCGCCGCCGCCGGCCGGTGCGGTGGCGGACCCGGAGGCCGCGCCACCGGTCCTGGGCGGCGCGCTCTGCTCGGCGCCGGCCGGAGTGTCGGCGGTGGGCGGTGCGGAGGGGCCGGCCGCCTTGGGAGGCATGGGTGTGACGGCCGGATTCTCCCCGCGTGCCGCGGTGGGCGCGTTCGCACCGGGAAGGGCGGAGGGCCTGCCTTCGGCGGAGGGCTGGACCGCAATACCGGCGGAGCCGCTGGACGTTGTCGCGTCGGGCTCGGGCGTCCACCCGGTGGCCTTCGGCCATTCTCCGTACGGTATCTGCGTCACCCCGTCCTGGGGTGCGGCGTCCGACACGCCACCGACCGCCTCCGGGGACGGAGACGGTGCCTTCTCGCGTGTCATGCCCATCGCACGGGGCAGTTCGAGGAAGGGCGCGCTGGAGTCGCCGCCGATCAGAGTGGCGACCACAGTGGTGGCGTAGCAGGAGCAGACGAGTGCCGTGATCACGCCGGCGCGGCGCCAGGTGCGGCTGCGACGCCCGGACGCGTCGACGAAGACCGGACCGCTGCTGTGCGCGACCTGACCGCTGCTGCGCACGGTCGGCTCGGTGTCGCGCGCGAGGGGCCCGACGCCTCCGGTCGCGTCGGCCGCTGGTGGGACGGCGGCGCGGTCACCGGAGCAGGGGACGTCCGGTGCCGCTGCACCGAAAGCCGCGGCCAGGTCGTCCCATATACCGGCGGGGGCCGGGTCCGGTCTCTCTCCGACGAGCTCGGCACCGCCGCGCGCGTCACTCTCCTCCCGAACTGCCGTGTCGCCTCTCATGTCCTGGTGCACCGGTTCTCTGCGCATGCCCACCCCTGGCCCCTCGCGGTTCGGCCTGTCCGGCCTCGTGCCGACAGGTTGATCCGTTCGCCGGGGTACGTGCCGCGCACGCGCGGCGCAGACCGGAAACCTGGCCCGGTCATCCCTCCCCACCTCTTCGTTCGATTCCAACGGCGCTGCGGATTGGTCAAGTTGGCCTTGGATTCGAAAACCTTCCGGTGGAGGCGTGAGCGAATGAGGCGGGTCCGCCCGGCGGGCATACCGCAGGCGGAGTACGCCCGCGGAGCTCCGTACCTCCTGAGGAGGCCGGGCACCTCCCCCTGGGGGCTGCTCGGACCCGGTGGCGTCCCGCTTAGGCTCGACACATGGAGACCCCTCACGCGCGTACGCCCCGGTGGCGGCGCCTGCTGCCCCGCAGCCGCGGCCGGTGGGCCGCCGGCATCGCCGCACTCGTCGTGCTGGCCGGTGCGGGCACCTGGACCGCCGTGGCCGACGACAGCGCGCCGGCCGTGCACCGGCAGGACCGGATGATGCGCATCGACGGGGTGTCCATCGACACCTCGTACTTCACCACCGGCGGCTCGCAGCGACGGCCCGCCGTGCTCATCGGCCACGGCTACGGCCGCACCAAGGACGACTCCCGCTCCCAGGCGCAGCAACTGGCCCGCGACGGATACGCCGTGCTGACCTGGTCCGCCCGCGGCTTCGGCAAGTCCGGCGGGAAGACCTCCCTCAACGCGCCCGACGCCGAGGTGAAGGACGTCTCCCGGCTGATCGACTGGCTGGCCGGACGGCCCGAGGTACAGCTGGACGCCACGGGCGACCCGAGGGTCGGGGTCACCGGCGCCTCCTACGGCGGAGCGATCTCGCTCCTCGCCGCCGGGTACGACCGGCGCGTCGACGCCATCGCCCCGGAGATGACGTACTGGAACCTCGCGGACGCGCTGTTCCCCGACGGGGTGTTCAAGAAGCTCTGGGCCGGGATCTTCCTGACCACCGGCGGCGGCTGCGACAACCTCGACAAGCAGCTCTGCGAGATGTACCAGCGGGTCGCCGTCAGCGGGAAGCCGGACGCGGCCGCCCGCGCACTGCTCACCGAACGGTCGCCGAGCGCCGTGGCCGACCGCATCAAGGTGCCCGCGCTGATCATGCAGGGACAGGCCGACTCCCTCTTCCCGCTCGGCGAGGCCGACGCCATGGCGAAGGCCATCAAGGCGAACGGCGCGCCCGTCTCCGTCGACTGGGTGGCCGGCGGGCACGACGGCGGCGACAAGGAGTCCCAGCGGGTACGGCAGCGGGTCACCAGCTGGTTCGACCGCTATCTGAAGGACGACAAGGGCACCGACACCGGACCGGCGTTCCGCGTCACCCGGACCGGTGGCATCGACTCCACCGACGGGGCGGCCGCCCTCACCCGCGGCGCGAGCGGCGACACCTACCCCGGGCTGCACAGCGGCGGGGAGCAGGTCGAGCTGCGCGGCGGGGCGCAGACGTTCAACAACCCGGCCGGAGCATCCCCGCCCGCCATCTCCGCCGTCCCCGGCCTCGGCGGCGGCCTCGCCCAGCTGTCCAACTTCGGCGGGGGGCTCTCCGTCGACTTCCCCGGGCAGCACGCCCGCTTCGAATCCGCCCCGCTCAAGACCGCGCGCCGGGTCACCGGATCACCGACGGTCAGCGTGAACGTGAAGGCGGCCAAGGGCGACGCGGTGCTGTTCGGCAAGGTGTACGACGTATCGCCGGACGGCAAGCAGCAGGCACTGCCCTCACAGCTCGTCGCGCCCTACCGGATCACCCCCGGCCAGCAGGGCAGGCCCCTCACCCTGAACCTGCCCGCCGTCGACCACGAATTCGACTCCGGCCACCGGCTCCGGCTCGTCCTGGCCGCCACCGACCTCGGCTACGCCTCCCCGGCCGCGCCGACCACGTACACCGTCTCCGTCGACGGCCCCCTCACCATCCCCACCGCGCCCGGCCTCACGACCGCGGCCGCCGGCCTGCCCCGGTGGACCTGGGCGCTCCCGGCCGCCGCCGTCCTGATCGCCGCCGCCCTGCTGCTCACCATGCGGCGCCGGACCACGACCCCCGCGCCCGACCCCGCGCTCACCGACGTACCGCTCCAGATCACCGGCCTGTCGAAGAAGTACGCCAGGTCCGCCGACAGGTACGCCGTCCGCGAGCTGTCCTTCCGGGTCGAGAAGGGCCAGGTGCTCGGGCTGCTCGGGCCCAACGGCGCGGGGAAGACCACCACGCTGCGCATGCTCATGGGGCTCATCACCCCGGACGACGGGGAGATCCGGGTCTTCGGGCGGGCCATCCGCCCGGGAGCGCCCGTCCTGTCCCGGGTCGGCGCCTTCGTCGAGGGCGCCGGATTCCTGCCGCACCTGTCCGGCCGCGCCAACCTGGAGCTGTACTGGCAGGCCACCGGGCGGCCCGCCGCCGACTCGTACATCGACGAGGCCCTGGAGATCGCCGGGCTCGGTGACGCGCTGGCCCGCGCGGTCCGCACGTACTCGCAGGGCATGCGGCAGCGGCTCGCCATCGCCCAGGCCATGCTGGGCATGCCGGACCTCCTCATCCTCGACGAGCCGACCAACGGCCTCGACCCGCCCCAGATCCGCGAGATGCGCGACGTGATGATCCGGTACGCGGCCGGCGGCCGGACCGTCATCGTCTCCAGCCACCTCCTGTCCGAGGTCGAACAGTCCTGCACCCACCTGGTGGTCATGGACCGAGGCCGGCTCGTCCAGGCGGGCCCGGTCGCCGAGATCACCGGCTCCGGCGACATGCTCCTCGTCACCGCGGCGGAGAAGCTCACCGAACCCGTCGTGGAGAAGACCGCCGCGCTCCCCGGCATCGGCTCCGCCGTCCGCACCGACGACGGGCACGGACTCCTGGTCCGGCTCGACGGGGCGACGTCCTCGCAACTGATCGCGGAACTGGTCCGCCTCGACGTCCCGTTGACCGGCGTCGGGCCGCACCGCCGCCTGGAGGACGCGTTCCTCACCCTGATCTCCGGAGGCTCCGCATGAGTACCGCAGCCGAAGTCACCGAGGCCCCCCAGGCGCCCGGATACCGGGCCCGGCACACCCTCCCGCTGCGCGTGGAGGCCGCCAGGCAGCTGCGCAGGCGACGCACCATGCTCATGGGCGGAGTGCTGGCCGCCCTGCCGTTCATCCTGATCATCGCGTTCGCGATCGGCGGCACCCCGGACGGCGGGCCCGGGGGCGGCAGCCGGCTCACCCTGATGGACACCGCGACCGCGTCCGCCGCGAACTTCGCCGCGACGTGCCTGTTCGTCTCGGCCGGCTTCCTGCTCGTGGTCCCGGTCGCACTGTTCTGCGGGGACACCGTCGCCTCGGAGGCCGGCTGGTCCTCGCTGCGCTATCTGCTGGCCGCGCCCGTGCCCCGGGCGCGGCTGCTGTGGAGCAAGCTCGTCGTGGCGCTCGGCTTCAGCCTGGCCGCGATGGTGCTGCTGCCGCTCGTCGCGCTGGCCGCGGGAGCCGCCGCGTACGGCTGGGGGCCGCTCGAACTGCCCACCGGCGGCGCGCTCGCCACCGGGGACACCGTGCCCCGGCTCGCGCTCGTCGTCGCGTTCGTCTTCGTCTCGCAGCTCGTCACCGCCGGACTGGCGTTCTGGCTGTCGACCAGGACGGACGCCCCGCTGGGCGCGGTCGGCGGCGCGGTCGGGCTCACCATCGTCGGCAACGTGCTGGACGCCGTCACCGCGCTCGGCTCCTGGCGCGACTTCCTGCCCGCGCACTGGCAGTTCGCCTGGGCGGACGCGCTCCAGCCCGAGCTGGAGTGGGCCGGCATGGTGAAGGGCGCCTCGGTCTCGGTCGCGTACGCCCTGGTCCTCTTCGCCCTCGCCTTCCGAGGATTCAGCCGCAAGGACATCGTTTCCTGAGCCCGGCGCTCCGCCGAACTCGCCCTGGACGTTGCCGCATCGAGATCCATCCGCAACCTGCTCACCGGCTCCCCGCACCCCGCTCGCACGTCATATCCACACATGGGGACACGACGGAGCAGGGGGTACGGGGATGGCATACCGGACACGCGCGCACAGCGGGAAACGGATGTACCGAGGGGCGATGGGGCTGCTCCTGGCAGGCGGGGTGCTGCTGACGGGCTGCTCGGGGGAGGGAAGCGGAACCAAGAGTTCCACCGAGGACCGCCGAGGAGCGCCCGCCCCGGCCGCCACCGGGAACGGCGCGAAGGGCGGTGCGGACAGCGGCGCGCGTGAGGCGGACGGGGCGAAGGAGACGGACGGAGCGAAGAAGGCAGTCGGGCCGGAGAAGTCCGTGGCGCCTGACTACCTGTCCACCTTCGCCCTGGACGTGGACACCGCCTCCTACGGATACGCGCGCCGCACGCTCGCCGACGGCAGCCTGCCCGAGCCCGGGACCGTACGCCCCGAGGAGTTCGTGAACAGCTTCCGCCAGGGCTACCGGCGCCCGAAGGGCGACGGCTTCAGCGTCTCCGTCGACGGGGCACGGGCCGGCGCCGGGGGCGGCGACTGGTCGCTGGTCCGGGTCGGTCTGGCGACCAGAGCCGCACCGAGTACCGCCGAACGGCCGCCCGCCGCCCTCACCTTCGTCGTCGACATCTCCGGCTCGATGCAGTCGGCCGACCGGCTCGGCCTGGTGAAGAGTTCCCTTGCCACCCTCACCGACGAACTGCGCGACGACGACTCCGTCTCCCTGGTCACCTTCAGCGACAAGGCGGAGACGCTGCTGCCGATGACCCGGCTGCGCGACCACCGGGGGAAGATCCACGACGCGGTCGACTCCATGGAGGCCACCGACTCCACCAACGTGGAGGCAGGCGTCCGGCGCGGTTACGAGGAGGCGGTGGACGGCCACCGCGAGGGCGCCAACAACCGGGTCGTCCTGCTCTCGGACGCGCTGGCCAACACCGGTGAGACCGACGCCGACGCGATCCTCGAACGGATCGGCTCCGCCCGCCGCGAGTACGGCATCACCCTCTTCGGGGTCGGGGTCGGCAGCGACTACGGCGACGCGCTGATGGAACGGCTCACCGACAAGGGCGACGGCCACACGACGTACATCGCCGACGAGGAGCAGGCCCGCAAGGTCTTCGTCGACCAGCTCCCCGCGCACCTCGAACTGACGGCGCGCGACGCGAAGGCACAGGTGGCCTTCGACCCGAAGACCGTCGAGAAGTTCAAGCTGATCGGCTACGAGGACCGCAAGGTGGCCGACGACGACTTCCGCGACGACCGGGTGGACGGCGGCGAGGTCGGCCCCGGGCACACGGTGACCGCGCTCTACGCCGTGCGCCTGCGGGACGGTGCCTCGGGCCACGTGGCCACCGCCACGGTCCGCTGGCTGGACCCCGAGAGCCGTGCCGCGCACGAGGAGACGGGCGAGGCGGAGACCGGGGCGCTCGGGGGACGGCTCTGGGGCGGTCGCAGCACCCGGTTCCAAGTGACCGCGTTGGCGGCCTACTTCGCGGAGAGCCTGCGCGGCGGCGAACTGCCGGGCGCGCCCGGCCTCGGTGAACTCGCTTCCAGGGCAAAGACGCTGGCCGAGGAGACGGAGGACGACTCCGTGTCGAAGCTGGCGGCCGCGATCAGCGCCGCGGACCGGCTCAGGGTCGGCCGGGGCGACACCGGCGCGGCTACGGGAGAGGGCGAGATGGACTGACGGGGGCGAACTCGACGACAGGCCCCAGCCCAGGCGGAGCACCCTCGGTCGCACGTTCATGCGAATTCCGGCTGTGCGGCCGGGGGCGCTGGGCCATGATGAGCCCATGGCCTCCCTGTTCCTCGCTCTCGCCGTGATCACGAACGGCCTGTACGCGGGCTTCCTGCTGACGTTCCTGGTCGTCGTGATGCCCGGCCTCGCGGTCCTGCCGGACGACGGATTCACGGCCGCGATGCGCCGCTTCAACGAGAAGGTCCCCGGACCCGGGTTCCTGATCGTGTTCCTCGGCGTGATCGCCTTCCCCGTCGCCACGCTCGCCACCGGGAACAGCGGTTGGGGATGGCCGCTGGTGGCCGGGGCGCTGGCCTGCGCCGTCCTCTCCCACGTGGTCACGATCGCGGGCAACATCCCGCTCAACAAGGCGCTCGCCGTAGCGGAATCGGTGTCCGAACCGCTCTCCGAGCCGGTCGCGGCGCCCGCCTCGGTGTCGGCACCGGCCGCAGCGGCACCGGGCGAGGGCGAAGAGGCCGGAGAGGTCGGCGAGAGGGCCGACAGCGCGGCCCGTACCGCGTTCGAGGCCCGCTGGAACATCCTTCACCAGATCCGGACAGCGCTCTCGCTCGCCGCGTTCATCCTGCTGATCATCGCCGCCAACTAGGGCCCGGGACCCAGCCGGCCAGAAGATCGAGTGCCTGGCGTTCGGGTGAGCCGGGCTCGGGCGAGTAGACGGTGATACGGAGCCCGGGGTCAGCGGGCAGGTCGAGCGCTTCGTAGGGCAGGGCCAGGTCCCCGACGAGCGGGTGGCGGAGTTGCTTCACGCCGGAGTGGTGGAACCGCACGTCGTGCCGAGCCCAGCGCCGGGCGAACTCCTCGCTCTTCGTGCAGAGCTCGCCGATCAGGTCCATCAGGCCCTTGTCCTGCGGCGAGCGGCCGGTCTCGGTGCGCAGCAGGGCGACCGAGTCGTTGGCGGCCTTGTCCCGCTCGGGCCAGAAGTCGGCAGAACCAGGATCGAGGAACAGGAACCGCGCGGTGTTGACCGGACCGCGCTGCGCGAACAACGGGGAATCGTAGACCGGGGCGTACAGCGCCTGGCCGAGCGAGTTGGCGGCGAGGATGTCGAACCGCCCGTTGCGGATGTAGGCGGGCTGGTCGGTCATCGCGTCGAGCACCCGCAGCACCACCGGTCGGATCCGCCCCGTCGCAGTAGGTGGCCGACGCTCCGACGCGGTGGCCGCGCGGGCCAGGCCGTAGAGGTGGGCCCGCTCGGCGTCGTCGAGCTGAAGTGCCTGGGACAGGGAGTCCAGCACCGAGTCCGAGGCGCCCCGCAGGTTCCCGCGTTCGAGGCGGATGTAGTAGTCGACGCTCATCCGGGCCAGCAGCGCCACCTCCTCCCGGCGCAACCCGGTCACGCGCCGATTGCCACCGAAGACGGGCAGCCCGGCCCGCTGGGGCGTGATGCGGGCGCGGCGGGTGCTGAGGAACTCCCTCACCTCATCGGCCCGCTCATGCCTCCTGCTGTCGGTCACATCACCACCGTAGGTCGTGCGGCGATGTGCTGGGAGGTACTGCCGTTACCCGGAAGAGCCGTGACTCCCACCCGCGCACGAACACGGGTTCCATGCAGGGACACAGCAAGGCGGAGCACGCTCACACCGACCAGCAAGGCGTCAAGTGGTAGACAACCGATTCACATCGCATACGGAACTCTTCGATCTGAGCGGAAAGCGCGCACTGGTCACCGGTGGCACCAGAGGCATCGGGATGATGATCGCGCGTGGGCTTCTCCAGGCGGGCGCCCGCGTGGTCATCAGCTCACGCGACGCGGAAGCGTGCGCCCGGGCGCGGGAACAGCTGTCCGCGTTCGGTGAAGTGCGGGCCATCCCCGCCGACCTGTCCCGCCACGACGAGTGCCGGCGGCTGTCCGGCCTCGTCGCCGCAGGCTCGGAGCGCCTAGACATCCTCGTCAACAACGCGGGCGCCATGTGGGACGAGCCGCTGGAGACGTTCCCGGACGCGGCCTGGGACACGGTCGTCGACCTCAACCTGAAGTCGCCGTTCTGGCTGGTCCAGGCGCTGCTGCCCGCACTTCGCAGGGCGGGCACCGTCGACGATCCCGCGCGGGTCATCAACATCGGCAGCATCGCCGCCATCCACATCCCCCAGCGGCCCAACTACTCCTACTCCAGCAGCAAGGCCGCACTGCATCAGCTCACCCGAGTGCTCGCCAAGGAACTGGGACCGCAGCACGTCAGCGTGAACGCCGTGGCGCCGGGACCGTTCCCGTCCTCGATGATGGCTGCGACCCTCGATGAGCTCGGCGAGGCGATCGCGGCGGCGGCCCCACTGCGCCGGATCGGCCGCGACGACGACATGGCGGGTGTCGCCGTGTTCCTCGCCGGCCGGGCAGGTGCGTACCTGACCGGCGCCGTCATCCCCGTCGACGGGGGCATCGCCACAACCGCGTAGTGCCGGACTCGGTTTCTGGATCAGTGACGAGGACCTGCGGGCGGGGGGCTTCCGTAACGTCCGCCGGACCTACGAAGCCGCTGGATCCGGACGGGAGCCGCCTGACCCGGACGAGAGGTACTAGTGCCGCGGCAGCCAAGGTCCGCCCCGTCGCGACGCCCGGCACGCACTCTCGCCGCACCGGCCGAAAACCCAAGTACATCCAGTACAAGGGCTTCCGGCCGGCACGCCGAGAGCACGCACCTGACGCCGCTCCTTGACGGGCAAACCTTGGCTGCCGCGGCACTAGCTCCTGTCGGCCGCTGCCCGCCCGGGGCCCCGGCGTCCGCGCCGCCCGCCGGACTCCGGGGGCGCCCAGCCAGGACCCGGCTGGTAGGCGAGCCGCCAGGTGTACCCGTACACCCCCCGGACGCCGGTGAACGCGCCTATCAGGGCCAGGCACCAGGACAACGCGTCCGGTCCCGGGCCGCGTTCGGCGAGGACGAGGGCGATGAGGGTCACCGCGGCCATGGCCAGCGCGTAGCCGTGCACATCCGGGCGGTAGAGGGAAGCGCGCGGAGCGCGGCGGACGCGCCGGGGTGCCGTGGGGAAGGCGTGCTCCGGCGCGTACGCCGCCTCGGCGGCGTGGCGGTCGGTGGACCCCCAGACCACGTAACCGTCATCGGTGACCAGCGCGGCGCCCATCTGCTCCACCGGATCGCCCCAGGAACCACCGGCGGCCGCCCAGCACAGCCACCCCTCCCGGCCCTCCAGGACAGCGGCCGACTCCAGGTCCAGCCAGGGGAACTGCGGGCTCTCCTCGTCCGGGGTCCGCAACGCGATCTGCCGGTCCTCGGCCACCACCATCAGCCGGCGCGACGCGCTCCAGCGCCCGTCGCCCTCGCCGACCCAGACGGCCGGCCCCACCCGTACCCGGCGGGCCGCGACTTCACCGGCGGCGGCGTCCCGGCGCAGCTCGGCCGGCCCGGAGTGGGCCGGCCCGCTGGTCAGGCCGGACACCCAACCGCGCAGCAGCAGCAGCGAGAGCAGCGCGGCGACCGCGATGAGCAGCGGCATCACCGGGTCCAGCGGCCCCGCGTGGGCGCCGATCGTGCGCACCACGACGAGCGGGAACACGGCCATGAACAGCGAGGGCATGAGCGTCGCCCGGGTCAGCCGGCGGCGGGGCAGCTGGGCCGGGACGGGGACGAAGCCCGTGCCGTGCGGCAGCGGCGGGGCAGTCAGCGGCGGGGCGAGCGCCGCGCCGGCCCACCACAGAACGCTGAGCAGCACCGTCAGGCCCGCGTAGAGAGCCGAACTGTCGCCCAGCAGCGCGTTGTCCGGGGTCGGGAAGAGCAGGGACAGTGCCGTGACGGCCCCCGTCACCAGTGCCGCGGTTCCGGTGACGCGGCACCACCAGGTCGCACGTCTCAGCCGCACCGGATTGCCTCTGTGTGCCACGGTTCCCCCTTCGGGCCCGTGGGCCCGGTGATGCGCACCGCCCCGTCGCGGTGTTTCCGGTATCGATTCGCCCGGATCCTACGCCGCGTTCCGTAATGGGTGAACAAAGTTCCGAAGGGTGATGGTACGGACATCGGTGACCGGGCTTGTCCGGACAGACGGCGGGCCCGGATCCCCTGGGGAATCCGGGCCCGCCGCGGTCTCACGCCAGGTGGAAGACCTCGGCGAGCGGCACCATCGCGTCGTCCGCCGTCTCCGACTGCTCGAAGTAGTCCGCCATGTCCCGCTGCCACCGCTCGTTCACCTCGGTGGCGGCCATCGCCTCGCGCGCCGCGTCGAAGTCCTCCGTCTCCAGATAGCCGACCAGCAGCCCGTCCTCGCGCAGGAAGAGCGAGTAGTTGTGCCAGCCCGCCCCGGACAGCGCGTCGAGCATGTCGGGCCAGACCGCGGCATGCCGCGCGCGGTACTCGTCGATCCGGTCCTCGCGTACGTTCAGCAGGAAGCAGACACGCTGCACGGCAAGGCCTCCCTCATTCCTGTGAAGTGGCGGCTCAGAAGTCGAACGTGTCGATGTTCTTCTTGTCGAAGACGGTCGGCTTGCCGAGGATGACCTCGCCGTCCTTGCCGATCGTGTACTCACCGAGCTTGCCCGCCTTGAACTTCTCGCCCTCGGCACCGGTGATCTGACCGGACGCCAGCGCCGCGGCCGCGTACGAACCGAGGTACCCGAGCTCCTCCGGGTTCCACAGCGAGAACTGCTCGACGGTGTCGTCCTTGACGTACTTGCGCATCTGGTTCGGCGTGCCCAGCCCGTTCAGCACGACCTTGCCCTTGTACGAGGAGTCGCTCAGGTAGCGTGCGGCGGCCGCGATGCCGACGGTGGTGGGCGAGATGATCCCCTTCAGGTCGGGGTAGGCCTGCATCAGGCCCTGGGTCTGCTGGAACGACTTCTGGTCCGCGTCGTCCCCGTACGCCACCTTCACCAGCTTCATGTCCTTGTACTTGGGTAGCTTCAGCTCGTCCTTCATGAACTCGATCCAGGTGTTCTGGTTCGTCGCGTTCTGGGTGGCCGAGAGGATCGCGATCTTGCCCTTGTAGCCGATCTGCTCACCGAGGTGCTGCACCAGGCTGCGGCCGATCTCCTCGGAGCTCGCCTGGTTGATGAAGAGCTGACGGCACTCCGTCGCGGTGTCGGAGTCGTACGCCACCACCTTGATGTTCTTCTTCATGGCCTGCTTCAGCGGGCCGCACACCGCGTTGGGGTCGTTGGCGGCGACCAGGATCGCGTCCTGGCGCTGCTGGATCAGCGTGTTGATGTAGCTGACCTGGGAGGAGGCGCTGGCGTCGGACGGGCCGACCTCCTTGCCGGTGCCGCCGTACTCCTTGGCCGCCTCGATCCCCGCGTCGTCGACGATCTTCTCGTACGGGTTGTTGATCTGCTTGGGCAGGAAGGCGAGCTTCAGCCCCTTCTTCAGCGCAGCGCCCGGATCGGCCTTCGCCGTGGCCCCGGCCTTCGTGGACTCCTTGTCGGAACTGTCCTTCGTGGTGCCGGAACAGGCGCTGAGGGCGAGGGCGAGCGAGAGCGCGCCCGTGGCGGTGGCGACGGCGCGACGACCGGCGGCGGTGCGGAGCATCATGGCGGCGGTGTGCCTTTCGAGGAGTGCTTTCGAGGAGTGGATACGAGGACGGAGCGGGAGGGGCGGGTGCCGGCGGCGCGCCGGTGTCGTCGTTCGACCACGGTCGCGATGACGCGCGGGGTGAGGACGGACGCCACGAGCAGCAGGCCGGTCACGATGACCTGCACCTCGTTGGCGATGTCGTTGAGGGTCAGCAGGTTCTTCAGGACACCGATGAGCAGCACCCCGGCGACCGCGCCGAAGAGCGTGCCCTTTCCGCCGTCGAAGTCGATGCCGCCGAGCAGCACGGAGGCGATGACGAGCATTTCGAAGCCGAGCCCGTTGTCGGCACGGGCACTCCCGTAGCGGAGGGTGAAGACGATGCCCGCGAAGGCGGAGAAGAGTCCGGTGACGACGAACAGCAGCAGCTTGATCCGCTTGACCCGGATGCCCGCGAAGTACGCGGCCTCCTCCTGCGCCCCGATCGCGAACAGCGAACGTCCCAGGCCGGTCGCGTGCAGCACGATCGCGGTGACCGCGGCGAGCACGATGAACAGCAGCACGGGGTAGGTGAGGAAGGTGCCGGGCACCGTGGTGGTGTCGACGGCCCAGTCGGCGTACGTCTGCGGGAAGTCGGTCACCGCGTCGCTGCCGAGCGCCACCGAGGCCAGGCCCCGGTAGAGGGCGAGCGTACCGATGGTGACGGCCAGCGACGGCAGCCCGACCTTGGTGACCAGCCAGCCGTTGAGGAGTCCGCCGGCGACGCCCACCAGCAGCACCACCGGCACGATCGTCTCGAACGCCCACCCCGCGTCCCACAGCGCACCGGTCAGCGCACTGCCCAGGCCCAGCATGGAGGCGACCGACAGGTCGACCTGTCCGGCGATCACCAGAAGCGTCATCGGCAGTGCGATGAGGGCGACTTCCACGATGTCGTTGAACGCGAACGCGAGGTTCTCGCCGGAGCCGAAGCCGTCCGTGGTGGCGAGCCCGGCGACGACGACCGCCACCAGGAGCGCCCCGACCGCACTGTCCCAGCGCAGCGCCAGGCCGCGCAGCGAACCCTTCGTCCTGGCCGGGCCCTTCGGGGCGGCCGGCACCGCCTTCTCGGTCTCAGGCGCCATTGCCATGCCGGGCGCTCCTCTTCCTCAGTGCGGTGGTCATCCGCAGGTTCACTATTCGGTCGATGCTGATGGCCAGGAGGAGCAGTGCGCCGGTGATGGCGCCCTGCCAGAACGAGTCGACCTTCAGGACCACCAGCACGCTGCCGATGGTGGTGAGCAGCAGGGCGCCCAGTGCGGCGCCCCAGACCGTTCCCGTACCGCCGGTGATGGCGACGCCGCCGACGACGACGGCGCTCACGACGGTCAGCTCCCAGCCGTGCGCGTTGTCCGCGACGACCGTGCCGAACCGGGCGAGCCACAGGGTGCCGGCGAAACCGGCGACGGCCCCCGAGAACGCGTACGCGGCCAGGATCCGGCGCCGGATCGGCACCCCGGCGAGCACGGCGGCCTCCGGGCTCGACCCGATCGCGTACAGCTCGCGCCCCGAGCGGTAGCCGCGCAGGAAGTACGCGGTCGCCGCCAGCAGCGCCACGGTGATCAGCGGCAGGTACGGCACGCCCAGCAGGCTCCCGCTGCCGAGGCCGAGGATCTGGTCGGGGACCTCGGCGGCGCCGATCTGGTCGCCCTGGGCCCACCAGTAGTCCACGCCCTGGATGATGTAGAGCATGCCGAGCGTGACGACGAGCGCGGGCACCTTGCCGAAGCTGACGAGCGCGCCGGAGACCAGCCCGCACACCACCCCGATGGCGATGCCCAGCAGCATGACGGTGAGCACGCCGTGATCGGTCCCGGCGACGAACTTGCCGCAGGCGAAGGCCGAGAGCCCGACGACGGAGCCGACCGACAGGTCGATGTTGCGGGTGATCACGACGGCCGACTGGCCGACCGCGAGCAGCACCAGGATCGAGGAGTTGAGCAGCAGGTCCTTGATGCCCTGGTCGGACAGGAAGCGTGGATTTGCCAGGTAGGTGCCGAGGATCAGCAGGATCAGCGCCCCGGCGATGGAGATCTCGCGGGCCCGGAAGACGGTGTCCACGAGCGAGGCCGCGCTGCGGGCCGGTGCCTTCGGGCCGCTGTCCGGCGGGCTTTGGACGGTGGTGGTCATGCCGCTGTCCTTTCACCGAGTCCGGTCGCCGCCGCCATGACGGTCTCCTCGGTGGCTTCCTCGCGCGGGAGTTCGGCGGCGAGCCGGCCCTCGTGCATGACGAGCACCCGGTCGGCCATGCCGATCACCTCGGGCAGGTCGGAGGAGATCATCAGCACCGCGAGCCCTTCGGCGGCCAGTGCGGAGAGCAGCCGGTGGACCTCGGCCTTGGTGCCGACGTCGATGCCTCGGGTCGGCTCGTCGACGATGAGTACGGAGGGTTCGGTCGCCAGCCATTTGGCCAGCACGACCTTCTGCTGGTTGCCGCCGGAGAGCACCCCGGCTGTGTCGGCCAGCCGGTTGTACTTGAGTTGCAGGCGCAGCGCCCAGTCGGCCGCCCGGTCGTGTTCCAGGGCCCGGCTGACCAGCCCGCCGCGGCGCACCTTGCCGAGCCCGGTGAGGCCGATGTTGCGCTCGATCGACATCTCCATGACGAGGCCGCGCTGCCGGCGGTCCTCGGGTACGAGGGCGAGCCCGGCGGCCATCGCCGCGGTGGGCGAACCGGCGCGCAGTACGGTGCCGTTCACCCGTACCTCGCCCGCGTCGGCGCGGTCGACGCCGAAGACGGCCTGCGCCACCTCGGTGCGGCCGGCCCCGACGAGCCCGGCCAGCGCGACGATCTCGCCCCGGCGCACCTCGAACGACACGTCGCGGAAGACGCCTTCCCGTGTCAGGCGCCGCACGGAGAGCGCGACTTCCCCGACGGCGGCGTCCTGCTTCGGGTAGAGGTCGTCGAGATCGCGGCCGACCATGCGACGCACGAGACCGTCCTGGGTGAGCCCGTCCAGTGGCTCCGAGGAGATCCACCGGCCGTCGCGCAGGGTGGTGACGCGCTGGCACAGCTCGAATATCTCGTCCAGCCGGTGCGAGATGAACAGCACGGCCGCACCCTCGGCGCGCAGCGCCCGTACGACCGAGAACAGCCGGGCCGTCTCGCTGCCGGTGAGCGCGGCGGTCGGCTCGTCCATGATCAGGACGCGGGCCTCGAAGGAGAGCGCCTTGGCGATCTCGACGATCTGCTGGTCGGCGATGGACAGTCCGCGGGCCGGCCGGTCGGGGGCCAGATCGACACCGAGCCGGCGCATCAGCGCCTCGGTCGTGTCGTGCACGGCCCTGCGGTCGATCCGGCCGAGGGAACGCCGGGGCTGACGCCCCATGAAGATGTTCTCCGCGATCGACAGGTCGGGGAAGAGCGTCGGCTCCTGGTAGATGACGGCGATACCGGCGTCGCGGGCGGCGGCGGGGCCGTTGAAGACGACGGGCTTGCCGTCGAGCAGCACGACACCGTTGTCAGGGCGGTGTACCCCGGCGAGTGCCTTGATGAGGGTGGACTTCCCCGCGCCGTTCTCCCCGGCGAGTGCGTGCGCCTCACCGGGGAAGAGTTCGAGGGACACGTCCTGCAGAGCCCGTACGGCACCGAAGGATTTGCTCACACCCTTCAGCGCCAGCACCGGGGCCGGCTCCGGGGCCGAGTCCGGGCCCTTGGCGGACTTGTTCATGAGGGGCTCCTGAGCGGTGGACCGAGCCGGCGGAAGGCCGTAGGGGCCCACACGTCGTGAAAGGTTTCAATCGGGCTCCTCGGAAGCTAGACGGGGTGCGAGGGCGTAGTCAATGGGTGCGCGGTGGGAATCTGCTCAGGTTGGGGGGAGGTGTGAAGGGAAAATGGCTACCGTCGGCTCGCGGGCGTGCGGGTCCTCGACGGCACCTCGATGAGGCGGAAGTTCGCCGCCGTGGTGAATCGATTCACATACGTGGTTGGTGCTCGCGCGGGACGTAGGCGGGTTCCGGTGCGGCCGCGGGTGCGGCGTTCCCGTGCCGCCACGCGGGGCCGCACGGCGCCGACGGAGGAGCGGGTGCCAACGAGTCGGCCGATGTGAGCGGGTGAGCCGGTGTCAGCGGGCCAGCCGGCCGAGCAGGGAGCCGGCGGCCGTGATGCCTACCGCGGCGGCGAAGGCCAGCACCCCGAAGTCCAGGCCGAGATGGGACGGGGTGCCGATGAGCAGCCCGCGCAGCGCGTCGACCTGGTAGCTCAGCGGGTTCACCTTGCTGACCGCCTGGAGCCAGCCGGGCATCAGGGCGACGGGATAGAGCGCGTTGGAGGCGAAGAACAGCGGCATCGTGATGGCCTGTCCGATGCCCATCAGCCGGTCACGGGTGAGCACGATCCCGGCGATCGACATCGACAGGCAGGAGAAGAACGCCGAGGCGAGCACGACGACCACGGTCACGCCGAGCAGATGCAGCGGGTTCCAGCTCATGCCGACGCCGAGCAGCGCGGCGATCACGATGACGACGACGGCCTGGATCACGGCCTTCACCCCGGCGGCGAACGCCTTGCCCGTCACGAGGGCCGAGCGCGGGGTCGGAGTGACCATGAGTTTGGTGAGGACGCCGGAGTCGCGCTCCCAGATGATCATGATGCCGTAGAAGATCGCGATGAACATGGCCGACTGGGCGATGATCCCGGGCGCCAGGAAGTCGAGATAGGGGACGCCGCCGGTGGGGATGGCGTGGATGCGGGAGAACGTCGTACCGAAGATCAGCAGCCAGAGCGCGGGCTGGACGGCGCGGGTGTAGATCTCGGTCCGGTCGTGCATCAGCTTCTGCAGTTCGACGGCGCACATCGCGCCGACCCGGGCCGGTACGACGCGCCAGCCGGTGCGCGGCGGTGGCGGGGTGAGCAGCAGGGCGAAGCGCGGATCGGGCTCAGCCGCGCCGGGTTGCGGTGCGACGGGTACGGCGGACATCGTTGAACGCTCCCTTCTCCGCCTCGGACCCGGGGTCGTCCAGGCCGCTTCCGGAGTGGTGCCGGAAGACGTCCTCCAGGGACGGCGGCGGGGCGGCGGGTTCACCGGATTCCCGGCGGTGGGCGACCAGTTCGCCCTTGAGTTCGGCGGGGGTGCCGAGCGCGCGGAGCCTGCCGAGGTGCATCAGGGCGAGCCGGTCGCAGCGGCGGTCGGCCTCGTCCATGGAGTGCGTGGTCACCAGGACGGTCATCCCGGTGCCGGTCCGGATCTCGTTGATGCGGTCCCAGACGCTGTCCCGGGCGATCGGGTCCAGGCCGATCGTCGGCTCGTCCAGGATCAGCAGCCGGGGCGCGCTGACGAGGGCCTGGGCCAGTTCGAGGCGGCGGACCATGCCGCCGGAGTACGTGGCGGCGAGCCGGCCCGCGACATCGCCGAGCCCGACGGCGTCCAGGGCCTGGGCGACCCGGGCCGCGCGCTCACGGCGCGGCACGTCGTACACCCGGGCGAACAGCTGGACGTTCTCCAGGCCGGTGAGCCCGGCGTCGGCCGACAACTGCTGCGGTACGTAACCGAGCAGGCGCCGCACCGCCATCCGCTCCCGGGCCGCGTCGTGGCCGAACACCTCGACGACCCCGCTCGGCACGGGAAGCAGCGTGGTGATGGCGCGCATCGTGGTGGTCTTGCCCGCGCCGTTCGGGCCGAGCAGCCCGAACACCTCCCCGGGCCGGACCAGCAGGTCCAGGCCGTCGACGGCCTTCGAGTCGCCGAAGCTGTAGGTCAGGGCGGTGCATCGGACGGCGGGCACGGCTTCTGTGGTCACTCGGTCTCATCCTCCTCACGTATGGAAGCGGCGAGTCTGTGCAGGGCCGGTAGCGCGGCGGTGAGCGCCGCGCGGTCCCCGCCGTCGAGCCCGGCCAGATGGCGGCGGAAGAGCGCCTCACGGCGGGCGTGCCACTCGTGCAGCTTCTCCGCCCCGGCGGGGGTGGGATAGAGCAGCGCGGCGCGGCCGTCCCCGGGGTCCCTCGCCCGCAGCAGCAGCCCCTCGGCGACCAAGTGGTTGACCAGCGTGCTGACCGAGTTGGCCGCGAGGCAGAGGCTCCGTGCGGCCGTCGAGACACGTACGCCGGGCTCACTGACCACCAGCCGCAACAGCTCGGCGTGCGCCCCGCGCAGCCGGGGAGCGGACAGCCCACTCCACAATCTGCGCCGGGCGAGCCGCTGGATACGGGGCAGAAGTCCGGCGAGTTCGTCGGACAGCTCACTCGCCTTCACCGCTCCATGTTAGCTCTGCATACGAACTAATGACACAGAACCGTCCGTCCGCGTACCGGATACCGGTTACGGGTCCTCCCCCGTCGTGTTCTGCGGCGCGGCTGTGCCCACGGGCCGTGCGGGGCGGCGCAGGTGTGTGTCCACGGGCCCGGGGAGCTCGTACCGCCGGGGCTCACGCAGCCGGTGCTCCGAACCATCGCTCCAGCGCGTCCGTCACCGTGTGCTCCGGCTCCTGGTCCTCCGGCTTCCGGGCCACGCCCGGCCGATCGTGGTCGGCGCACCACGCCGTGAACCCGTCCGGACGCACCAGCAGCCCGGACAGGTCCGGGCGGCCGGGGCAGGCCGCCGTCCGGACGTCCACCCGGTCGCTGTAGCCCTCGGCCAGGGCCCGCAGCTTCGGGTCGTCGGCCAGGTCGAGGAGCAGGCCGCGGCCGCCGTGAAGATGGTCCGCAAGCCGGGTGCCGTCGGTGAGTTCCAGGTCGGGTGCGCTGCGGCCGGTCAGCGGATGGCTGCCCGGCAGGTCGTATCGCTGCCGGACGCCGGAGATCTGCTTGACCAGGTACGTGGTGCCGTCGGTGGTGCGGGTCAGGTCGGTGACCACTGCGCGCAGGGCGCGCGCGTGCGACTCCGGCCGCATGAGGGCGATCTGGGCGCGCGTCCAGTCGAGCACCCACGCCCCGGTTGGATGCCGCTCGGCCGTGTACGAGTCGAGGAGGCCTTCCGGCGCCCGGCCGCCCACCACCGCGGCGAGCTTCCAGCCCAGGTTCATGGCGTCCCCGATGCCGAGGTTCAGCCCCTGTCCGCCGAACGGTGAGTGCACGTGGGCCGCGTCGCCCGCGAGCAGAACCCGGCCGGCCCGGTAGTCCGTGGCCTGGCGGCAGTTGTCGGTGAACCGCGTCGCCGTGCGCACCTCGGTGACAGTGACGTCCACGCCGGACACCCGGCGCAGGCTGCCCTGCAGTTCGCCTGCGGTGACGGGCGTCGTGCGGTCGGCGGGCGGCCCGTCGAACTCGACCGTGAGCACGCGGCCGGGCACCGGGCCGTGCACGTACATGCCGGTGTCCGTCGCGGTCCAGCCGCCCCCGAGCCCGTCGGCGCCGTCCAGGCCGGCCATCGCCTGGTAGCCGGTGATCTCCGGCGGCGTCCCCGGGAAGTCGAATCCGGCGAGCTTGCGCACGGTGCTGCGGCCGCCGTCGCAGCCGGCCAGCCAGTCCGCGCGTACGGACTCGGGTGCCGAGCCGTCGGTGGGCGCCAGATGCACGGTCACCCCGTCGTCGTCCTGCTCGAAGCCGGTCAGTTCGACCTGCCGGCGCAGCTCGACGCCGGCCTCCCGGGCGCGGTCCAGGAGCAGCCGCTCCAGCGCGGCCTGCGGCACGAGGCCCACGTCACCGGCCGGACCGGCGTCGGCGAACGCCGGGTCCGCCGCGTCCAGCAGTCCCGCCTCCAGCATGATCCCGGCGAAGTGCCCGGCGAACTTCGGGGGCGGCGGCGTGTTCCCGTCCCCGCCGCGCGCCCGCTGGAACTCCCGGAACCGGTCCATTGCCTGCCGCTGCACCTCCGTCAGCGCGGGCAGCAGTCCTCGCCGGTCGAGGGCTATGGCGGTGGGGGAGTTGATGGCCCCGGCCTTGATCGTCTCGTCCACCTCGGCCAGTCGCTCGACGACCAGCACGCGGGCCACCCCGCCGAGTCGCAGTTCGCAGCCGAGCATCAGCCCGACGGGTCCGGCCCCGGCCACAACCACGTCGTAGTGCGTCATGAGATCCATGGCAGATAACTATAGTCACTATAAAAATATGTTCGCTATAGTTTTTTCGTTACAGTGTCGGCGATGACGAAGGATCGCGAAGGCCAGGAAGCGGAACCGTCCCTGCGTGAGCGCAAGAAGAGGGCGACGCGGCAGCGGATTTCCGACGTGGCGACGGGGCTGTTCGTCGCGCGCGGCTTCGACGAGGTGACCGTCGCGGAGGTCGCGCGTGCCGCGGAGGTCTCCACCATGACGGTCTTCAACTACTTCCCGCGCAAAGAGGACCTCTTCATCGACCGCATCCCCGAGGCGGTCGAACTGTTCACCGAGGCTGTTCGGCGACGGAGGCCGGAGGAGTCCCCGTTGGACGCCCTGCGCCGGCTGGTGCTCGAACTTCTCGATCAGCGTCACCCCCTGTCCGCGGTGGATGACGACTTCCCCGCCTTCTGGCGGATCATCATGGCCTCGCCCGCCCTCTGCGCCCGCGCCCGCGAGGGGGTCGAGGAGGTGGAGGAGGCCCTGGCCCGGACCTTCGTCGAGGCCGCCCCCGGACCCGTCGGGCCGGACTTCGCGGCGGCGCTGACCGTCGCCGCCTATCGCTCGGTCTACCTCACCACCGCCCGCCGCCTGCTCGCCGGGGAGGCGGCGGCGGCGCTGGCGGACGACCACAGGGCGCGGGTGTGCGCGGCGTTCGACGCGCTGGAGGCGGCGCTGGGGTGAGGGTGCCGCCCCCGGGCGGCGTCGCGGCGGGGGAGCCAGGGGCCTTTTCGCCCCGCGGCTGGCGGGCCCGGCGGTTTACGCGTTCGCTACGCCGTTCTCGCTACCGTGCTGTGACCTGCAGAAAAGGCCCTCCCGGCGGGAGGGCCCGACATCGGCTGGGCTGAAGCGCCCCCGGCAGGACTCGAACCTGCGGCCAAGCGCTTAGAAGGCGCCTGCTCTATCCACTGAGCTACGGGGGCCGGGTGGTGGACTCGGTGACCTGGAGCCCTGGGACCCGGGCGGTCCGTGACCTGCCGGGACAAGGATAGGGCTCCGATCGCCTGGACCCGGTTGCTTCACCTGCGTGGCACGATGTGGAGGTTCGGTGAAGCGAAACGATAATCGCAGGTAGGTGCGATTCATGCATAGCTTTTGGCGCCTCACGCCCCGGGTGTTGTGCACTCGTTATGCCTGCGCCCCACTCGTCCCCTCTGTCCTGAGGAGGAACCGCCGCGCAGAGGGGGCTATACGCTTCAAAAAGGCGCCAAAATTGGGCATTCTTCGCATGTGGTGACCTTGGACGTACGGCCTCAGCTCATCGACGCACTTTCCGCCCTGCGCGACCGTGTCGCTGCCGTGCGTCTTCCACTCCCGCTGCCGGGCGCTCCACGCGCCAGGCAGACCCGGATCGAGCTGCTCGCCCAGCTCGACGACTATCTGCTGCCCCGCCTGAAGGATCCCGAGGCACCCCTGCTCGCGGTCATCGGCGGGTCCACCGGCGCCGGCAAGTCGACGCTCGTCAACTCCCTGGTGGGGCGCCGGGTCAGCGAGGCCGGGGTGCTGCGGCCGACCACCCGCACCCCGGTGCTGGTCTGCCATCCGGATGATCATCACTGGTTCGCGGACATCCGGGTGCTCCCGCAGCTGACCCGGGTCTGGCTCTCGCCCGAGGAGTCCGCCAACCCCGGCCAGTGCGACGACCTCGATGGACCCGACGGGAACGCGGCCGAGGAAGGGACCGCGCTCCGCGTCGAGACCGCCGCCGGGCTGCCGCGCGGACTCGCCCTGCTGGACGCCCCCGACATCGACTCGCTCGTCGTGCGCAACCGGGTGCTGGCCGCCGAACTCGTCTGCGCCGCGGACGTCTGGGTGATGGTGACCACCGCCGCCCGGTACGCCGACGCCGTGCCCTGGCACCTGCTGCGCACCGCCAAGGAGTACGACGCCTCGCTCGTCACCGTCCTGGACCGGGTGCCGCACCAGGTGATCGCCGAGGTGTCGCGGCAGTACGGGGCGCTGCTCACCAAGGCCGGTCTCGGCGAGGTGCCCCGCTTCACCATCCCCGAACTGCCCGAGTCGGCGGGCGGCGGCAGCGGGCTGCTGCCCACCACGGCGGTCGCTCCGCTGCGCGCCTGGCTCACCCACCGCGCCCAGGACCCGGCGGCCCGTCAGCAGGCGGTCGGACGTACGGCGGCCGGGGTCATCGACTCACTCGACGTCCGGCTGCCGGCGCTCGCCGGGGCCGTCGCGGCACAGTACGCGGCCGCCGTACGGCTGACCGGGGTGGTCGAGGACGCGTACCGCAAGGAGGGCGCACGGGTCAGGCGGCGGCTGCAGAACGGCGGCGCGCTGGCCGGCGACGCCCGTACCCGGTGGCGCGGCTACCCGCTCTACAGCACCACGGAGGAAGTCCTCGAAGCCCTGGTGGAGAGCCTCGCCGCACTCCTGGAGTGCGCGGTGGCAGCCGCCGACGAACAGATCCGGACGACCTGGCGCCGGGAGCCCGCGGCGGCGGTCTTCGGCTTCGAGACGGTCGGCCGGGAAGAGGGCGGCTGGGGCCCGGCGGAAGACATCCGGGGCCGGATCGCCATGACCGTACGGCGCTGGCGCAGGGTCCTGGAGGAACTGGCCGAGGAGGAGGTGCGCCTCATGGAACGCAACGCCGCGCCCGACGCGGAGACCGTCACCACTCTGCTGGCCGCCGCCCTGCTCGGCGGCCGCCGGGCCCGCAACGCCGGCGAACAGCTGGCCGAACGCATCGGCGCCCAGGGCGCGCTGAGGCTGTGCGACAAGGGCGGGGCACTGCTCACCAGCTATCTCGACCAGGTGCTGGGCGGCGAGCGCGACCGGCGCCTCGCCCCGCTGGACGCACTCGACGTGGCACCCGAGCCGCAGGCCGAACTGATCGCGGCGCTGTCCGTACTGCAGAAGGAGAGGTGGCAGCGATGACTGCCGTCACTGACGAGGGTCCGGGCCGGGGACAAGGACCGCAGCAGGAGCCGGAGCCGGCGTTGGAGCCGGAGTCGGGGCATCGCCCGGACGAGGGGGCGGCCCCCGGCGAGGACCGGGTGAAGGAACGGCCGGGCGACCGCGTGAAGGACCGGTCGGGCGAGCGCGCGAAGGACCGGGCGCAGGACGGGCCCGCGGAACGGGGCAGGCCGGGTGGCGGCTGGGACGACGGCCTCATCGCCCGTCGCGCCGCCGCCGGGGCCGTCCCCCGGGAGACGCCGGAAGCCGCCCCGGACGAGGACGCCCGCCCCCAGGTCGAGGCGTACGTCCCCTCCGGCAGCCCGCTCAGCCCCCGGCTGGACGCACTGCGCGAACTCGTCGGGCTCTCCAGGGCCCGGCTCGACCGGGCCGACCTCGTGGAGGCGGGCCGGGTGCTCGACGAGGCGGCGGCCCGGCAGCGGCTCTCGTCGCGGCACACCGTCGTCGCCATCGCCGGAGCCAGCGGCAGCGGCAAGTCGACGCTCTTCAACTCCCTGGCGGGCGCGCAGATCTCCGAGGCCGGGCTGCGCAGGCCAACCACCGCCTCGCCCATCGCCTGCTCGTGGACGGACGGTGCCGCGGGGCTGCTGGACCGGCTGGCGATCCCGGGGCGGCTCAGGCGCCGCCCGCAGCCGGGCGGCGCGGGGGCCGACGAGGCGCTCCAGGGGCTCGTCCTGGTCGACCTGCCCGACCACGACTCGGCGGCGGCCGGACACCGCGAACAGGTGGACCGGGTACTGGCGCTGGTCGACGCGGTGGTCTGGGTCGTGGACCCGGAGAAGTACGCGGACGCCGCACTGCACGAGCGCTATCTGCGGCCGCTCGCCGGGCACGCGGAGGTCACCTTCGTCGTCCTCAACCAGATCGACCGGCTGCCCGGGGACGCCGCCGACCAGGTCCTGGACGACCTGCGCCGGCTGCTCGACGAGGACGGCATGGCCCTGGGTGAACACGGTGAACCGGGCGCCACCGTCCTGTCCCTGTCCGCGCTCACCGGCGACGGGGTCGGCGAACTGCGCGAACTCCTGGGGCGGTTCGTCCAGGAGCGCTCGGCCGCGACGCGCCGGCTCTCCGCAGATGTGGACGCCGCCGCCGCCAGGCTGCGCCCGGTGTACGTGGCCGAGGGGCGCACCGGGCTGGGGGAGCGGGCCCGGGAGGAGTTCGCCGGCCGGCTCGCGGAGGCCGTCGGCGCCGCCGCGGCGGGCCAGGCGGCGGAGCGCGAATGGCGCCGCAACGCGGGCCGGGCGTGCGGGACGCCGTGGCTGCGCCTGTGGCGCTGGTTCGAGTCCACCAGACAGCCGCGGCTCCTGGACCGGACGGCACTCACCGCACCGCCCGAGGAACAGCTCACCGCACGTCAGCGCGTCGAGCAGGCGGTGCGCACGGTCGCGGACGAGGCCGTGGACGGGCTGCCCGGACCGTGGGCGCAAGCGGTGCGCGAGGCCGCTGTGCACGGGGCGCAGGGGCTGCCCGAGGCCCTTGACGAACTGGCCGAGCGCGCCGGCGCCGCGCCGGTGAAGGGCGCGGAGAACGACAGCGGTGAGCCGGCGGAACCCGGCGCGCGGACCGGGGCGCACCGGGGGCGGGCCGGCACCAGGCCGCCCCGCCCGGCCTGGTGGCCCGCGGCCGTACTGGCGCAGGTGGCGATGACGCTGCTGCAGATCTTCGGCGGCCTCTGGCTGATCGGCCAGATCATCGGCGTGCTCGAACCGGGGCTCCTGACGCCCGCCCTGGTGATGCTGGCGGGGATCGTCGGCGGCCCGCTGGTGGAGTGGTCGTGCGCGGCGGCGGCCCGGGGGCCCGCGCGGCGGTACGGCCAGGAGGCCGAACGCCGGCTGCGCGAGGCGGCGGCCGCCTGCGGCCGGGCCCGGGTGCTCGATCCGGTGTCGGCGGAACTGGTGCGCTATCGAGAGGTGCGGGAGCGCTTTGTGGCGGTGACGGAGTTTTCCACAACGGGCCGTTAGTCCACAGGCGCCCGCAGGAATTCCGCCTCCCCTTCAGCATGGGATCAGTGACCGGACGCAAGGACGCGGTCGCTGAATCCAGTGCGAGGGGGAGGCGGAGTCATGAACGAGACCTTGGTGACGCTGGTGGGCAATGCGGCCACCGGTGTGGAGTTCCGGGAGACCGCGAGCGGCGGAATGGCGCGATTCCGGTTCGCGGTGACGCCGCGGCGGTGGGACCGGGGGAAACAGCTCTGGGCGGACGGGCACACCAGCTTCTACACCGTGTGGGCGTGGCGGACTCTGGCGTCGAATCTGACCGGTTCCGTTTCCGTCGGGGAACCCCTGGTGGTGCACGGCAGGCTGAAGGTGCGTGAGGAGGAACGGGACGGGCAGCGGCGGACATTCGTGGACATCGAGGCGACGGCGGTGGGCCACGATCTGACCAGGGGGACGTCGGCTTTCCGGCGGGTGGTCAGGGCCGAGCCGGGGCTGGTGTCGCGCACGGGCGGCGCGGATGCGGCCGAGCCGGACCGTTGGGCGGTGCGCGAGGCGTCCGGGCGGGACCGGCCGACGCCGCCACCGCCGCGGGAGCGGGGTGAGCAGCCGGGCGAGTCGGACGGGGCGGACCAGCGGGGGGAGCCCGCCGACCAGCCGGATCAGCGGGGCGAACAGGCGAATCGGCCGGATCGGCCTGAACATTCGGGGTGGCAGGCCGATCAACTGGATGAGCTGGACGAGCTGGACCGGACGGATCAGCCGGATCGGGCGAAGGCCCCGGATCGGGTGAAGGGCCCGGACCGGGCGGAGGGCCCGGACCGGGCGGAGCGTCCGGCGGCCGGGCGGCGGGTGGTTCGCCGGAAACGCGGGCCCGAACTCGTCTCCGCACCATGACCGGCCGACGCCGGCCAGGTCCGGCCGACGGCCAACCACCTCTGGCCCAAGCGTTACCGGGGATAACGATTCCGAGTCGGAATGGTTATCCGACGGTATGACGGGGGACTGTGCTTCGCTTCTTACTTAGGATTTCCCAGTACTCACAGTGCACTTGAGTCGGCAGGCGGGACATTCCCCACACGCGCACCAGGCGCGAGGGTCTCGCCCGGAGGGGAATTCTGTGTTTTTTGCTTCTTCAGCGACCGCCTCGTCATCCGTGACGACGGTCAATTCCCGACGGTTCCGGGGCATATCCCGCCTGGCGGCGTCGGTGGTGGCATCCGGTCTGGTCATCGCCGGCACCCTCGCCGGTGCGGGCGGCGCGGCTGCCGACGAGGCGCCGCAGCACCAGGGCGGCGCGAGCGCGGTACTGGACGGGTTGAAGACGTACGACGTCGCGGTGCTGCACGCGGACGGCAAGGACCAGAAGCTGCCGGCGGGACTCTTCGAGATGACCGTTGACGGCGGCGGCAAGCTCAAGACGTACTGCATCGACATTCACAACCCCACCCAGGACCAGGCGAAGTACCTGGAGACCCCCTGGTCCCAGACCTCGCTGGGCGGCAACAAGAACGCGGGCCGGATCCGCTGGATCCTGGAGCACTCCTACCCGCAGGTCGACGACCTCTCGGCACTGGCCGAGGCGGCGGGCACCGGGCCGCTCACCGAGAAGACCGCGGCGGCGGGTACCCAGGTCGCCATCTGGCGCTTCTCGGACAACGCCGACGTCGACGCCTCGGACCGCCAGGCGGAGAAGCTCGCCGACTGGCTGCAGAAGTCCGCGACCGACACGGCGGAGCCCAAGGCATCCCTCTCCCTGGACTCCGCGGCCGTGTCCGGCCGGTCCGGTGAGCTGCTGGGCCCGGTCACCGTCCGCACCAACGCCGGCCAGGTCTCGGTGGCCCCGCCCGCCGACTCCGCCAGCGGCGTCGAGGTCACCGACAAGAAGGGCAAGGCCGTCACCACCGCGGCCAACGGCTCCGAGCTCTACTTCGACGTCCCGTCCGGTGCCACCGACGGTTCGGCCTCGCTGACCGTCCAGGCCACCACCTCCGTGCCGGTCGGCCGGGCCTTCGCCGGGGTGACCAGGAGCCAGACCCAGATCCTGGCCGGCTCCAGCGAGTCCACGGTCTCCGCGAGCGCCACGGCGACCTGGGCCAAGAAGGGCGCGATGCCCGCGCTCACCGCGAAGAAGAACTGCGCCAAGGGCGGCGTGGACGTCACCGCGAGCAACAAGGGCGACGAGGCGTTCACCTTCGAGCTGGCCGGGGCGAAGCACACCGTCGCGGCGGGCAGGTCCGTGACCGTGACCGTGCCGGTCGCCGAGGACCAGGCGTACGACTTCACGATCACCGGAGCGGGCGGGTTCACCAGGACGTTCACCGGCGTGCTGGACTGCGAGACCAGCGGCAGCACCGCGACCACCACCGGCGGCCTCGACACCCAGACCGTCGACCAGCCCAACACGACCACCGCCACCGCGGGCGGCAGCTCCACGGGCGCCGAGGGCAACCTCGCGGAGACCGGAAGCTCCAACGCCACCCCCGTCATCGCGGGAATCGCGATCGGCCTCGTCGTCATCGGCGGCGGCGCGGTCTTCTTCCTCCGCCGGCGCAAGGGACAGGCCCCCGGCGAGTGACGAGCGGTAGGCACACGGTGACGATGTGCTGATGACAGCCCCGGGACGCGGCCGCGTACCGGGGCTGTCGCGTACCGGGGGGCCGGACCGGGCCGTTGCCGGGGCCGGGAAGGTGTGCTCCGCGGGCAGTACTGGTTTCCATCCGGGTGCGGACGTCAGGCAAGATGGATGCATCTGCCCACTCATCGATTGCCGGACGGTTTCTCTTGGCTGAGTACATCTACACGATGCGCAAGACACGCAAGGCGCACGGCGACAAGGTCATCCTTGACGACGTGACGCTGAGCTTCCTGCCCGGCGCGAAGATCGGTGTGGTGGGTCCCAACGGTGCCGGTAAGTCCACGGTGCTGAAGATCATGGCGGGCCTGGAGCAGCCGTCCAACGGTGACGCCTTCCTGTCGCCCGGGTTCAGTGTCGGCATCCTCATGCAGGAGCCCAAGCTCGACGAGTCGAAGACCGTGCTGCAGAACGTGCAGGACGGCGCCGCCGAGATCATGGGCAAGCTGAAGCGGTTCAACGAGGTCGCCGAGGAAATGGCGACCGACTACACCGACGCGCTCATGGACGAGATGGGCAAGCTCCAGGAGGACCTGGACCACGCCAACGCGTGGGACCTGGACGCCCAGCTGGAGCAGGCCATGGACGCCCTGGGCTGCCCGCCCGGCGACTGGCCCGTGGTCAACCTCTCCGGTGGCGAGAAGCGCCGTGTCGCGCTCTGCAAGCTGCTCATCGAGGCGCCGGACCTGCTGCTGCTCGACGAGCCCACCAACCACCTGGACGCCGAGTCGGTGAACTGGCTGGAGCAGCACCTCTCGAAGTACGCGGGCTGCGTCATCGCCGTCACTCACGACCGGTACTTCCTGAACAACGTCGCCGAGTGGATCCTCGAACTCGACCGCGGCCGCGCCATCGCCTACGAGGGCAACTACTCCACGTACCTGGAGAAGAAGGCCACCCGCCTCAAGGTCGAGGGCCGCAAGGACGAGAAGCGGCAGAAGCGGCTCAAGGAAGAGCTGGAGTGGGTCCGCTCCAACGCCAAGGGCCGGCAGACCAAGTCCAAGTCGCGTCTCGCCCGGTACGAGGAGATGGCGGCCGAGGCCGACAAGATGCGGAAGCTGGACTTCGAGGAGATCCAGATCCCGCCGGGCCCGCGGCTCGGTTCCATCGTCGTCAACGTCGAGAACCTCTCGAAGGCCTTCGGCGACAAGGTCCTCATCGACGACCTGTCGTTCACGCTGCCGCGCAACGGCATCGTCGGCATCATCGGTCCGAACGGCGCGGGCAAGACCACGCTGTTCAAGATGATCCAGGGCCTGGAGACACCGGACTCCGGCGCCATCAAGGTCGGCGACACGGTCAAGATCTCCTACGTCGATCAGTCCCGCTCCAACATCGACCCGAAGAAGACCCTCTGGGCCGTCGTGTCGGACGAGCTGGACTACATCAACGTCGGCCAGGTCGAGATGCCCTCGCGGGCGTACGTCTCCGCGTTCGGCTTCAAGGGCCCGGACCAGCAGAAGCCGGCCGGCGTGCTCTCCGGTGGTGAGCGCAACCGCCTCAACCTGGCGCTGACGCTCAAGGAGGGCGGCAACCTGCTGCTCCTCGACGAGCCCACCAACGACCTCGACGTCGAGACCCTCTCCTCGCTGGAGAACGCACTGCTGGAGTTCCCGGGTGCGGCCGTGGTCATCTCCCACGACCGCTGGTTCCTGGACCGCGTCGCCACGCACATCCTGGCGTACGAGGGCGACTCCAAGTGGTACTGGTTCGAGGGCAACTTCGAGTCGTACGAGAAGAACAAGGTCGAGCGCCTCGGTGCGGACGCGGCCCGTCCGCACCGTGCCACGTACAAGAAGCTCACGCGAGGCTGATCGTCTTGGCACGTCACATCTACAGCTGCCCGCTGCGCTGGTCGGACATGGATGCCTTCGGCCACGTCAACAACGTGGTCTTCCTCCGCTACCTGGAGGAGGCGCGCATCGACTTCATGTTCCGGCTGGCGCCGGGGGACGGCTCACCGTCGTTCGCGGGCGGCTCCGTCGTCGCCCGGCACGAGATCGACTACGTCCGGCCGCTGGTCCACCGGCACACACCGGTGACCGTCGAGTCCTGGGTCACGAAGATCGGCGCCGCGTCGCTGACGATCGCCTACGAGATCAAGGACCCCGAGCAGGTCTACGTACGGGCGTCGACCATCGTCGTGCCGTACGACCTGGCCGAGGAACGACCTCGGCGGATCTCCGCCGAGGAGAAGCTCTTCCTCCAGAAGTACCTGGCCGAGGAGCCCGCCGCGGCATGAGCGTGCCCGTTCAGTCGCTGCTGTTCGCCGACGCGAGGGAGGCCGCGGATCTCGCGGCCTTCCTCGGTCGGCTGCTCCACTACGACCGGGCCGCCGCCGTACGCCTCCAGGCGGGCGGCGGGGCGCTCGCCGTGTTCGGCCGGCCCCCGTCGTTCGAGGTCCTGGCGATCCGGGCGGTGCGGCTCGCGGACACCCATGACTTCGACGTCACGGTGTCGGCCGGTGAGCTGCTCGAATCGCTGGACACCGAGGGACCGGACGCCGGCTCGGGGGCACTGCCCCAGCCGGTGACCGGACCCCCGTGGACGGGCGTACTGCCCCCGCGCGGCGGCTGGCGGGAGTGCGACGGCCTGCCGGACCCGGTCGACCTGCGCGCGGCGCTGACCGCCGCGGTGGCGGAGTTCCGGGCGCGCGACGAGGCACTGCCCGAGGACCGGCGTACGCGGGCGGAACGGGACCTCATCGGACGTGACATCTGGTCCCGGACCATCGAAGGCACCGAGCTCCCGCTGCGCGCCGTGCACGCGGCGCAGGCCCTCGGCTTCCTCCGGTCCGCGCCGGACTTCCCCGTCGCGCTGCTCGCGGCGGGATCGTGGCTGCGGCTGCGCACCCCGTTCGGCGCGATCGCCCTGCGGCGTGCGGGTGCGGGGGGCGGCCTGGGGATGCTCGGCGTCTCCGTGGGCGGTTAGGGCCTCTCGTTTGGATCAGGCCGGGTCCGAAGCCCCTCCGGCCGTTATATCCGGGTCCGCATCCCGTGCGGCCGCTGTGTCCGGGCGCGGGCTGTCCGGCCAGACGCCGATGTGGTCCTGTTCCAGCTCCAGCAGCACGCGGTGCTCCATGCCCAGCGACTCCGTGTAGTCCGCGGGCAGTTGCAGCCGGCCCGCCCGGTCGAGCATCGCGTACTCGCGTGCCACCTGGGACTCCTGGCCCGTCGCCGCGTCGACCTCGGTGCGGCGCAGCACCTCGAACGAGGTGCGGCCGTCACGGATGGCGACCGTGCGGCGGACCTCGTTCGCGACCGCCTGGTCGTGCGTGACGATGACGATCGTCGTGCCCAGCTCCTCGTTGGCGCGGCGGAAGGCCGCGAAGACCTGCTCGCCGGTGGCCGAGTCCAGCTCACCGGTCGGCTCGTCCGCGAGCAGCACCGAGGGGGAGTTGGCCAGCGAGACCGCGATCGCCACCCGCTGCTGCTGACCGCCCGACATCTGCTGCGGTCGCCGGTCGCGGCAGTCCGCCACCTCCAGCATCGCGAGCAACGACTCGGCGCGCGCGGCCCGTTCACGATTGCGCCCACCGCCGCGCAGTTGCATCGGCAGCGTGACGTTCTGGATCGCCGTCAGATAGGGCAGGAGATTGCGGGCGGTCTGCTGCCAGACGAACCCGACGACGTCCCGCCGGTAGCGCAGCCGCTCCTTCTGCCCCATCGACAGCAGATCGCAGCCCGCCACCTTCGCCGCTCCGGCCGTGGGCACGTCAAGGCCCGCCAGGATGTTCATCAGCGTCGACTTGCCGCTCCCGGAGGCGCCGACCAGCGCCAGCAACTCACCCTCGTTTACCAGCAGATCGAGACCCTGCAGGGCCTGCACCTCCACCCCGTCCGTGGTGAAGATGCGCACCAGCCGGTCGCAGGAGATCAGCGCGTCGTGCCCGTAGGAGGGCCGGTCGCGGCGTGCGGCGGCCCGCTGTTCGAGCTCCGCCAGTGTGGAATCGGTCGACGGCGTCGTCATCGGGAGTCTCCTGCCCTGAGTTCGGTGATCGAGCCGCGACGGCCGGTCCACCAGGCCTGTACACCGGCCACCGCGGCGGTGAGGACAATCACGCCGATCGCCGGCAGGACCATGGACCACGGATCCGCCCGCAGCGGTGCCTCGTCGAGCGGACCGGAGCCCGCGGCGGCCCCGAGTGCGAGGTGCGCCAGATCGACGCCGGGTGCCAGCAGCGCGATGGTGGCCCGGCCGACGAGCAGGCCGCCCGCGGCGGCCAGCAGCGCCTGCGGCATGGCCTCGTAGCCCAGCAGGCGTCCGCCCTGCCGGGTGCCGATGCCCATGGTGCGCAGCCGCGCCAGCAGCGTGGTGCGCTCGGGTGCGGTCCGGAGCAGCGAGAGGAGCACGGCGAGCAGGGCGTAGCCCGCGCCGGCCACGATCGCAGCCGTGTAGATCCGCTCGGCGCCCACCTGCATGGGGGTGTCCACATAGGCGGCGCGCGCCTCGGAGCGCAGCCGCACGGTGAGGTCCTTGCCCGCGTGGTGGGCCGCTGCGCGCAGCGCCTTCGCGTCCAGCCGGTCGCCGGTGAGCAGCAGCGAGGTGGTCTGCCGGTGGGTGAGGGCGGCGGCGTCGACGACCATGAAGGAGGTATCGGTGACGGCGGGCGTGTGCGCCACCGTGCCCGCCACCCGGACCTTGAAGTCCCCGGCCATCGACTGGAGATCGCGCGGCCGGTCCCCGAGCCGCTGGGCGACGGACGGCGAGACGAGGACGGGCAGCACCCGGTCCCTGGAGGGCATCGTGCCCTTCGGCGTCTTCGGACCGGTGTACGTCAGCCGGTCGGCGGAGAAGGCACCGATTCCGGTGGACCGTGCCAGCCGGGCGTAGGTGACCGGGTCGACGCCGATCAGGGTGGTGCCCTGCGCGTCCTCGAAGCCGTGCTCGGGCGGCGGCAGCGAGACGCCGTACTCGATCTGCACGCGCGCCACCTCCCGTACGCCGTCCGCCCCGGACACCGTCCGCACCAGGCCGTCCGACAGCGGCGCGGAGTCGGCCCGGCCGCTGATCCGGGCGTCGGCGCCGGTCGCGAGGACCGCCGCGGTGTCCCGGGCGGCCGCGACCCCCGCGAGGACCGAGCCGCCGAACGCCGCCGTCGTCAGCGCGACCAGCAACGCGAGCAGCGGCAGCGTCCCGGCGGCCGAGGAGCGCCCGGCACGGGCCAGTGCCAGGAAGCCGATGGCGCCGCGCAGCCGCGCCACGGAGCGCAGCGCGAACCGCAGCGGCAGCGGGTAGAGCCGGACGAGGACCAGAGCCGCGATCAGCGCGACCAGCACGGGGGCCGCGCTGACCAGGAGGTCGGTGCCGCCTTCGGCGCCCGTACCGCGCCGGCGCAGGGCGACGACCGCGCCGACGGCCAGCACCAGCAGGGTGAGTTCGGCGACGGTGCGCCGCCGGGAGGGCCGGACGCTCACCAGGTCCTCGCGGCCGCCGTGCAGCCTCGGTCTGCGGTGCAGCAGAACGGTACGGACCGGAAGCGCGGCACAGAGCAGCGCGCCGACCGCAGCCGCGCCGACGGCCGAGGGCCACAGCCGGCCCCCGCCGGTCACCAGCACCGCGAGCAGCAGGCCGAGCGCGGCGGCGGGCACGGCCGTCACCGCGGTCTCGGCGAGCAGCCGGCCCCCGATGGACCGCAGCGAGCCGCCGCGGGCCCGGAGCAGGGCGAGTTCGTCGTGGCGGCGGCCGGCGATCAGCCCGCCCGTCATCAGCAGCACGATGGCGGCGACGGCCCCGATACCGACGGCGGCGACGGTGACGACGGGGCGGATCGCCTGCCGCATCCCCTCGTACGCGCTCACGATCTCGTCGAGGTCGGTCGTCACCGTCGCGGTGGCACCGGCCGAGTCGCGCACCTTCAGCAGCCCGGGGCCGCCCTCCAGGGAGGCCACGGACGAGCGGAGCCGGTCCACGTCCAGGGTGGTCAGCCGCGATACGTCCGGCATGATCCGCCAGTACGCCTCCGGCTGGCCGGTCGTCGCGAGCAGTGCCGGCGCCGCGTCCGGGGGCAGCAGCAGCGCCGCCGTCCAGTAGTAGCGCGGCTCGGTCTTGGTCGGCTTGGCGACCAGTGACGGGGTGCGCAGCAGTTGTTCGGCCGACCAGTAGGCGGCCCCGGGGCGCAGCGGGCGGACGATGCCGGTGATCCGTACCGTGAACCGCCCGCCCCTGGCGGTCGGGACGGAGACGGCCGAGCCGACCTTGAAGCGCAGCGCCTTCGCGGTCTCCTCGGTGACCGCCGCCTCGACCTCGTCGGTGGCGGCGGTGACCTGGCCGCGGACGGCCGGCCACCTGCCGGCGCGCAGGGTGGCGTGGTCGGGCAACGCCGACTGCGTCGTGTACGTCAGCTCCGGGTCGATGCCGTACGGGCGGGGGAACCAGGGCTCCTGCGCGGGGATCGGCTTCGTCGTCCGGAGGCCGTACGCGGACTGGGCGGTGTCCGCCCGCAGCGGGCCGGGCAGCCCGGCCAGCAGGGTCCGGTGCACGGAGCCCACCGACGCGTCCCGCACCGCCTTCTCGCGCGCCGCCTCGGGCACCTGGAGGCCCGGCGGCTGACTGCTGACCTCAAGGATGCTGCGCCTGGGGGAGGCGGCGCCGAGATCGTGGCGCAGCCCCTCGCCCTCGTACCGGTCGACGGCGCGCGGGAACGCGGCGGCCAGGAACGCCGTCAGCAGCACCAGCAGCCCGAGCGCGCAGGCAGCCCCCGGGGCAGTGCGCAGCCGGGTCCGTACCCAGGGCGCGCAGGCGGCCGTCGTGCGGAAGAACATCGAACGCGTGCTCATGTCAGTTGTCCCCCTGGTGGCGCAGCGAGATGGCCGGGTCGGTGCGCCGGAGCGCGAGGACCGCGACGATCAGCAGCGGCAGGGCGGCGAAGGCGGCGAGCAGCACCGCGATCTGTCCGGCGGGCAGTTGCACCGATACGGCGGGTACGGGCCGGGCGGCCTGTCCGGTCAGCACGATGAGCGGCACCACCGCCCGGGTCAGTACGGCCCCCAGGATCGCGCCCACCAGCAGCCCGATGGCGATCAGCACCCCCTGCTCGGCGGCGATCATGCGGGCCAGCCGCCGGCGCGGCGCCCCCAGCGCGCGCAGGACGGCGAACTCCGCGGAGCGCTCGCGCCGCGAGCCGACCGCCGTCACGGCGAAGCCGACCCCGGCAAGCGCCGCCGCGACGACCGCCACCGCGAGCAGTGCGGACTGCGGGCCCGCCCCCAGCGGATCGCTCACCAGCTCGTCCGCGACCTCGTCCCGGACCTGCACCTGCGCCGGATCGGTGTCGGGGCGGGCGCGGAGCGCGGCCGCGACCTCGCCGCTGCGGCCGGGAGCGGTGCTCAGCCACCACTCGGTGGCGGTGAGCACGGCGTTGGGGCGTTGCGCGAAGATCCCGCTGACGGCCCTGAGGTCGAGCAGCAGGGCGCCGCCGTCCCGGGCCGCCCGCGCCTGCCCGGAGGACAACGAGGTGGAGGACAGCGAGGCGGTGGAGCCGGGGCCGGTCGTCGGGAGCGCGTGGACGGTCCGCACGATCTTCACCCGGACCGTCTCACCGGACAGCGTCACGTCCACGCTCTGGCCGGTCCTCGCACCGGAAGCCTTCAGATAGGCGTCCGTGGCCACCCCGTTCAGCGTGGCCGCCGGGGGCCGCGCCGCGGTGATCCGCACGGAGCCGGTCGGGTAGTCGAGGGTGAGCGGATTCCCGGACGAGGCGGTGGGGTGCAGGGCGGGGCCCGGCTCGACCTGCCCGGACGAGTCGGCGCTCTGGGCCGCCTGCCAGCGGAATCCGCCGGGCACCGGGACCGGCCGCTCGGCGCCGCTCCCGGTCACGGTCCGCAGCCCGCTCACGGTCAGCCGGTGCGACTCGCCCCGCCCGACCGGCTGGGTGCTGTCCAGCTCGAACCCGGTCACCGCCAGTCCGCCGGCCGGGTCCACCTTCAGCGAGAGCGGACGCGCCTTCCCGTCCACCGGCACGGAACCGGCGACCACCCGGTACGGGATGCCGTAGCGGTCCTCCAGCAGCACGGTGACCACCTGGCTCATCCCGGAGGGCGAGCGGCCAGCGGTTTTGGCCCCGGACGCTATGCGCAGGTCCAGGCGGAGCAGGGTGCTGCCGGGCGGCAGCGGCAGCCCCGCCCGTGCGGTGCGGGGCGGTGCGAGGGAGTCGAACAGCCGGCCCCGGGCCCCGTCGGCGAGGTCCCCGCGCATCAGCATCCGCTCGTCGGCGTGCGCGGTGTCCAGGGCCAGCACCTCGGCCGTGCGGCCGCCGGAGAGCTCCACCGTCGTGCGGAACGCGGGCGCCGCATCCCGTACCCCCGCCAGCCGCGCGTACGCGCCCGAGCGCGCCGGGTCCGCGTTGACGCCGCCCAGCATCCGGACCGGGGCGCCGGACCTGAAGTCCGCCTGGTCCTGCTGCGAGCGGTCCCACGAGGCGCTCTGGCCGATCGCCAGCATGCCCATCGCGACCGACAGCACCAGCAGCAGTACCGGACCGGCGCCGCGCAGCGGCCGGCGGCTGAACTGCCAGCCGGCCAGCGCCGTGACCAGCCCCCGGCCACCCGCCGCCCGGCGCTCCGCGAGCCTGGCCGCGGGCGGCAGCAGCCGCAGCGTCACCACGGTGCCCGCGAGCAGCGCGAGGGCGGGCGCCACGACCAGCAGCGGATCGATGCCGAGGCCGCCCGCGCGGTCGCCGCTGAGCGCGCCGCTGCCCGCGCCCCCGGTCTGCCGGTCGAGCTGCCAGTACGCCACCCCCGCGACCGCGAGGAGCCCGAGGTCCGCCCCCGCGCGCACCGGCGCGGGCAGCGCGGCGGCGCGGGTGGAGCGGCGTCCGCCGGCGCTCGCGGCGAGCGCGGGCGCCACCACGGCGAGCGCGCAGGCCAGCGCGGTCACGGCGGCCACCAGCCACACGGTGCCGGTGGCGGTCCCGCCGAGCCGGAGCCCGATCCGGGACAACTCCCCCCGGTCGGCCAGCAGCCGGGTCAGCGGTTCGCTGAGCAGCGGGGCGAGGACGGCGGCGGGCAGCGCCAGCAGCAGCGCCTCGATCGCGGCGAGTGAGGTGATCCGGCCACGCGATCCGCCGCGCGCACGCAGCAGTTCGGTCTCGCCGCCGCGCTCACTGCTCAGCAGCCGGGCCACCAGCAGCAGCGTGTAGCCGGCCAGCAGCACCAGCTGCACGGCCACGATCATCAGGGTCGAGCGGGAGACGAGCAGCCCCCGGTCGATCTGGTCGAGAACGGTGGGCAGCTGCGTCCGGGCGCTCGCCCCGTTCTTGAACTCGGGGGCGGCCAGCAACTGCTTGGGCCCCTCGGTCGCCGCCCGGCGCAGTGCGGCCATCCGGTCCGTGGTGAGGGCGCGGAAGTCGGCCGAGGCCAGATAGGAGACCTCGCCGGAACTGGTCCGGCCGGAGCCGAGCACCGCGGGGTCGGTGAGCAGCGGCCCGTACGTCGTGAAGACGACCCTGCGGACGCCGCGCCCGCCGGCCGCGTCCAGCTGCCAGTACGGATCGGCCTGGTCCGAGGCCTCGTAGAGACCGGTGATCAGGATCTTCTCGTGCTTGTCGCTCAGCCGGTCGGTGAGCGTCAGCCGGGCGCCCGGCTCCAGCCCGAGGGCCTCGGCGGCGGTGCCCGGCAGCGCGACCTGGACCGGGTCGCCGGGCTTCCCCGCCCCGGCCTCGGGCATCCGGCCGTCGGTGAGCCGGATGCGGCTGCGGTCGAGCGAGGCGAAGTGGGTGAGGTCGGGGTCGCCGCGGCGGGCGGCCGGGGTCTGCAGCTCGCGCGGCAGCGCGTACGGCCCCGACGCCTCCAGCTTCCGCACGGTCACCGGGAGCCCGTCGAACGTGGTGCGGGCGGCCTTGTGCGCCGAGGCGTCGGCGGCGTCCCGCTGCTCGGGCGCGACCTGGGCCGATATGAGGAGCGAGGCGTCGGCGGCGGACCGGTGGGTGAGGGTGTGGCGCAGTGCGGCGTCGCCGATGGAGCCGGAGAAGGCGGTGAGCGCGGCCAGGACCGAGGTGGTGAGCAGCACGGCCAGCACTGCCGCCGCGAGCAGGAGCCGGTGCGCCCTCACCCGCAGAAGAACGAACCCCGTCACCCTGTCCCACCCTCATCTCATGAAACACGCCCCCCGGCGTTGCATGGATGCTTTCAGAGTGGACCTGTCGCGGTATACCGCCCATGGCCACACCTTGATGGGATCGTGACCGTTATCCGGCGGCGGAGTACCGGATTCCGCACATGTCCGACGCCTTCCGACCGGATTCAGCCCTCGGTGTTCACCATCGAGGCGGCCGCGTAGGTGAGGTAGTCCCACAGCTGACGCTCGTGTTCCGGGGCCAGTCCGAGCTCGTCGAGCGCCACCCGCATATGGCTCAGCCAGGCGTCGTGCGCGGCCCGGTCCACCCGGAACGGCACGTGCCGCATCCGCAGCCGGGGATGTCCGCGCTGGTCACTGTAGGTGCGCGGGCCACCCCAGTACTGGATCAGGAACAGCGTGAACCGCTCCTCGGCCGGGCCGAGATCCTCCTCCGGGTACATCGGCCGCAGCAGCGGGTCCCCGGCCACACCCTCGTAGAAGCGGTGGACCAGGCGCCGGAAGGTCTCCTCGCCGCCGACCAGCTCGTAGAAGGTCAGCTCCTGCACCGTGTCGCGCGGGTTCTCAGTCACCTGTCCATCGTCGCAGACGCTCCGGCGGGAAACAGGGCCCCGGGTGGGTCCGAGTGATCAAGCCGGCCGGGAACAGGGGTGCGCGGCCGGCGAGGGATGTCCCGCACCGGCCCGCGCACCGCGCAGGAGCCGTCAGCCCCGGCGGATCGTGATCGTCGTCCACGCCCCGACGTGCACCTGGTCGCCGTCCTGGAGCGGAACGGGGACGTAGGGCTGGATCGGGTCCTCGGCGCCGTTGAGCGTGGTGCCGTTGGTGGAGTTCTGGTCGACCACGGCCCAGCTGCTGTCCGGCTGCTGCACCAGCACCGCGTGCTGGTGCGAGACGCCCGGGTCCTCCGGGGGCACGGACAGGTCGATGTCGGGTGACTCGCCCGTGCTGTGCCGGCGGCGGCCGATGGTGATCTGGCTGCCGGTCAGCGGAAGGTGCTGCTCCGGGGAGTACGCGGGCAGGTTGAGCCCGGTGGCCTCGGGGCCGCTGCGCTGCATCATCGCCAGGAAGTAGTCACGGTCCGGAGCGACGACCGCCGCCCAGCTCGTGGACGCCTGTCCGTGACCGGGTCCCTGGCTCTGGCCCTGGTTCGGTCCCTGACCCGGTCCCGGGTCCTGGCCCGTGCCGGGGCCCTGGTTCTGCCCGGGGTAGGACTGCTGCTGCATCGGCGGCTGCGGGGCCTGGGGCTGCGCGGGCGGCGACAGCAGCCAGTCGTCGTTGCCGGGCTGCGCGGTCTGCGGCTGCGGCGGGGCCGGCGGACCGGACTGCTCGAAGACCGGGGGAGCCGTCTGCTGGAACGGGGGCGCGGCACTCTGCTGCTGGAACGACGGCGGCGGGGGCGAGCCCTGCGACGAACCCTGCTGCTGGGCGTGCTGCTGCCCCTGCGGGAACCCCTGCTGGCCCTGCGGAAAGCCCTGCTGACCTTGCGGGAAGCCCGGCCGGCCCTGCGGATCGGGCTGGCCCTGCGGGAACCCCGGCCGGCCCTGCTGCGGATCCTGCTGGCCCTGCTGGAACGGCGGGGGCGGCGGTGGGCCCTGCTGTTCGTGCTGTCCCGGGAACGGCGGCAGCCCAGGTCCGGGCTGGCCGTGCTGGCCCGGCCCCGAGGAGAGCGGCTCGGCCGGCCGGTTCACCTGCGAGGGGCGCGAACCCTGGTACTCGAACGGATCGCGGGGCTGCGGCGCTCCGGGCGGCGGCTGCTGGGCCGGGAAGCCCGGCTGCGGGCCGGGGCCGCCGGGACCCGCCGGTCCGCTCGGGCCGCCGTGCTGCGGGGCGAGCGGGGTGTACGAGGTCGCGGTGTTCGTGAGGAAGTTCCAGCGGCATTCCTCGCAGAACGGCGCCATGGCCTCTCGCGGGGTGCGGCACTGGGGGCAGATCTCGGCCTGGGCGGTCGCGTCCGGGCCGGGGCTCGGCGGGTAGCCGTAACCGGGCGCGGGCGGCGGGGGAGGCGGCGGCGGAACAGCGGCCCCGGCCACGCGATGGCCGCAGACCTCGCACCAGTCCTCGGAACCCGACTGATGTCCGTTCGGGCAGGTCGGCATGTCGGCGCTTCCCCCTCTCCTCGTCCGGCCCAGGGGGCCGTCATTTTCTTGCGTCGCCGCCCGGCGGACAGGTCCGGCCGGGCGGCTCATCAGTGCGGATACATGGTTACTTCTTGACGCGGACGGTCTTCGTGGAGCGCGTTTCGAGTGTCATCTCGTCCGCTTCCGCGACCTTCGCCTTCAGTCGCACAGTACCTGTCGCCGCGTCGACGACGTCTACCACCTTCGAAAGCAGTTTCGCAGTGTCCGCGTTCCCGGACGCCGACGCCAACTGCACCGCGCGGCCCAGTTTGGCCGTCGCGCCGTCGAAGTCTCCCGACTTGCGGGCATCGAGCCCCTGCTGGATGACTTGTGCCAGTTCCGCCTGGCCCGTGTAGTGCGCGACCTGCGGATTGATCGAGGTCGAGGCCACCATGTCGTCCGTCCACACCGCCCGTACCAGACCCTGCGAAAGGGTCTGGGGCGCGCCTCCCGACGGGTCGGGGAGGATCAGTGAGACCCGGGCCGCCAGCATCTCCTGGCCGATACCGGCCTGCGGTACCTGCACGCACACGTGGTAGTCGCGGGACTCGTCGCCCCAGGAGCCGGTGGGGTAGTCACCGGCGCGCGGACCCGCCTCGGTGCGGCGGCCGGTCAGATCCGCGACCGCCGGCGCGACCTGCTTCACGAACTTGATCTCCACGCCGACCGGGGTCCAGAGCCGCAGCGCGACGTCCGCGACCTCCTTGCCCATCGCGTTCTCCATCATCTGTGTGAAGTCCGCGGCCAGCCCCGTGGGATCGGCGACGATGTCGGCGGTGCCGAGCAGCGCCGAGGCGATCGCTGTGACTTCTTTCACTTCCCAGTCGGTGCCGACACCGCGGGCGTCGCAGGTGAAACGGCCCGCACAGGCGTCGAGCGCGGCCCGTAGATCCTCCGGTGCCTCGTGCTCGTTGCGCCCGTCGGTCAGCAGGATGCCGTGCCGGATGCTGACCTCCGCGGCGCCCAGCAGCCGGTCGGCCAGCCGCAGCCACGTCCCGATCGCCGTACCGCCGCCCGCGCTCAGCCGGCGCAGGGCCTCCTTCGCCTGGGCCCTGGTCTGCGGACCGGCCGTGGCGAGCCGCCCGTTGCCCGGGTAGACCTCCCTGGCGACGTGGGTGCCGCCGATCACGGCGAAGGAGGTGCCGTCGCGCAGGGTGTCGATGGCCGCCGCCGTCGCGTCGCGGGCGTTGCGCATCTTCGTGGGCGGGTAGTCCATCGAACCCGAGCAGTCCACCATGATCACCACAGCGGCGTTCGGCGCCTGTCCCGGCAGGTGCGAGGACGAGTGGGCGGCGCCCGTCAGCGGGACCCCGCCCGTCGTGCCGCCGCCGGTCGAGGTGACGGTGATGATGGCGTTGACCTCGCGGCCGCCCTCGGGCAGATATTCGTTCTGGTACACCTCGACGGAGAACTGCGGCACGTTCGACTTGGAGAAGTTGGCCATCTGATCGGCTCCTTGAGGCTCCATGTGTCAGATGAAGACAGATTTATGGACAGAGTCATCGGAGATGCGAGGCGCGTGGGGCCGGGGCGGCGGGTCTCAAACGCCGCTCGGGGCGGATCCTGCCCCTTGCGCCGGTACGGCGAACGGCAGCAGCGCCACTGTTACGTTGTCGTGGCCCCCGCCGTCCAGCGCGTGACCGACCAGTACCTGGGCGCCGTGCAGCGGCCGTTCGTACGCATCCGCCGGCACCGCGGCGGACATCTCGGCCGCGGACTCGGCGTAGTTCCACAGGCCGTCCGTGCAGATCACCGCGACGCCCGGCCGGTCCGGCTTGAACGAGGCGGTGTGCGGCTCCAGTTCGTAGGAGTCGGCGCCCAGCCAGCCCGTGATGGCGTGGGCCCGCTCGTCGGCGTACGCCTCCGCCTCGTTCATCAGGCCCGCCGCGACCATCTGCGCGGCCCAGGAATCGTCCTCGGTGAGCCGGGCCGGCGGGCTGCTCCGGTCCTCGGGCACCCAGTAGACCCGGCTGTCACCGACCCAGCCGACGATCAGCAGCCCGTTGGCCATGATCGCGCCGACCAGGGTGCACGCCGGGGCGTTCTGGTGGCGGTGCGGATCGCGCTCCGCGCCCTTGCCGGGCTCCTGGGCAAGCCGGTTGACCGACTCGGAGGCCGCCACGATCGCCTCGTGCATCGCCTGCTGGGGATGTGTTCCGCGCGGCAGCGACTCCAGCAGTGACTCGTTGGCCGCGGCCGTCGCGGCGGCGGACGCCTCGTCGGGCCGGCTGGCCGACGAAACCCCGTCGCAGACGATCGCCACCACGGCCGGGGTGCCGTCGGGCAGCGCGGCCGTGGAGATCGCGAACGAGTCCTCGTTGCGGTGGTGGCGCAGCCCGCGGTCGGTGACCGCGGCCACCGAGCCGAGCTCCTGCTCCATGTGATCGCGCTCGCGGGGCTGGGCGTGGCCGCAGTTCTCGCAGTAGCCGTCGAGGTCGACACGGCCGGCCCGGCAGGCCACGCACACCTTGCCGCCGGCCGCCGGGGCCGGGGCGGACTCCGCGACGGCCCGGGGGTCGGGCGCCACGTCCCCGGCAGCCGTCGGCGCCGCCAGCTCGAAGTCGCCGGAGGCGGCCGGCGAGGGCGCGGGGCCGGGTCCGGGGGCGGGGGCCGCAGGGGCGAGCACCGCGGTGCCCATGGCGATCGTCGGGTGATCCCGCGGCGGCTCGGGCACGGCCGACAGGTCGTACCCGCACGCACCGCAGAACAGATCCCCCGGCTCCAGCGGCTCCTGGCAGCCGGGGCACCTCGACAAGGCAGTCTCCTGGTCGTTCTGCGACATCTTCACACCCACGTTCGGGGGCGGAAACGGTTGGCCCGCTCCACCAGTTCGATCCTCTCGGCACCGGGCTCCGCAAGCCGGGCGAGCATCCGGTACGAACGCTCGAGCCCGAACCGCAGGCCCCGCTCGTTCAACTCACTGCCGAGCAGCGTCCCCGGTCCCTGCGCCCCGCCGCTCACGGGAGGCTGCGGGGCCGGGGAACGGGGAGCGGGACTCCCGGAGAGTACCCAGTCGAGCGCCGTCCCCAGCACCTCGGTCGACAACTGCTCCCGGCGCACCGCGTCCAGACCCAGCCCGGCAAGGCCCGAGACCTGGGCCGAGGCCGCCAGCAGATCGGCGATCAGCGGCTCGTCCGGGGCCCGTTCGCGCAGCCGGGCCCGTACCGAGGCGACCCGGGCCGCCGTGAAGTGGATCGACGCCTCCGGCACCGACTCCAGCGACCTGACGGCCCCGGCCCGGTCCCCGGCGGCGATCTGCACCCGGGCCAGGCCGAACGCGGCGCTCACGAAACTCGGGTCGGTCGCCCACACCAGCCGGTAGTACTCGGCGGCGTTGTCCAGCTGGCCCAGCACCTCCGCGCAGACGCCCAGCGCCAGCTTCGGCGCGGGCTCCCCGGGAAACGCGTCGTAGACCGCGTCGAAGGACAGCGCCGCGTTCTCGTTGTCACCGGTCACCAGGGAGGTGATGCCGCGGTACCAGACCACCCGCCAGTCGTCCGGGTGCTTCACCTCGAGGGTGGTCAGGGTCTCCTGCGCCACGCCCAGGTCGTTCATCTCCAGGGAAGCACGCAGCTCGCGCAGCCTGGTCTCCAGGGAGGCGGCCGGTACGGCCTGCAGCGCGGCGATCAGTTCGGCGGGCGCGGAGGCCATCACCCCGGCGAGGAAACCCGCGTTGGGGTCGTTCGCGTCGACCCGGGGGACCGGCAGCGCCAGCGACGTACCCCGCACGTCGAGCCCGGCCAGCCGGGGCCCGCCCGTGCTGTACGGGCCGAACGCCCCAGGCCCGGCCCCGGTGTTCGCGGCCGGGGACCGGGGAGCCGGGACGGCGGGCAGCGGCTGCGGGTGGACGGGTCCGGCCCCGCTGACGTGGGTGGCCGGCGAGGACACCGGACCGGCGCCCGCCGCGTACCCGGGAGGCGGTCCGGCGGGCAGCGCGCCCGGGACACCGCCCGGCGGGGCCACCGCGGCCGGCGTCGGGGCCGGCGCCACCGGGAGCGCCCCGGCGCCCTTGCGCCGGCCGAAGCGCCCGGACCCGCGCGTGGCCGCACTGCGCACCCCGAGGCGGGACACCTCGCCGGTCATGAGCGTGAACAGCTCCGTGTCGGTGACTCGCATCTCCGCGCCGAACAGCGTCGACAGGGCCGGACGCGGGCGCCCCGTCTGGAGCGACACCACCTCACGCAACACTCCCATCAGCTGCTCCGCCATCTCGGACGCGGAGGCGAACCGCCGGGCCGGATCCGGGTCGGTGGCCCGTACCAGCAGCCGGTAGAACGACTCGTACGAGCGGAACACCTCGATGTTGTCCGGGTCCGGCAGCGAGTCCACGAAGACGTTCGTGTAGCCCTGGAAGTCGAAGGTGAGCACCGCGAGCGTCCGCGCGACCGTGTACAGGTCGGAGGCGACCGACGGGCCGGCCTCCGCGACCTCCGGCGCCTGGTAGCCCACCGTGCCGTAGATGGCCGACTCGTCGTCGTCCATCCGGCGGACCGCGCCCATGTCGATCAGCTTCAGCTGGTCCTCGGTCTGGATCGCGTTGTCGACCTTGAAGTCGCAGTACAGGAGGTTGCGGCTGTGCAGATGCCCCAGCGCCTCCAGCGCCTCGATGCCGAACGCGCACGCCTGCTCGACGGGCAGCGGGTCGCGCTTCCCGGCCGGGGTGCGCCGCTCGTTGGCGATCTCCTTGAGGGCCTTGCCGCCCACGTACTCCATGACTATGTAGCCGTCCAGCGAACCGGTGCGCTGGTCGAGGTGCTCGACGAAGTTGTAGATGCGGACGATGTTGGAGTGTTCGATCTCGGCGAGGAAGCGGCGCTCGGAGATGGCGGCCGCCATGGCGTCCTGGTCACCGGTGTCGAGCAGGCCCTTGAGCACCACCCAGCGGTCGGAGACCGCGCGGTCCACCGCGAGGTAGACCCAGCCGAGCCCGCCGTGCGCCAGACAGCCCGCGACCTCGTACTGGCCGTGCACGACGTCGCCGTCCTGGAGCTTGGGCGTGAAGGAGTACGGGTGACCGCACTTGGTGCAGAACCCCTCCGTGCGCCCCGGCTGCGCACCCCTGGCCCGGCCCACCGGCGCCCCGCAGTCCGAACGCGAGCAGAACCGCTTGCGCTCGGGCACCTCCGGGTTCTCCATCACGGCGGTACGCGGATCGGGACGCGGCACGTCCGGCACGAGCACCAGCCCGGCACCCAGCCGGTTCCGGCCGGAGACACCGGTCGAGGAACCGGAGGAGCGCACCGAGACCGAACGGGCGGACCCGCTCGCGGACACCGCGCGCGAGAGCCGCCCCGACACCGACCGCCGCGACGTCGATGAACGCGAGGAGGCGCGCGAGGAGGCCCGCGAACTGCTGCGCGCCGACGAGCTGCTGCTGCCCCGGCCGCCGCCGGTGATCCCGGTCGGAGGCGAGCTCAGCATTCCCGTCGGCGAGACGACCGGAGCCAGACCGCAGGTGTCGCAGTACAGCTCACCGCCGCCCATGTCCTCGTAACTGCCCTCGCACGCGGGGCGCTGGCACTGCGTACTCATGGTCATTCCCCCTGTTCGCCCCGCCGCCGCAGCGGCCATGTCCTGCCGGTACTGCCTGTCCAGCAAACGTCCGGCCGGCTGCCGTCCGTCCCGCCCGGCGGATGCCCCTCGGACACCGGTTGCCCCGTCGGCTGTCGCGTCACTGTCCCCGCCGGTCTTCTGGTCCCGACGCGCGCCGCTGCCCCAGCAGTTCCAGCACCGCGTCCTGATAGCGCTGCACCGCCTGCGCGGCGACCCTCAGATCGCAGGGGGCGCTCCACAGCATCCGGCGCGCCGCGTCGTAGCGCTCGATCAGGACCGGGTCCTCGGAGAGGCCGTGCCGGGCCACCTTCGCCTTGTAGGCGTCCAGCCGGCCGCGCAGCTCCGCCCGTACGGCCAGCGGGGCGGTGACCGCCGTCAGCTGCTCCCTCGCCCTCAGCAACTCCTCCTCGGCCTGCCGCTCCAGGGTCTCCAGGAGCGGCGAGAGCCGGTGCCACTGGGCGTGCCTGCGGTACTCCGAGGCGGCGGCGAGTCGCTCCTGGAGCGCGGTGGGCGGGCCGTTGACCGCGGGCACCTCGGACGCGGCGATCTTCGCCAGCACCTCGCCGCGCGCGGAGCGGGCCTCGGCCAGGGTGCGGTCCGCCCGGGAGAGCACGTCGCGCAACTGGACCAGCCGCTGTTCGGCGTCCTGCCGGACCGCGAGCACCGCCTCGATCTCCCGCCGCACCTCGTCCAGCGCCCGGGCCGCCCGGTCGTAGCGCGTGGTGTCGGGGCGGCCGCCGCCCGGTGCCGAACTGCCCGGCCCCGGCAGCCAGAACGCCAGCGGGTCGGAGATCACCTGGACCCGCAGCGTCGTCAGCTCCTGGGTGATCGACTCCAGATCGTCCCCCGAGGGGTGTTCGCCGGGGCGCACCCCGACCGAGTGGGCCAGCGAGCTGGTGCGGCGCAGTTCGGCGGCGAGCAGGTCTATCCGGGCGGGCATCGCCGACCACACGGAGTCGGAGGCTACGACCATGTCCAGCGAGCGCGCGTACAGCTCGTTCATCCGGTTGACCAGCTCCGCCAGCGTGAACCGCTCGGAGAGCCGGGCCGGGCCGGTGATCGACGGATCGGGCCGGGCCGCCGCATGCGCCACCGTGACGCCGTCGCCGCGCAGCAGTTCGGTCAGGGCCGTCAGGTCGTCCCGGTTCGGGTGACGCCGCCGGGCCCGCACCTCGCGGGCCTGGTGCAGCACCCCGGCGTAGGCGTCGAAATACCCCCACAGCAGCGTGATCGACTGCTCGGTGACGCTCCAGCGCTCCCTGGTGACACCGGTGAGCTCGGCGCCCTCCAGGAGCCGGCGCCCGGCGTGGTCCTGAAGGGCGAGCAGCGAGGTCTCGATCGCCTCGTGCTCCGCGCCGAGCCGGGCCAGCGCACGGTCCGCCTCGTCCCGGTCCATGACCGGGCCGGGGGGCCGGGCCGCGTAGCTGGGGAAGGGGCCCGCGACGCCCATCGATCACCTCTCCGCTCTCCCTGCCGGGCGGGGCCCGGCAGGATCCGCCTGATCCGAAGGACAGGCCTTAGTTACTGCGGTACTTGGGCACCGGCGGCGCCGTGATTCCGGGCAGGCCGTCCTGCAGCCAGGTGCGGTAGGACCGCATCCAGGCGCTGTCCTTGCCGCCGGCCCGGTAGTCGACCAGCACCTGGTTGACCCGTGCCACCAGGTCGTCCGCACCCTTCTTCGTGGCCACGCCGTAGTACTCGGTGGTGAAGGGCTTGTCGCCCTTGAGCTCCACGGCCGGGTCCTGGGCGGCCTGGCCGGCCGCGAGGGCGTTGTCCGTGACGATCGCGTCGACCTCGCCCATCTGGAGCCGCACCAGGCAGTCCAGCTGGTTGGGGACGGTGAGCAGGTCCTCGTCGGCGTCCGTGCCGTCGTGCTTGTCCTTGAAGACCGAGCCGAACGACTGCTTCTCCAGCGCCTCGTACGCCGTGGACCCCTCCGCGGTGCAGACCCGCTTGCCGGCCAGCGAGGAGTTGTAACCCGTGATCGTGGAGTCCTTGGGCGCGAGGACCTGCTGCCCGGCCTGGAAGTAGGCGGTGGAGAACGAGACCTGGTCGAGCCGGGCGCAGTTGATCGTCATCGTCCGCACGACGACGTCGACCTTGTCGTTCTCCAGCGCGGCGATGCGCTGGTTGGTGGGGATCGCCCGGAAGATCACGGCGTTCGGGTCACCCAGGATGTCCTTGGCGATGGCCCGCACCAGATCGATGTCGAAGCCTTCGAGGTCCCGGGACTCCGGGTTGCGGTACCCCCACTGGAAGCTGTTCTGGTCGACGCCCGCGATCAGCTTGCCGCGCGCCTTTATGCGGTCGATGGTCCGGCCGCCGGAGACGGAGGGCGCCAGGCTGGCATCGGGGTCGGTGCAGTCGTCGGCCCGTGTCTGCACGGCCCGTGCCGTGCCCGCCCCCGAGACCTCGTCGCCGAAGGCGGCGCCGCCCCGGTGGGAGAGCGGCAGCAGGGTCAGTGCCGCCGTCAGCGCGCAGGCCGCGGCCATGGCGGTCACACCGCCCCAGCCGCGCAGCCTGCGCAGCGGGCCCGCGGGCCCCGTCCTGGGCTCGTCCTTCCCTGTCATCGCTCCCCCTGTCACCGGAACTCCGAGAGCCTGCGGTTGACCCCGACGATCGCGGCGACCGCGCCCAGTACGGCGAGGGCCGCCGCGCCGATCGGCAGCCCGCCCAGCGCACCGCGCCCGTCCTCGGCCGCCCGGGTGAACTCGGCCTGCTCATGGGCGAGCGCCTGCCTCAGCGCCTTGTCCACCCGGTTGAACGACTCACCGGTCGACCCCTTGGTCGAGCCGGCCGTCCCGATGATCTGGGTCAGCGCGGTGTCGTAGTCGCCGCTGTCGTCGGTCTTGCGGGCGGTCCGGTGGCGGCTCTGCCACTCGGTGACCCCCTTGATGGCGTTGGCCACCGGCTCGCCCCCCACGGTGTCGTGGGTGTCGTCGGCGAGCTTCGCCGCCTTGTCCAGCTCCTCGACGAGGGCCTTCATGCCCGTGCCGTAGTCCGTCTCGTACTTGTCGTTCCTGCCGTCCGCCGTGAGCACCGCACCGCGGGCGACCACGGTGAGGGTCTCGTTGGCGCGCGCCTTCAGGGAGTCGATGCGCGCGTGGTTGAGCACGTCCAGGGACTGCTGCCCGCGGGTGTCGGCGTCCGACAGGTCGGAGCGGGCCACCGAATGCCCCACCGCCAGCCACAGCAGGACCACGACCGAGGCCGCGGTCGCGGCCAGCAGACCGTGGTTGAGTACCCGGTTGGTCCGGTGGAAGTTGCGCCGCTGGGCCCACAGCAGCACGATCAGCGCGATCACACCGATGCCGAGCGAGAAGAACGGCCAGGTGCGTGCGGAGTCGTAGTCCTCGCCGAGCCGGCCGGTCTCCGCCGTGTACAGCCGCTCGGCGGCCGGCAGCATGTCCTTGGCCATCTTCTGGTTCGCGTACCGGAGATAGGCGCCGCCCAGCGGCAGCCCCTGCCGGTTGCTCGCGCGGGCGCGCTCGATCAGCCCGGTGTAGCGCGGGAGTTCCTCGTTGAGGGTGGTGATCTCGTGGCCGGACTCCGTCGAGGCGTCCGTGTTGGCCGCGGCCTTCACCAGCAGCCGGGAGGCCTCCTCGATGTCCGCCACGTACTGCTCGTGGACCTGGCTCGGCTCCTGCGGACCGGCCAGGAAGCCGCTCGCCGCCGCGGCGTCGGCATCGGCCAGCGAGCGGTAGATGTCCGCCGCGTCCGCGCTGAGCGGCTGGCTGCGCCGCACCACGTCGTCGGCGGAGGCCGCGCGGCCGGACACCTCGAACGCCGTCACGGCCCCGAACGCGACGACGAGCAGGGCCAGTACGGCCCCGATGATCTGGAGCCGGCCCGGTTCGGTCGTCGCGGCGGCACGCAGCCGGTCGGTGACCACCGCACGTCCACCGCGCTGCGGCGGCACGGCAGCGGGCGGCTGCTCCGGCGCGCGTCTCGGCGGCGCAGGGCGCACACTCGGCGGGTGTGTCACTTGACCTCCCCCTCGGTCACTGACGGCGGCCCGCCCCCCGGCCGATCGGGGGACTGGTACCCGGCCAGAAGTATGGCCGCAGGGAGCGGCGTCCACACAATGAACGCCCTTATCCCGCACCGGTCCTGAACGCAGACAACTGCAGTCAACAGCATTCGATCAAGGCAGACGCCGCCGATCAAGACGATCGACGGCGCAATCCCCCGAAGTCGTACCGATCTCCCCGACAAGAACACGTTCGGGACGGCCGATCGGTTCCCCGGCCGAAGAGGCGCCCCGCAGCACGAATGCTACGGGACGCCCCCGGTACCCCTGAGGTCACACCGGGTCAGGCGTACTGCGCCCGCAGCCTGGCGTGCACCTCGGGCGCCGCACCCGTGTGGTCCAGGCCCAGCAGCCCCGCGCCCAGCACCGGGGACTCCGCCACCACCCGGACCACCGCCTTCGGGGCCCGCACCGCGAGGAGTTCGGCGATCCGGTCGTCCAGCTGCGGATGGCGGGCCGCCAGCACGCTGCCGCCCAGCACCACCGGGGCCTGCTCGTCCAGCAGGCCGAGCCGGGTCAGCGCGACCGAGGCCATCGCCACGACCTCCTCCGCCAGCCGGTCCACGAGAGCGCGCGCCACCGGGTCGCCGGCCGCGGAGGCCGCGAAGAGCACCGGCGTCAGCTCGTGCCGCCGCTCGAACTCGATCCGGCCCAGGTGCAGCGCCTCGATCAGCGCGTACATCGAGCCGAGCCCGAAGTGAGCGGGCAGCGCGCGGGCCAGCTCGGTGGGCTCACCCCGGCCGTCCTCCGCCCGCGAGGCGTACCAGAGCGCCTCCTCGGCCAGCCCCGAACCACCGCCCCAGTCACCGGATATCCGGCCGATCGCGGGGAACCGCGCGGTGCGCCCGTCGGGCACCATGCCGACGCAGTTGATCCCCGCGCCGCACACCACCGCCACCCCGCGCGGCTCGTCGACCCCGGCCCGCAGGATCGCGAAGGTGTCGTTGCGCACCTCCACCGTGCGTCCCCAGCCCCGGTCGCCCAGGGCCTCGGTCAACTGCTCCTCCTCGACGGGCAGATCGGCGTTGGCGAGGCAGGCCGACACATGCGCGACGCTCTCCACCCCCGTGCCGGCCGAGGCCAGCGCCCGCTCCACCGCGGAGCCGAGCGCGTCCACGGCCGTGCCGATGCCGACCACGGGGGGCTGGAAGCCGCCGCCGCGGGCCGTGGACAGCACCGTGCCGTCCACACCTATCAGTGCCACATCGGTCTTGCTGTTCCCCGCGTCGATCGCGAGGACCGAACCGTTCACGCCCACGGGAGGTGCTCCCGGTTGTGCGCGATCAGCTTGTCGGTGAGTGCTTCCGCGTACTCGAACTGCCCGATCAGGGGGTGCGCCAGCAGGGCCTTGAACACCCGGTCGCGGCCTCCGCGCAGCGCGGCCTCCAGCGCGAGGTCCTCGTACGCCGTCACATTGGCGATCAGCCCGGCGTAGAGCGGGTCGAGCGGCGCGACGGCGAGCGGTGCCGCACCCGTGCGGTCCACCGCGGCCTGCACCTCGATCACCGCGTCGTCCGGCAGGAAGGGCAGCGTGCCGTTGTTGTAGGTGTTGACCACCTGGTGGGCGGAGCCGCCGCCGCCCAGCAGCGAGGCGGCCAGGTCCACGGCCGCCTCCGAGTAGAAGGCGCCGCCGCGCTTGGCGAGCAGCGCGGGCTTCTCGTCCAGCGTCGGGTCGCCGTACATGGCGAGCAGTTCCTTCTCCATGGCGGCGACCTCGACGGCCCGCGAGGGCTTGGTGCCCAGCTCGCGCACGACCTCGTCGTGCGCGTAGAAGTAGCGCAGGTAGTACGAGGGGACGACGCCGAGGCGGTCCGTGATCGCCCGGGGCATGTGCAGGTCGTCCGCGATCGCGTCGCCGTGCTCGGCGAGCAGCCTCGGCAGTACGTTCTCGCCCTCGGGGCCGCCCAGGCGCACCCCCGTCTCCCAGGTCAGGTGGTTCAGCCCGACGTGGTCGAGGTGCACCTCACCGGGGGTCACGTCCAGCAGCCGGGCGAACTTGCGCTGGAAGCCGATCGCGACGTTGCACAGGCCGACGGTCTTGTGACCGGCCTGGAGCAGCGCCCGGGTCACGATGCCGACGGGGTTGGTGAAGTCGATGATCCACGCGTTCGGGTTGGTGCGCCGGACGCGCTCCGCGATGTCCAGGACGACCGGTACGGTGCGCATGGCCTTGGCGAGGCCGCCGGCGCCGGTGGTCTCCTGGCCGACGCAGCCGCACTCCAGCGGCCATGCCTCGTCCTTGGCGCGGGCGGCCTGGCCGCCGACCCGGAGCTGGAGCAGCACCGCGTCCGCGTCGGCGACGCCCGCGTCGACGTCGGTGGTGGTGACGATCCGGCCGGGGTGGCCCTGCTTGGCGAAGATCCGCCGCGCGAGGCCCCCGACGAGTTCGAGCCGGTCGGCCGCCGGGTCGACGAGCACCAGCTCCTCGACCGGCAGGGTGTCCCGCAGCCGTGCGAATCCGTCGATCAGTTCAGGTGTGTAGGTGGACCCGCCACCCACTACTGCGAGCTTCATGAATCAGCCCTTTACTCCGGTCAGTGTGACGCCCTCGACAAAGGCCTTCTGTGCGAAGAAGAAGACGACGATCACAGGGGCCATGACCAGAACGGTCGCGGCCATGGTCAGGTTCCAGTCGGTGTGGTGTGCGCCCTTGAAGGACTCCAGTCCATAACTCAGCGTCCAGGCCCCCGGGTTCTCGGAGGCGTAGATCTGCGGTCCGAAGTAGTCGTTCCAGGCGTAGAAGAACTGGAAGAGGGCGACGGCGGCGATGCCGGGCTTGGCCATCGGGATCACGACGCGCAGCAGGGTGCGGAACTCGCCGCAGCCGTCGACCTTCGCCGCGTCGAGGTACTCGTTCGGAATGGTCAGCAGGAACTGCCGCAGCAGGAAGATGGAGAACGCGTCGCCGAACGCCATCGGGATGATCAGCGGCCAGAGGGTGCCGGACATGTCCAGCTGCTTGGCCCAGAACAGGTACATCGGGATGACGACGACCTGTGGCGGCAGCATCATCATCGAGATGACGAGCATCAGCGACAGATGCCGGCCGCGGAAGCGGAACTTGGCGAGCGCGTACGCCACGGGCAGTGAGGACACCACCGTGAGGACGGTGCCCAGGCCCGCGTACAGCAGGGTGTTCTTCCACCAGGTCAGGAAACCCGGGGTGTTGAACACGTCCTTGTAGTTGCTCCACTCGAAGGGGTGCGGCCACAGGTCACGGGTCAGTGCCTGCTGGTCGCTCATCAGCGAGGTGAGGAGGAGGAAGACGAAGGGCAGCACGAAGAAGAGCGCGGCCGCGACGCCGAGCGAGTGCACACCGATCCAGTGCAGCAGCGCCTTGCGGCGCGCCACCCGCTCGGCCGGGGTGACGGGGTCACTCACCGGGCCGCCGGCCTTCGGGGTGTCGAGAACCTGCGCCATGTCACTCACCTGCCTGGATCAGTCCGCTGCGGCGCCGCATCAGCAGTGCGGTGAACGCCATGGCGAGGACGAAGAGAACGAGCGCGACCACACAGGCCGAGCCGTAGTCGAAGCGCTGGAAGCCGAGGTTGTAGACGAGCTGCGGAAGCGTCAGTGTCGACTTGTCGGGATAGCCCGGTTCGAACTGCTGCCCGGAGCCGCCCATCACACCCGACGCGACCTTCCCGGCCACGAGTGGCTGGGTGTAGTACTGCATCGTCTGGATGATGCCGGTGACCACGGCGAACATGATGATCGGCGAGATGTTCGGCAGCGTGACGAAGCGGAACCGCTGGTACGAGGACGCCCCGTCCAGCTCCGCCGCCTCGTACTGCTCCTTGGGGACGTCCAGGAGCGCGGCCATGAAGATCACCATCAGGTCGCCCACCCCCCAGACCGCCAACGCGGTCAGCGCGGGCTTGGACCAGGTGGCGTCGGTGAACCAGCCCGGGGTCGGCAGCCCCAGTTCGCCCAGGATCGAGTTGACCGGTCCGGTGCCCGGGTTGAGCAGGAACACGAAGCCCAGCGTCGCGGCGACCGGCGGCGCGAGATAGGGCAGGTAGAAGAGTGTCCGGAAGACCCCGGCACCCGTCTTGATCTTGGTGATCAGCATGCCGATGCCGAGACCGAACACCACCCGGCAGGTCACCATGACCAGGACCAGCCAGAGCGTGTTGCGCAGCGCCGGCCAGAACAGGGGGTAGTCGTTGAAGACGAACGACCAGTTCTTCAGCCCGCTGAACTCCGGGGCCGAGAAACCGTCGTAGCTGGTGAAGGAGAAGTAGAGCGTGGAGATCAGCGGGTAGGCGAAGAAGACGCAGAACCCGATCAGCCACGGCGACATGAAGGCCGCCGTCCGGAGCGCCGACCGGCGGCGCTTCGAACGGAGTGTGTACGTGCTCATCGCGTCGGCTCTACTTCGCCTGGTCGATCGCGGCGTCGATTTCCTTGGCGGTCTTCTCCAGGCCCGCCTTGATGTCCGTCTGCTTGCCCTTCTCGACGTCGAAGCCGAGGTTCTGCAGGGACGTCAGGAACGCGCCGCCGTTCACCGAGGGCGGGGTGGTGGTGGACTTCGGGTTGGCGGCGATGTCCAGGAAGGTCTTGAAGCGCGGGTCGTACTTGAGCTTCGGCGACTTCAGCGCGGCCAGCGTGGAGGGCACGTTGTGGATGGCGTTGGCGAAGTTCACCACCGCGTCGGTGTCGGTGGTCATGAACTTCACCAGCTCCCAGGCGGCGTTCTGCTTGGAGGAGGTGGCGGCGATACCGGCGATGGTCCCGGTCAGGTAGCCCTTGCCGTACGTGTCGGCCTGGTCGTCCGCGACGGGCATCGGGGCCACGCCGATCTCGAACTTCGGCTTGGTGTCCTCGGCCATGCCCAGACGCCATTCACCGTCCAGCTGCATGGCCACCTGGCCGGTGTGGAAGGGGTGTTTGGCGCCCCACTCGTCACCGAAGCCGGTACGGAACTTCTCCAGCTTCTGGTACCCGCCCAGCGAGTCGACCAGCTTCTTCTGGCCGGCGAGCATGGCGGCGAAGGACGGGTCCTCGGCGATGTTCGACTTGCCGTCAGCGTCGAAGTACTCCGGGTCCCAGCTGCCGAGGTAGTGCTCGGTGGTCGTCTCGTAGCCGTGGTAGTTCGGCATGAAGCCGAGCTGCTCGTACGAGTCGCCCTTCGGCTTCGTCAGCTTCTTCGCGTCGGTGGCCAGCTCGGACCAGGTCTTCGGCGGGCTCGTGATGCCGGCCGCCTTGAACGCGTCCTTGTTGTAGTAGAGGCCGTACGCGTCACCGAGCAGCGGCACCGTGCAGCGCACGCCGTCGTACTGGGTGTACTCGTTCATCGCCTTCGGGAACGTCGCGTCCGCGTCGATCCCGTCCTTCTTCAGGAACGGATTGAGGTCGACGAAGGCCTTCGACTTGCAGAACTTGCCGACGTTGTTCGTGGTGAACGACGAGACGACGTCCGGGGCCTTCGAACCGCCCGCGCGCAGCGCCTGGTTGATCTTGTCGTCGGTCATGTTCCCGACGATCTTCACGTGGATGTTGGGGTGCGCCTTCTCGAAGGCGTCGACCGTGTCCTGAATTCCCTTGACCTCGTTCGGGGCACTCCAGCCGTGCCAGAAGTTGATGGTCGTCTCCTTGGACGCATCATCCTTGGCACCGGAGCTGCTCTGCCCGGTACAGGCGGAGGCGAACAGGGCTATCGCGGCGGTCGCGGCGAGTGCGACGGCCGGCTTCCGGCGGTTTCCGGACATGGTGGTGTCTCCCGATGAAGGGTTGGGACAGGGAAGGGGAAGGCGGGGTACTTCAGGGGGTGGCAGCAGAGAGGTGGCAAAGGGGGTGGTGCAGGGGAGTACAGGGGGTTCAGCGCGAGGTGTCGAACACTTCGTCGCGCGTGGTGGCCAGCGCGCTCTCCAGCGCGCCGCGCAGTACGGGCCGGTGCGTCACCTCGCCGGCGATCAGCCGGGGCCGGGACGCCGCGAGCTCGGCCAGTTCGGCCGCCACCCGGCCGCGCAGCGGTTCCCCGCCGCGCGAGATCAGCTCACCCGAGAGCACGACGACCTCGGGGTCGAGCACTGCGAGCATGGAGGCGAGACCGGTGGCCAGGCCGGTGGCGAACAGATCGAGCAGCCGGCCCTGCGGCCCGCCCTCGCCCCGCTCCGCGGACTCCGCCGCCCGGCCCACCAGTGCGGCCGCGATCTCGTGGTGGGTGCCCGGACCCCGCACCGACTCGTCGTCGATGCCCAGCTCACGGGCCAGCCGGGCGAGCACCTGGGCACCGGCCAGCTCCTGGAAGCCGCCCGAGTTGGCCTTGGTGACCTGCCGGACCAGCGGCGCGCCCGGCACCGGCAGGAAGCCGACCTCGCCGGCACCGCCGGTGAAGCCCCGGTGCAGCCGGCCGTTGATGACGAGGGCGGCGCCGAGGCCCTCCTCGTTCCACAGCAGGACGAAGTCGTCGTGGCCCCGGGCCGCGCCGAGCCGTTGTTCGGCCACCGCGACGAGGTTCACGTCGTTCTCGTACTCCACGGGCATCGGCAGGAAGGCGGCCAGCTCGTCCAGCAGGGTCGGGGAGTGCCAGCCCGGCAGGTGCGAGGCGTACCGCAGCCTGCCCGTGCCCGGGTCGAAGGCGCCCGGTGTGCCGATGACGAGCCGGTGCACGTCGGAGCGGGTCAGCCCGGCGTCCTTCACCGCCCCGTCCAGTGCGTCCGCCACCTGGCGCACCACGCTGTCGGCGCGCCGCCCCGGGGTCCGCAGCTCGAACTCCCCGACCGTCTCACCCGTCACGTCGGCGACGGCGGCGAGAATGCGCTGGGCGTTCACGTCGAGCCCGGCCACATGGGCGGCCGAGGCGTTGACGGTGTACAGCTGCGCGTTGGGGCCCGGCCGCCCGGCCGCGGTCCCGGTGGCGACGACCAGGCCGGCCGCCTCCAGCCGGGCGAGCAGCTGGGAGGCGGTGGGCTTGGACAGGCCCGTCAGCTTCCCGATCCTGGTCCGCGAGAGGGGTCCGTGCTCCAGCAGCAGGTCGAGGGCGGCCCGGTCGTTCATGGCCCGCAGAACGCGGGGGGTACCCGGCGTGGTTCCGGCCATGATCACTGCACCTGCCCTCTGTTAGGAAAGTTTCCTATTCGGTGAGAGGACCGTAGGGCGCACGTCACCTGGGCGTCAATGGTCCGCACCGCTGTGGCAACCAAAGCGTTACCTGGGCGGTGGCAGGCGACGCCGCCGGCGCTCCGGTGCCCCACCGGCGCCCTGCCGGGGTGCATTCCCAACAGGGCCGCCGGTGAACCGAGTTGGCCCGTATCCATCGCAGGCGGGCCGATCGGCCGCTGGCCCGGAAACGGCGAGGGGCGCCACCGCGGAACTCGCGGGGCGCCCCTGACCGTGCGGCGAGCGGCCGCTCGCTACTTGGAGATGTTCGGGGGCTGCACTATCGGGGTCGCCGCCAGGGACTGCGGCGAGATGGCCGAGGCGTACGCCGAGGGGGCGGCCATCCCGGCCGTCGGGTCGGCGGCCGAGGCCTCGGCGGCCTGCGCCGGGAGCTCGCCGATCATCCGGATGCCCGCCTCGTCGAAGGCACGCTTGATCCGCCAGCGCAGCTCGCGCTCCACGCCCAGGGCCTGGCCCGGCATCGTCTTGGCGGTGACCCGGACCGTCATCGAGTCCAGCAGCACCGTGTCCAGGCCCAGGATCTCCACCGGACCCCACAGACGCTCGGTCCACGGGTCCTCCTTGGCCATCTGCTGGGCGGCCTCGGTGATGACCGCACCGACCTGTTCCAGGTCCTCGGTGGGGCGCACCATCACATCGACGCCCGCGGTGGACCAGCCCTGGCTGAGGTTGCCGATCCGCTTCACCTCGCCGTTGCGGACGTACCAGATCGCGCCGTTGTCGCCGCGCAGCTTGGTCACCCGCAGGCCGACCTCGATGACCTCGCCGGAGGCGACGCCCGCGTCGATGGTGTCGCCGACGCCGTACTGGTCCTCCAGGATCATGAAGACGCCGGAGAGGAAGTCGGTGACCAGGTTGCGGGCACCGAAGCCGAGCGCCACCCCGGCGACCCCGGCGGAGGCCAGCAGCGGGGCCAGGTTGATCTGGAAGGCGCCCAGGATCATCAGCGCGGCGGTGCCGAGGATCAGGAACGAGGCCACCGAACGGAGTACCGAGCCGATCGCCTCCGAGCGCTGGCGGCGGCGCTCCGCGTTGACCAGCAGACCGCCCAGTGCCGTGCCCTCCACCGCCTGGGCGCTGCGGTTCATGCGTTCGATGAGCTTGGTCAGGGCACGGCGGATCGCTATGCGCAACACGATCGCGATGGCGGCGATGAGCACGATCCGCAGACCGGTGTTCAGCCAGGTGGACCAGTTCTGCTCCACCCAGCCCGCGGCGTTGCCTGCCTGCTTGGCGGCTTCGTCCAGCGAGCCACCTGGCTCGGGAGACTGTGCTGCGGCCAACAGGGCGGACAGGGGCACGGCGAAACCTCCGGTTGGGCGAGCGCTGACCAACCACACTAACGGGGCATCGGGCGTGCTCCGTTGCCGTGATCAGGGGGAGAGACGCGTCTCACCCGGGGATATGGAGCAGGTAAGGACCCGGCCGGCAGTACCGCGGGTGGCCGATCGCACACCGGGTGCGACGGCGGGCGGCAGGGCTCCGAAGCACCTGTTCCGGTGCGTCTGTGCCGTACGGACGGTGCGGGCGGAGGAAAGAAAATCCTTCCGGCCCGTTACCCGGACGTGGTGGCGCTTTGACCAGGCAGGAGGGGAGACTGAGATCGGATCGTCCCGGCGCGAGCCACGCGCCGCCGGCGTACAAGGAGGCATCAACCGTGCCGCACGTCCTGGTTCTCAACGCGTCGTACGAGCCGCTCGGCGTCGTACCGCTCCGCCGCGCGCTCGTCCTCGTCCTGGAGAACAAGGCCATCTGCCTCGAGGAATCCGGCGCCTTCATGCACAGTGCCACCCGGGCCGTCCCGGCCCCCAGCGTCGTGCGCCTGAAGCGGTTCGTGCGCGTCCCCTACCGGGGGCCAGTCCCGCTGACCCGGCGGGCGCTCTTCGCCAGGGACGGCGGGCGCTGCATGTACTGCGGCGCCGCCGCGACCAGCGTCGACCACGTCATCCCGCGCAGCCGAGGCGGACAGCACGCCTGGGAGAACGTGGTGGCGGCCTGCCGCCGCTGCAACCACGTCAAGGCCGACCGGCATCTGCCCGAGCTCGGCTGGCGGCTCCACCAGCCGCCCGCCCCGCCGACCGGACTCGCCTGGCGGATCATCGGCACGGGCCACCGCGACCCGCGCTGGCTGCCCTATCTCCAGCCGTTCGGGGCGGACGACGCGATGGCCCGGATCGATGGCATCTCCGCCTGAGCGGCCGGCACCGATCACCCGGCCGGGCCCTATGTGAACCGCAGCTCCGCGGGGTGCGCCATGCGCCGCAGCAGCGGCAGCGACGTCGCGGCGGCCAGCAGGCAGGCGGCGTACACCCCCACGGGCACCAGGAGCGGGAGCATCGACGGGAAGCTGTCCGGGGTGACGAAGACGGCGTACACGAGGTGCACCGCCATGCCGCCGACGCCCGCCAGCAGCGTCGCCGGGGCCAGCGGGAGCGCGGTCTCCAGGAGCAGGGCCACCGGTGAGTAGCCGCCCCGCTCGCGCAGCACGGCGAGCATGACCTCCCGGACTCCCACGAAGCCCGTGCCGACGACGGTGACAAGGAGCAGCGCGGCGTGGGCACGCGCGGCGGCCCACGGGTCCTCCCGCAGCCTGCTCGCGGCGATCAGCACCGCGGGGCTTTTCGCACCGGCCGTCAGGCGGCGGCCCATGAAGGCGGATGAGGCCCCGGCCGCCCAGAGCGCGCCCGCCGAGAAGAGGAGCACCAGGAGGAGCACCAGCGGCGGGAACGTGCCGCCGCGGGAGCTGTCGTCCGAGAGCTGGAGGACGGCGGCCGCCGCGGCGACCGCGATCGCCGGAAGCACGAACGCGAGGGCCGTCCGCCGGTCGGGCTCGTACCCCGTCCGGCGCAGCCGGCCGAGCGGTTCTGCGATCACCTTGCGCAGCGCGAACCCGCTCACCAGCGCGGCGACCACCGGCACGGCAACCACGACCACCACGAAGCCCGCCCAGGCCTCGGGTGGCGGCGTACGGCCGGAGCCGGCGAGAACCGCGGCGCAGCCGGCGACCGCGCCCACCAGGCACGCGGGAGCGGACTCCAGGGCGGCGATGCGCCGCACCTGCCGGGGCGACGCCCCGGCGAGCCGCAGCGCCGCCATCCGCCGGTCCCGGTGGACGGCGCCGATCCGGGCGCACTGGCCCAGGAAGCCGAACACGGGGATGAGCAGGAGCAGCAGCGTGGCCACCACGCCGGTGCGCTGGCCGGGCTGGTTCAGCAGGCAGTGTCCGAACGCGATGGACGCCTGCCCCGGGGCTGCGGCGTCGGGCGGGTGGAGTTACTCGGCCACCGCGTACGCCTGGACCGACCAGAGCGAGTAGCCGTACTCGGTGGCCCGCCCGTCGCCCTGGACCCGGATGAACCGGGTGTCCTTCTCGTCCATCCGGACCGCCTCGTGCCCGCCCCGGCCGTTGCGGACGGTGGCCGCGGTGCGCCAGGTGCGGCCGTCGGCCGAGACCTGTACGCGGTAGCGGGAGGCGTACGCGTCCTGCCAGTCCAGGACCACCTGCCCGACCCGGACCGGGGCGGACAGTTCGGCCTGCCACCAGGCGCCGTCCTCGGCCGGGGACGACCAGCGGGTCTCCGGGTCACCGTCCGACGCGGCGGCGGCGGGGAAGTCCGCGGTCTCGTCGCCCGAGGAGGAGGCGGTGGCCGTGCGCAGCAGATCGGGGCCCGCGGTGCGCGGGAAGGCCCGGACGGTCAGGGTGGTCTCCTCGGCGCCGAAGGAGAACGGCACCTCGTACTCGCCCGCCGGGGTGTCCGCGGGCACGGTGATCTCCACGGGCACGTCCGTGCGGGAGCCGCGCTGGACGGTCGTCTGCTTGGGCAGCCGCACCTTGATGCCCTTGGGGGCCTTCGCCTTGAGCGCGCCCTTCACCTCGGCCGGGCGGCCGGGCGAGAGCCGCGCCTCGACCCGCTGCGGCCTGCCGCCGATCTCGGCGTCCGTCTCGCCGTGCGCGAGGTCGAGCCGGGCGGCGGGCTCGTCGCCGAACCACGGCACCAGCGAGCGCACCCGGGGCGCCGTCCCGGCGGACGGGGCCGCGCCCGCGAGGGGCGGGATGATCAGGGGCGGTGCGCCGGTGACCGACGGGGTGGCTGTCGGCCAGCTGATCCGGACCGCGTCGGCCCGCAGACCCTGGCCGCCGGTCTGGGTCCAGCCGCTCGACGAGAGCGGGCCGAGGCTGTGCCAGCCCTCGCCGGGCACATGCGCCTGGACCGTCGCGTCCGCCGGGGTGGCGCCGCCGCCCGGCAGGGCCGTCGCGGTGACGGCCTCCAGTGGACGGACCCGGCCCAGGCGCACCGTGTAGCTGCCCTGCGCCTCGGTCACCGTGCCGTTGTCGCGGTCCGTTCCGGTCCAGGCGTCGGCCTCCTTGCGCGCCCGGTCCAGGAACGGGCCGAGCACCCCCTTGCCGACCGTCGCGCCGCTCGCCTTCACGGACCTGCTCACCGGCTCCAGGGCCAGCGACGCCTGCCAGGCGGCCGACCCGTCATCGCGGGTCTGGGCCTGGAGCAGATCGACGGCCAGCTCACCGGCCCTGCCGTACCGGGACAACTGCTCGGTCCACGGCCGCACCTCGTCGTCGAGCCGCCCGTCGGCAAGACCGGCCAGCCGCTGCGGGGTCTCGCGCATCACGGTGAACGCGGAACGCAGCCGGGTCGCCGCCTTGTCGCGCGCCTCGGCGTCCGTACCGCCGCGGGCCTTCCAGAACGCGGCGAGCAACGGCTTCAGATACGCCGACTCGTCGCCGCCCAGCACGGAGGCCGCGCTGTTCCCGGCCAGGGCGCGCAGCGCGTCCCGGCTGCCCGGGTCCGCGCCCGCGAGGTCGTCGATGGCCGCCTGCCAGGACTCCTGCGGCTGGTACCCCTTCGGGTTCCAGGCGAAGTCGGCGGCGGTGAACAGCGGGATCCGGGAGGCGGACGGCTGCTCCATCGCGTTGGCGAGCAGCGCCGCCGAACCGATGGCGACCGCCGGGTCGCGGCCGGTGTAGGGGCCGAGGAAGATCCGGTCCTGCGCGTAGTCGTTGACCGGGTAGTTGTCCATCGTGACCAGCGGATGGCGGAACGTGGCGCGCGCACCGGCCAGTTCGCCGCCGGTGATGGTCTTCGGCACGACCCCGACGCCGGTCCAGGCGACCTGCACCCGGTCGTCGAGCTCCTTGGCGAGCGCCGTGCGGTAGTCGGTCGCCCCGTCCTGGTAGAACTCCGTCGGCATCATTGACAGCGGCTGCGAGCCCGGATGGCGGTCCGCGAGGTGCTGGGCCACCGCGCTCACGACGCGGGCCTGCGCCCTGGCCGCCGCCTCTGGACCGTCGCCGAAGGCCTCGGCGTCGGCCGAGCAGTGCCATTCGCTGTAGCTGACGTCCTGGAACTGCACCTGGAAGACCCGCACCCCCAGGGCCCACATCGCGTCGACCTTCTTCGTCAGCGCCTTCACGTCGCGCTCCGAGGACAGGCACATCGACTGGCCGGGCGCCACGGCCCAGCCGAGCGTCACGTGTTCGGCCTCGGCCCGCTCGGCCAGCGCGCGGAAGTCGGCGCGCCGGTCGGCGGGATACGGGTCGCGCCAGCGGGCCTGCCGGTAAGGGTCGTCGCCCGCCGCGTAGAGGTACCGGTTCTGCTTCGTGCGCCCCATGAAGCCGAGCTGGGACAGGCGTTCCGCCTGGGTCCAGGGCTGCCCGTAGAAGCCCTCGGTCATCCCGCGCACGGCACTGGAGGGCCAGTCGCGGACGGTGGCCCCGGCGACGGTGCCGCCCCGGATCAGCTGACGCAGGGTCTGCACCGCGTGGAACAGCCCGTCGTCGCCCAGGCCGTCCACGGCGACGGTGTCCCGGCCGGCGACGTGGCCGGCCGCGATCCGGTAGCCGCCGGCGGGCAGATCGCCCCGGTCGGGGGCGCGCAGCGTGCGCAGCGCGTCCAGGGCCCCGTCGCCGCCGAACCGGATGACGGGGCCGCGCCCCGGCAGGCTCTCGTGGACGGTCCGCACACCCGCGTCGCGCAGGACCTGGCGGAGCGCGGCGACGGCGTAGGGGTCGGCCTGGGCGCCGGCCACGAGCGTGACCTCGCCGGACAGGGGGACCGAGGAGCCGGAGGCCTTGATGCTCTGCGGCCGGGGCCACACGGCGGGCAGCGCGCCCTCGTCCGCGCGGTCGGGGGTGTCGGCGACGGACGTTCCGGGCGTTCCGGGCGGTGCGGGAGCGGCGAAGGCGGCCGGGGCTCCGGTGGAGAGGAGTCCGCCGAGCACGGCCACCGCGACCGCCGCGGCCTGCTTCCTGCCCCTGAGCCGCATGCCCGTTCTCCCCTCGTTCCCACTGGTGGGCTCCGAGCCCACCACCCGCGCGCGAGGGTGTCAATGTGCGTGGTCGTTGTGGTGCAAATGCCCGATGTGGCGGATGGGGTGGGGCGCGTGTGGCTGGCGTCGCGTCACGCGAAAGACGGCGCCGAATGGCCGAAAACGACGGACGTCTTGCGGAGAACCGGCCTCCGGGGAACGGATTGTGACCCAGAGCACGTTGAACTCGTTGTCATAACGCCTACGTCTGCGGACGCGTCCGCTGGGTAGGTCTGCTGTGTCCTGCTCTCCACGGCCAGGAGGCCACCATGCCCGCTGCCGCGCAGCTCCTGCTCTCCGCCCTGACCAAACAGGTGCCGGGGCCCGCTCCGATGATCAGTGCGTGCCCCGCCACCACCCCCGGCCCGCTCACCAGCGAGGCCCCGCTCGCCGACGCCATACCCCTGACCAGCGAGCCCCCGCTCGCCGACGCCACGCCCCTGACCAGTGAGCCCCCGCTCGCCGTCCTCGCCCCGCTGACCAGTGAGCCGGCCTCGTCCGGCAGCGCTTGGGGCATGGAGTCCCCAGGAGTCTGAATGGGCCTGTCCCGGCTCGCCGCACTGCACGGCGTCGCCACCTCGTACTCCCCGTCCGCCGACGTCACGGTGGCCGTCCCCGACGGCACGGTCGTCGCGGTGCTCGCCGCGCTCGGTGTCGACGCGGCCACGCCCGAGGCGGTCCAGGAGGCGCTCGCCGCTGCCGAGTCCGCGGCCGGCTCCCGGCTGCTCCCGCCCACGGTCGTGGTGTGGACCGGGGAGCCGCTGCCCCCGGCCCTGACCGCGCTGCCCCCGGGCACGGAGCTGACCGCCCGCCCCGAGGAGCCCGGCCCCGCCCGCCCGGCCCGGATGCGGACCCCCGCCGGGGATACGGTTCCGGCCGTTTCCCGCGCGCCCCGCCGAACGGGTGACGCGGCGCCCGGTGCGCCCGCGCCCGGCTGGTGGACCGAACCCCCGCTCGGGGTGCACCGGCTGACCGCCCGCGCGCCGGAGCGGACCGCCGAGTCCTGCACGCTGATCGTCGCCCCGGCCCGCGTCCCGCAGCCGCCGCCCCGCAGCCACGGCTTCCTCGTCCAGCTCTACTCGCTGCTCTCCGCCCGCTCCTGGGGCATGGGCGACCTCGGTGACCTCGCCGACCTCGCGTCCTGGTCCGGGCGTTGCCTCGGGGCCGGCTTCGTCCAGGTGAATCCGCTACACGCGGCGGTCCTGGGCACCCCCACCGACCCCTCGCCCTACCGCCCCTCCTCGCGGCGCTTCCCCGACCCCGTGCACCTGCGCGTCGAGTCGGTCCCGGAGTACGGGCACGCCTCCGACCGGGCCGCGCTCGACGAGCTGCGCCGCCGGGCCGGAGAGCTCAGCGACGGCGTGCTCAGCAAGGGCGCCCTGATCGACCGCGACGCCGTCTGGGAGCTCAAGCGCCAGGCCCTCGCCATCCTCGTCGACGTCCCCCTCACCCCCGGCCGCCGCGCCGACTACTGCGACTTCCTCGCCCGGCAGGGACCGGCCCTGGAGGACCACGCCCTGTGGTGCGCCCTGGCCGAGGTGCACGGCTCCGACTGGCACACCTGGCCGGCCGGCCTGCGCGATCCCCGCTCCCGGGAGACCGCCCGCGCCCGCGGCGAACTGCTCGACCGGGTCGACTTCCACTGCCGGCTCGCCTGGCTGACCGACACTCAGCTCGCCGAGGCCCAGCGCGCCGCCCGGGACGCCGGGATGGCCGTCGGGATCGTCCACGACCTCGCGGTCGGCGTGCACCCCGGCGGCGCCGACACCTGGGCCCAGCAGGGCGCCTTCGCGCACGGCATGTCCGTCGGCGCGCCCCCGGACGCGTTCAACGCGCGCGGCCAGGACTGGGGGCTGCCGCCCTGGCGCCCCGACGCGCTGGCCGCTTCCGGCTACGCCCCGTTCCGGGGTCTGCTGCGCGGGATCCTCGGCCGGGCAGGCGCCCTGCGCATCGACCACGTGATGGGCCTGTTCCGGCTCTGGTGGGTGCCCGAGGGGCACCCGCCGACCGAGGGCACCTACGTCAGCCAGGACGCCGAGGCGATGCTCGCCGTCCTCGTCCTGGAGGCCCACCGGGCGGGCGCCGTCGTCATGGGCGAGGACCTCGGCACCGTCGAACCCGGCGTCCGCGAGGCGCTCGCCCGACGGGGCGTCCTCGGCACCTCCGTCCTCTGGTTCGAACGGGACTGGTCGGGCACCGGCCGCCCGCTGGCCCCCGAGGAGTGGCGCGAGGACTGCCTGGCCACCGCCACCACCCACGATCTGCCCTCCACCGCCGCCCGGCTGACCGGTGACCATGTGACGCTGCGCCACCGCCTCGGCCTGCTCACCCGCCCGCTGGAGCAGGAGCGCACCGAGGACGGCGCCGACACCGCGGAGTGGCTCGGCCTGCTCTCCCGGCTCGGCCTGCTCCCCGAGGGCGGCGGCGACGAGGAGGCGGCCGTCCGTGCCGTCCACCGCTTCCTGCTGCGCACCCCGGCCCGGATGGCCGGGGTCTGGCTGCCCGACACGATCGGCGACCGCCGCCCGCAGAACCTGCCGGGCACCTGGGACGAGTACCCCAACTGGCGGCTGCCCATCGCGGACGCCGAGGGGCATCCGGTCACCCTGGAGGAACTGGCCGCCTCGCCCCGGCTGCACCGGCTGATGGAGGTGCTCAACCCCCGTCAGGAGCCCCCGGGGACCCGTACGGCACCCCCGGGCGCGCGGCCCTCGTAGCCGTTCGCTACGTTTGTACCGTGGACAAGAAGAACGCTATGCGCGCCGGTGCCGTCGCCGCCGGAACGACGCTGATGATGCTGCTCATGACGTCCCCCGCGCTCGCGCTCACCCGCGACGACGGCGACGACCCGGGTCCCGGCCTGAGCGTGATCGACACGATCGGCCTGTTCGTGCTGGCCCCGCTGGTGCTGTTCGGGGTCATCGCCGGCCTGGTCATGGTCCTCGACAAGTCCAAGAAGCAGGCCTGACACCAGGACTGAGCAGGCACACCGGCCTGCTCGGCACCCATAGCCCCGCCCCAGGGCGTCCCGACGTGCACAACGCGCCGGGGCGCCCTGTCGCGCGTCAGTGAGCCGCTCACTCTCCTCATCGTTAAGTTCTGCTTCAGGAAATCATCGGAAGTATTCGATGGACCTGAATGCTTTGCCGGTGTGACGGTGGCTCCGTGACCGACGTCAAAGAGGTTCCCCCGAAAACGGCAGGACCGGCAGGAGCCCGGTGGGCTTCCGGGACCGGACTGCTGCTCGCCCTCGTCGCGACCGTCGTCTGGTCCGGCAGCTTCGTCTCCGCGCGCGCCCTGCACGACACCGTCCCGCCCGTCCAGGCCGCCTTCTGGCGCTGGATCGTCGCCGTCGTCGCGGTCGCACCCCTCGCGGCGCGGGAGACCTGGCGGCAGCGCGCGCTGATCCGCCGGCACCTGGGCTTCGTCACCCTCTCCGCGCTGCTCGGGATCACCGTCTACAACACCCTGGTCAACCAGGCGGGCATGTCCACATCGGCCGGCCAGATGGGCATGATCATGGCCGCGTCGCCGGTGGTGATGGCGGTGTACGAACGCCTCGGCGGCCGGCGGCTCGGCGGGCGCCGCATCGCCGGAATGGCCGTCGCCTGCACCGGAGTTCTGCTGCTGGTCGGCAACGGCTCCCTGGCCCTGCACTTCGCCCCCGGCGACCTGTGGATGTTCGCCGCGATGCTCAGCTTCGCCTCGTACAGCGCACTGCTGCGCCGCCGTCCGGCGGAGATCGGCCAACTGGCCTTCCTGCTCGCCACCTTCGTGCTGGGCGCGTTGATGCTGGCGCCCGCCTTCGCGGTCAGCGTCGCCGTCCAGGGCGGCTTCGAGCCGACGGCCGGCACCGTCGGGCCGCTGCTGTACGTCGGTGTCCTCTCGTCGGCGCTCGCGTTCTTCGCCTGGAACCGGGCCGTCGCGCTGATCGGCGCGACACGCACCGGGATCGTCTACTACCTCCAGCCGGTCTGCGTGGCCGGGCTCTCCTTCGCCCTGCTGGGTGAGTCGACGGGGCCGGTCCAGATCCTCTGCCTGGTCCTGATCCTCGGCGGAGTGGCGCTCGGGGCGGGCCGGGGACCGGCCGGCGGCTAGTGTGCGGACATGACCGAGTGGGACATCAAGAAGCTCCGGATCCTGCGGGTGCTGAGCGAACGCGGGACCGTCACGGCGACGGCCGAGGCGCTGCTGATGACCCCCTCCGCGGTGTCCCAGCAGCTGTCGAACCTGGGCCGGCAGCTCGGGGTGCCGCTGCTGGAGGCGCAGGGCAGGCGGGTCCGGCTCACCGACGCCGCGCACCTCGTACTCCGCCACGCCGAGGTGGTCTTCGCCCAGCTGGAGCGCGCCGAGGCCGAGCTGACCGGATACCTGCGGGGAGAGGCGGGGGAGGTGCGGGTCGGCGCGTTCTCGACCGCGGTGCCCGCCCTCGTCGTACCGGCCGTCCAGCTGCTGGGCGCCGACGGCCGCCCCGGGCCCGAGGTGCGGGTGCGGGAGGCGGAGGCCGCGGAGGCCTACGAGCTCCTCGCGGCCGGTGACGTCGACCTCGCGCTCTCCCTGGCCGCGCACGCCCCGACGGCACGCGACACCCGGTTCGCCCTGCTGCCGCTGCTCGCGGACCCGCTCGACGTCGCCCTCCCCATCGGGCACCGGCTCGCCGGCGCCCCCGGACTCCGGCTGGCCGACCTCGCCGCCGAGCCGTGGATCTTCGGCGGCTCGGGCCCGTGGTCGGAGATCACCACCGCCGCCTGCGAGGCCGCCGGGTTCGTCCCCGAGCAGGCCCACAGCGCCTCCGGGTGGACCGCGATCCTGGCCATGGTGGAGGCCGGCATGGGCGTCGCGCTGATCCCCCGGATGGCGTCGGCGGAACGCCGCAAGGGGGTGGCCCTGCGCGTTCTGGACGCCGATCTGCCCCGGCGCCACGTGGTGGCGGCGGTGCGGCAGGGGGCCGAGACCGGTCCGGCGGTGGCCCGGGTACTGGCCGCGCTCAAGGAGGTCAGCGCCGCGCGCGAGGCATCGTTCAGCTGAGCTGAATGAAATGTGCGAAAACTTTCGATGGACCTGATCGATGAGTCTGTTGGACAGTGGGTACATGACCTTCGACGCGAGCGAGACCCCCGCCCTGGACAACGACCCCCACGCCAATGACGCGGCCCCCTACGGCGGCGGTGACCCGTACGCCGACTACCTCACCACCGACCTGCCGTTCACCGAGCTGGTCGACCTCGCGGACCGGCGCCTCGGCGCGGGCGTGATCGCCGCCAACGACGAGTTCTTCGCCCAGCGCGAGAACCTCCTGCTCAGGGAGCGCGCGGTCTTCGACCCCGAGCACTTCGGCCACAAGGGCAAGATCATGGACGGCTGGGAGACCCGCCGCCGCCGCGGCGCGGACGCCGCCCATCCCTTCCCCACCCCCGACGAGCACGACTGGGCCCTGATCCGGCTCGGCGCCCCCGGCATCATCCGCGGCCTCGTCATCGACACCGCCCACTTCCGCGGCAACTACCCGCAGCGCGTCTCGGTCCAGGCGACATCGGTCCCCGGCTCGCCCAGCCCCGAAGCCCTCCTCGCGGAAGACGTCAAGTGGGACGAGATCGTCCCGCCGACCCCCGTACGCGGCCACGCCGCCAACGGCTTCGAGATAACCGGCGACCGCCGCTACACCCACATCCGCCTCTGCCAGCACCCCGACGGCGGCATCGCCCGCCTGCGCGTGCACGGCGAGGTCGTCCCCGACCCGTCCTGGCTCGCGGCGCTCGGCACCTTCGACCTGATCTCGGTCCTGAACGGCGGCAGCTACGAGGACGCCTCCGACCGCTTCTACTCCTCGCCGACCCAGATCATCCTGCCCGGCACCTCCCGCAAGATGGACGACGGCTGGGAGAACCGCCGCCGCCGGGTCCGCGACACCAACGACTGGGTGCGCTTCCGGCTGCCCGCCCAGGGCGCCGTCCGCGCGGTCGAGATCGACACCGCCTACCTCAAGGGCAACGCGGCCGGCTGGATCGCCCTCCAGGGCCGCAACGGCGAGACGGGCGAGTGGTTCGAGATCATCCCCCGCACCCGCCTCCAGCCCGACACCCTGCACCGCTTCCCGCTCCGCGCCCAGGCCGTGGTCACCCACGTCCGGCTCGACGCCTTCCCCGACGGCGGCGTCGCCCGGATGCGCCTGCACGGCTCGCTGACCGAGTCCGGAGCGGCCGCCCTGACCGCCCGCTACGAGGAGTCGGGTGCCTGAGGGCTGTCCGTAAAAGACTCCCGCCCGGCGGACGGCTGCGCTTCTGCGCCTGCCCGCCGGGCGGTTTCCATGTGGTGGGGCGAGGGTCAGGCGGTCGCCGCCGCCGCGTCCGCCGCACGGGCCCGCAGCGCCCGCTCCACACCCGAACGGGACTCCGACATCAGCCGGCGCAGGGCCGCACTCGGCTCCGCCGAGGCCAGCCAGGCGTCCGTGGCGTCCAGGGTCTCCTGCGAGACCTGGAGCGCCGGGTACAGACCGATGGCGACCTGCTGGGCCATCTCGTGGCTGCGCGAGTCCCACACGTCCTTCACCGCGGCGAAGAACCGCTCCGTGTAGGGCGCCAGCAGCTCGTGCTGGTCGGTCTGGACGAAGCCGCCGATCACCGCCTCCTGGAGCGAGTTCGGCAGCTTGTCGGACTCGACGACCGAGGCCCACGCCTCCGCCTTCGCCTCCTCGGAGGGACGCGCCGCACGCGCCGACGCCGCGTGGCGCTCGCCCGCGGCCGTCCGGTCGCGCTCGTACTCGGCGGCGATCTCGTCCTCGTCCAGCAGCCCCGTCGCGGCCAGCCGCTGCACGAAGGCCCAGCGCAGCTCGGTGTCGACGGCCAGACCCTCGATCGCCTCGCCGCCGTCGAGCAGCGACCGCAGCAGGTCGAGCTGGTGCGGGTTGCGCGCCGTGGCCGCGAACGCACGCGCCCAGGCCAGCTGGTGGTCGCTGCCCGGCTCCGCCGCGCGCAGGTGCGCGAGCGTCGCCTCGGTCCACTGCGTCAGGCCCGCCTCGCGCCACTCGGGCGCCGAGTACAGGTCGAGCGCCATCTTCACCTGGCGGTGCAGCGACTGGACGACGCCGATGTCCGACTCCTTGCCGACCCCGGACAGGACCAGCGAGAGGTAGTCCCGGGTGGCCAGCTCGCCGTCGCGGGTCATGTCCCAGGCGGAGGCCCAGCACAGGGCGCGCGGGAGCGACTCGGCGAAGTCGCCCAGGTGCTCCGTGACGATCCGCAGCGACTCCTCGTCGAGGCGGACCTTCGCGTACGACAGGTCGTCGTCGTTGAGCAGCACCACGGCGGGACGCGCGGTCCCGGCCGGGAACGGCACGACGGTGCGCTCGCCGTCGACGTCCAGCTCGATCCGGTCCGTACGGACCAGCTTGCCGCTCCCGTCGAGGTCGTAGCAGCCGATCGCGATCCGGTGCGGCCGCAGTGTCGGCTCGCCCTTCGCACCGGCGGGCAGCGCGGGCGCCTCCTGGAGCACGGCGAACGAGGTGACCTTGCCCTCGCCGTCCGTCTCGATCTCCGGGCGCAGGATGTTGATGCCGGCCGTCTCCAGCCATGCCTTCGACCAGGTCTTCAGATCGCGGCCGGAGGTCTCCTCCAGCGCGCCCAGCAGGTCCGAGAGCCGGGTGTTGCCGAAGGCGTGCGCCTTGAAGTAGGCCTGGACACCCTTGAAGAACTCGTCCATGCCGACGTACGCCACCAGCTGCTTCAGGACCGAGGCGCCCTTGGCGTACGTGATGCCGTCGAAGTTGACCAGGACGTCGTCCAGGTCACTGATGTCGGCCATGATCGGGTGCGTCGAGGGCAGCTGGTCCTGCCGGTACGCCCACGTCTTCATGGAGTTGGCGAACGTGGTCCAGGAGTGCGGCCACTGCGAGCCCTCGGCGTACGACAGGCAGGCGATCGAGGTGTAGGTGGCGAACGACTCGTTCAGCCACAGGTCGTTCCACCACTCCATGGTCACGAGGTCGCCGAACCACATGTGGGCCAGCTCGTGCAGGATCGTCTCGGCCCGCGTCTCGTACGCCGCGTCCGTCACCTTGGAGCGGAACACGTACTGGTCGCGGATGGTGACCGCGCCCGCGTTCTCCATCGCGCCCGCGTTGAACTCCGGAACGAACAGCTGGTCGTACTTGGCGAAGGGGTACGCGTAGTCGAACTTCTCCTGGAACCACTCGAAGCCCAGCCGGGTCACGTCGAAGATCGCGTCCGCGTCGAGGTACTCGGCGAGCGACGGGCGGCAGTAGATGCCCAGCGGGACGGACTGGCCGTCCTTCTCGTAGCTGCTGTGCACCGAGTGGTACGGGCCGGCGATCAGCGCGGTGATGTACGTGGAGATGCGCGGCGTCGGCTCGAAGGACCAGACGTCGTCCGCGGGCTCCGGCGTCGGGGAGTTGGAGATGACGGTCCAGCCGGCCGGGGCCTTCACGGTGAACCGGAAGGTCGCCTTCAGGTCGGGCTGCTCGAAGCTCGCGAAGACGCGGCGCGCGTCCGGCACCTCGAACTGGGTGTAGAGGTAAGCCTGCTGGTCGACCGGGTCGACGAACCGGTGCAGGCCCTCGCCCGTGTTGGTGTACGAGCAGTCCGCGACGACCTTCAGCTCGTTGGAGCCCGCCGCCAGGTGCGGCAGGGTGATGCGCGAATCGCGGAACACCGCCGCGACGTCCAGGGTCCTGCCGTTCAGCTCGACCTCGTGCACGGCCGGGGCGACCAGATCGATGAAGGTCTGCGCCCCCGCCTCGGCGGAGTCGAAGCGCACGGTGGTGACGGACCGGTAGGTCCCGCCCTCCTGCGCTCCGGAGAGGTCGAGATCGATCTCGTACGCGTCCACGGTCAGCAGGCGCGCCCGCTCCTGTGCCTCTTCGCGGGTCAGATTCGTGCCAGGCACGCGGTCATCTCCTTGATGTGTGATGTTTCCGGTCATCCTTCCACGTGACCCGTACCCAATGCGATGTCCGTTTTCCGCCGGACCGTGCAGGTGGGGCGGGCCACTCTCGTCATATGACGAGTTACGAGGCACGCGCGATCGACGGGGCCGCGCTCAGGGAACTCCGGGAGACCGACGACGCGGGGCGCCCCTGTGTCCCGTACGCCGCCGAGGACGCGGGCAGCCCGCTGCGCTGCTGTCTGCGGGGCAACGAGGCGGGGGAGCGGATCGCCCTCGTCTCCTACGCGCCGCTGCGCCGCTGGGCGGCGGCCTGGGCGAGGCCGGGGGCGTACGACGAGCAGGGTCCCGTCTTCATCCACGCCGAGGAGTGCGAGGGCCCGGACGCCGGCCGCTCCGGCTACCCGTTCTCGCGGGCGGGGGCGCTGCGCACCGTGCGGCGGTACGACGGGGACGGGCACATCGTGGGCGGCCGGCTGCTGGAGATCCCGGCGGACCAGGAGCGGGGCTTCGACGAGGCCATCGCTGAGGCCTTCGCGGACCCGGAGGTGGCGCTGGTGCACGTGCGGGCCGTGGAGTACGGCTGCTGGCACTTCGAAGTGAGGCGCCCCTGAGCCCCCGCGGGGGCGGGAACTCAAGCCCGTCCGGCGATTGAGGACAAAGCGGCCCGGGGGCCTGCCCCCGGTTTCGGGAAGGGGCGGGGAGGGGACGGCTCAGCGCAGCGGCACACCGGTCCGGCGGCCCTGAGCCACCCCGGGGCTCCGCCCCGGACCCCGCTCCTCAATCGCCGGAGGGGCTTGATTTCTCAGCCCGCGAGCTCCGCCGCGACCAGCTCCGCGATCTGCACCGCGTTCAGCGCGGCGCCCTTGCGCAGGTTGTCGTTGGAGACGAACAGCGCGAGGCCGTGCTCCACGGTCTCGTCGGCCCGGATCCGCCCGACGAAGGAGGCGTCCTGCCCGGCGGCCTGCAGCGGGGTGGGGATCTCCGAGATCTCGACGCCCGGGGCGGCCCCGAGCAGCTCGTAGGCGCGCTCCACGCCGATCGGCCGCGCGAAGCGGGCGTTGACCTGGAGCGAGTGGCCGGAGAAGACCGGGACCCGGACACAGGTGCCGGACACCTTCAGCTCCGGGATCTCCAGGATCTTGCGGGACTCGTTGCGGAGCTTCTGCTCCTCGTCCGTCTCGAAGGAGCCGTCGTCGACGATGGCGCCGGCCAGCGGCAGCACGTTGAAGGCGATCGGACGCTTGTAGATGTCCGGCTCGGGGAAGTCGACGGCGCCGCCGTCGTGGGTGAGCTTGTCGGCGTCGGCGACGACCTTGGAGACCTGGCCGTGCAGCTCGGCCACGCCGGCCAGCCCGGAGCCGGACACCGCCTGGTATGTGGCGACGGTCAGCGCTTCCAGACCGGCCTCGTCGTGCAGCGGGCGCAGCACCGGCATGGCGGCCATCGTGGTGCAGTTCGGGTTGGCGATGATGCCCTTGGGGCGGTCCGCGATCGCGTGCGGGTTGACCTCGGAGACGACCAGCGGGACCCGGGGGTCCTTGCGCCAGGCGGAGGAGTTGTCGATCACGACGGCGCCCTGTGCGGCGACCTTCTCGGCGAGCGCCTTCGACGTCGCGCCACCGGCCGAGAACAGCACGATGTCCAGGCCGGTGTAGTCGGCGGTGGAGGCGTCCTCGACGGTGATGCTGCGGCCCTCCCACTCGATCGTGGAGCCCGCGGAGCGCGCGGAGGCGAACAGCCGCAGCTCGTCGGCCGGGAACTTCCGCTCGGCCAGGATCCTGCGCATGACTGTGCCGACCTGACCGGTGGCGCCGACGATTCCGACCTTCACAGGAACTCCTTCAAGCGTACGAACGGGCACGGTGCCGCTCCCTCTCTACATCTTCGCAGGCGACCCCAGGCCCTTGGGCTGGGTGGGTTTGCGGCTATTTGGTGCCACGGCGAGTGGCACAGTATGCTCCTCCCCTGCCTGCGGGCAGCGGTCAGGGCTTGGCCGTCACATGGCTTTGGAGCCGAGTGAGAAGCCGCCTCGTTCGCGAGGAGGAGGAGTCACGATGCGTATGTCCACGGATATGCATTTCAATCCATTGTCCGGCAAACGGGCAACAGTCGAACAGACTGATGGGGCGGGCGCCCCTTGAGCGCCCGCCCCACTGTCGTACGAATCACATGCCTACGGTGACGCGGTTACGGCGTGACCTTCTCGATCACGACGCTGCCGGTGCCCGCCGCGGTGCCCCGGGCGTTCACCAGCTGGACCTCACCGAAGAACTGCCGGCCCTCGGGGGCCGCTCCGGCGACCGCGACCTCGGCGCTGACCTGTGCCGACGCGCCGGCGGCCAGGTTCACGGCCTTCGACTCGTCGACGGAGATGGTGCCGAGCGACGGCGAGTAGTACACGTCGCGGTAGTCGTACTCGGTGGTGCCGGCCGGGACGTCGTAGCCCTGGATGACGACCTGGTACGTGCCCGCGGCGGGCTTCACCAGACTGACGGCCTCCTCGGAGCCGGCCGTGGTGGAGGCACCCACCTGGGCCGTGCCCTTGTAGACGTACAGGTCGAGGTCGGCGTTGGCGTCCGAGGTGTTCCCGATGGCGACGTCGAGCTTCTCGACACCCTCACCGATGGTGACCTCCTTGACGTACTCGCCGCCCGTGGAGATCGACGGACGCTCGACGTCGGCCGAGCCCAGCGAGCCGCCCTTGAGCTTGCCCTCCAGCGGCCCCGCGTTGTTGGTGACCGTCCAGTCCACCGTGGCCGGGGTGCCGATCTTCGCCTCGGGGATGGTCTGCACCGCCGGGTCGAAGGTGGCGCCGAGCAGCGAGACATCCAGCTTGTACGGGTTGTCCAGCAGCGGCGACGTGCGGCGGGCCTCGACCTCGATCTCCCAGACACCGGGCTGCGGGTCGGCGTACGAGCGGGCGTCGGGGCGGCAGGTGTTGGCCGGGTTGTCGTAGTTCGGGTAGCAGAACGGCGTCCCGCTGTCCTCCACCGCGACCCCGTACGGGTGGATGGAGATGAAGCGGGTCTGGCTGCCCGAGCGCAGGGCGCTCATCGCGACCTCAAGGGTCTTGGCGCCCTCCGGCACGTTCACGAAGTACGACGTGGTGCCGTTGCGCTGCACCGAGCCGGACGCCTTGTACGCGTAGCCCGGCTTCGTCAGCTCCTTGGCGACGACGACCGTGGCCAGGATCTGCTGGTCGATGCCGGAGGTCTTGGCGTCGTCGACCTGGAGGATCGCGCTGTGCACGCCCGCGCTGCCCGGCTTCGCCTGGACCTTGACCGTCACCGGCTTGCCCAGCGGCAGCGAGACGGTCTTCGGGCCGGTCAGCGAGAAGGTGCCGTCGTTGTACTTCCAGGACAGCCTGTGCTCGACCTTCCTGTCCGGGCCCGTGGTGCGGGTGACCGTGACGTCGTACGACTTCTTCTGGCCGGCCTTGAGGCCGCCCTCGCGGTCGTACAGGCCGGTGCCGAAGCCCGGGGTCTTCAGCGCGAAGTCGATCGCGGTGTCGACGGGGGCCTTGACCGTGTACTCGTGCGCCGGGGCGCCCTGCTTCTTGATCTGCTTCCAGGCATCGACGATGTTGATCAGGCCGGCACCCTGGGCGTGCGCGGGCACACCCTTGATCTGGGTGGCGGTGCTGGTCAGCGCGGTGCGCAGGTCGGCCGGGGGAACCTCGATGTGCTTCTGCTTCGCGGCGGACAGCAGCAGCGCGGTGGCGCCGGCGGCCTGCGGCGAGGCCATCGAGGTGCCCTGGAGCATCGAGTAGCCGGCCGGGAGGGAGTAACCCGCCTCCTTGACCGGCGAACCGGGCAGCCAGGTCTGCGTCGAGTTGATCGACGCGCCGGGGGCCGTCAGGGTCGGCGTGAAGCCGCCGTCCTCACGCGGACCGCGCGAGGAGAAGGGCAGCATGTCGTACTTCTTGGTGACGGCCGAGCCGTAGTTCGCGGCCCAGGTCTCCTTGGAGATGGACGCGCCGACCGAGATGACGTGGTCGGCCAGGCCCGGGTCCCCGATGGTGTTGACGCCCGGACCGTCGTTGCCGGCCGAGATGACCAGCTGGACGCCGTAGATGTCGATGAGCCGCTTGTACAGCTCCGAGCGGGCGTTGTTGCCGTCGTTCAGCGGCGGCAGGCCGCCGATCGACATGTTGACGACGTCGACCCCGCGGTTCACGACGAGGTCGATCATGCCCTCGGTGAGCGCGATGTTGGTGCAGCCGCCGGACCAGGTGCAGGCGCGCGAGGAGACGATCTTCGCGCCGGGCGCGGCACCGTTCATCTTGCCGCCGAACAGGCCGTTCGCGGCGGTGATGCCCGCGACGTGCGTGCCGTGCTCGGACTCGATGACCCCGATGGAGACGTAGTCGGAGGTGTCGCCGGCGGCGTTGTAGACGACGCCCTTGCGGTTCTCCACGACGAACGGGATGCGCTCGACGACGTCGGTGCGCGGGTTGTCCTTGCCGAAGTAGGAGACCTGGTGCTTCTCCTTGTACGGCTTCATGGCGGTGTCGTCGCGGAAGTCCGCGTTGTCGTTCAGGTCCACCCGGGTGGCGCCGGTGACCGGGTCGTACAGCACGGCCCACACGTCGGTGGTGTCGCCGTCGCGGTTCAGGTCGCCCGCCATGTCGCCGCCCTTGGTGGCGGCCTCGGCGAACAGGCTGATCCGGTACGAGCCCTTGGGCGCCGAGTAGGTGCGGCCCTTGTAGGTGAACGTCGGGCCGGACACGGTGTCCGTCATCCGCAGCCAGGTGCCGTCGTCGTCACTGACCGGGTCGGTGGCCGTCACCCAGTCGGTGATCTTGCGCTCGCCGGTGCTGGTCTTCTGGAGCGCGGGGTGACCGAGGTCGACGCCCGCGTCCAGGACGCCGATGGTGACGCCGCGGCCGTCGGCCTTCGGGTTCTGCTTGACGAAGTCGACCGCACCCGTCTCGAAGGAGGGGTTGTACGGGTTCTTCGCCGGGGTCTTCTTGTTCGGCGCCGCGTAGCTGCCCGTCGACTTCGCCCTGGTCTTGCTGCCGGTCGCCCGGTCGGCCGCGGGGGTCGGGTCGTCCAGCATGATCTCCTGCTTGAGATCGATGCCGTGGACGGAGCTCAGCTTCGACGCCGCCTTGATGGTGGCCTCGGCGCTCGCGGTCGGTACGGTCGCCCGTACGTAGCCGAGCCTGTCGTACGCACGCCCCAGCACGGAGCCCTTGACGGCGCCCAGTTGCTTGCTGACCTGCTCGGTCGCACCGGGTGCGGTGGCGACCATCATCGTGACGTTCTTCTCGCCCTTGGCCCGCGCCTTGGCGAGCACATCGGCGTCGGCCGTGCCGAGCTTGTCCGCCGAGGCGTCGCCGGTGGCGGCCTTGACGGGGGCGTTGGCCGGGTCGTCGGCGGCGAAGACGGGGGCGACGCCGGTGGCGGCCAGTGCGGCCACCAGGCCGGCGGCGGCCGCGACTCGGGCCACGCGTCTCGCTCCGGGTATGTAACCGGGGGATTCGGAGGTCATCAGCATCCCTGTATGTGAAAGAGAGAGTCCGGAAATCGGTACCGGATGACCGCTCACCCTTTCGTAAATGACAGGGGTTTGTGGAGAGTTGGGGTGGGTGAGTTGTGTACATGGCGGAATTCCGCCACTGGTGCCGATGCGTCACCCGGGACGAAAAGGTGCATACGTGGCTGCTGGGGCGCTCACCTGGGCAGGACCATCACGTACGCGGCCGGCTCCCGCGCGGATGCCGCCATCAGCGCCGTCCGCACCACGACCGCCTGCTGTTCCAGCGCGTCGCGCAGCTTGCGAGGGGAGAGGTGGACGACGGTGACGCCCAGCCGCTCCAGGTGCTCGCGCCGGGTGGCGTACGCGGACCACTCCGCCTCGTGCTCCTCCTGCCGGCGGTCGTCGTCGAGCCGGGTGTGGCGCGGGGCTCTCGTGTCCAGTTCGAGCGCGACCGCCTCCTCGGGCCAGTAGGCGTCGACCCCGCCCAGGTGCGGCCCGCCGGGCAGCCGCAGGTCCACGTTCCACAGCGGTTCCGGCAGCCCGTGCGCGCGCACCAGGTCGTACAGCCGGTCCTCCGCCAGCGCCCGGCCCTCGGCCAGCAGCGAGTCCACCGCGTCCACCACCTGGGGGCGGCACAGGACGTTGGCCCGGTTCAGCTCACCGACCACGACGGCCGGTTCGCAGTGGCCGTCGCGGACCGCCTCGGTGAGCAGCCGGCGCACGGCGAAGGCATCGGTGAGCCCGGCGACGGCGTCGGCCAGCGCGCGGGCCACCGGCGCCACCGGCAGCCCGTCCAGCACCTCGGCCGCCGGCAGCTCGGGCGTGCGCACCAGGCGGGCGTACCGGACCGACCTCAGCCGGCGGACCCTTGGCACCAGTACGTCGATCCGGTCCAGCGAGACGGCGGCCGGCGCGGCGGCGAAGCCGTGCAGCGCGAGTGCGGCCAGCCCGGTGACCATCGCCTCGCCGTACGCGGGGTCGGCGCCGCCGGTCCCCGCCGGAGCGGCCCGCCGGCCGGAGGCGGGCGGGCGTCCCGCGTGCAGCAGGGCGGACCGCAGCCGCTCCCGGCCGCTGAGCGGTCCCGGGTGCAGCACATAGACACCGGGCAGCGGCTGCTGCCACGGACCACCGGTCCGGCACTGTCCGGCGGCCTGCGCGGCGGAGATGCCCCGGGCCTTCAGCTGGGCCGCGGACAGAACGCGTTGCCGTACATCGGAGGTGATGCGGAGGTGGCAGGGAGGGAGCGGGGTGTTCTGGGTCATGCTCCGGGGTATCCCGCTCGCCGACGGGCCCGTAACCCCTGTTACAGGCCCGTCGACATTCCAGGACAACGCCGTCCTAAAGTACGGACGTTCGACTGCCGAAAAGGCCCGTCCCGCCGGGGATTATGAACGCTCCGGGGGGAGCGCACCGGCGCCGCCGAGCGCCTGGCGCGCACGCCGCACCACAACCGGCTCGCACCCGGCGAATCCCAGCCGGTCCGGCGTTCGAGGACGGAAGGGCGGAACCCCCGCCGGGGTGCCGGGCACCCCGGCGAGGGCCTCACGCCGGACGGACCGGCTCAGACGGTTCCGCCGTCACACGCCTGCGCACGCAGACCCCGGTCGAGGTCGTCGCGGGCCTCCAGCACCAGCCGCCGCAGCGCGGGCGCCGCGTCCGCGTGCGCGCAGAGCCACGCGTCCGCCGCCGCGAGGGTGGACGCGTCGCCCTGGAGCGCCGGGAACAGGCCCTTCACCACGGCCATCCCGATCTGGATCGACCGCTCGGCCCACACCCGCTCGATCGCCTCGAAGTACTTGGCGCCGTACGGCGCCAGCAGCTCCCGCTGGGAGGACTGCGCGAAGCCCAGGATGGTGGCCTCCACCAGCGCGTTGGACAGCGTGTCCGACTCCACGACGCCCGCCCAGGCCTGCGCCTTGACGGCGGCCGAAGGACGCGAGGCCAGGCAGCGCACCTGGTGGCGCTTGCCGGACGCGGTGTCGTCGCGGGCCAGCTCGGCGCCGATCACCGACTCGTCGGCCAGACCGTGCGAGGCCAGCGGGGACAGGAACGCCCACCGCAGCTCCTGGTCGACGTCGAGCCCGTCGATCCGGGCCGTGCCGTCGAGCAGCCCCGACAGCAGCTGGAAGTCCGGGTCCGAGGCGGCGACCGCCGCGAAGAACCGGGCCCAGGCCAACTGGTGCTCACTGCCCGGAGCCGCGAGCCGCAGCTCGCGCAGCGCGCCCTCGGCCAGCGCCCTGCCGCCCTCCTCGCGCCAGTCCGGCGCCGCGTAGTGCACCAGGGCGGTCCGGGTCCAGGCGTGCAGCATCTGCAGGACGCCGATGTCCGTCTCGCGGCCGGAGAAGTCCCGCACCAGCGACACGAAGTCGCGGGCCGGCATCAGCGCGTCCCGGGTCAGGTTCCACAGCGCGGACCAGCACAGCGCCCGTGCGAGCGGGTCCGCGATGTCACCGAGGTGCGAACGCAGCGTGGTCAGCGACACCTCGTCGAAGCGGACCTTGCAGTACGTCAGGTCGTCGTCGTTGACCAGGATCAGCTCGGGCCGCTCGGCCCCGGCCAGCTCCCCGATCACCGTGCGCGGCCCCGCCACGTCCGCCTCGGCCCGTGCGTAGCGCACCAGGGCGCCCTCGGTGTCGCGCCGGTACAGGCCGACCGCGACCCGGTGCGGGCGCAGCTCCGGGTGTGATTCGGCCGCCTCCTGGAGGACCGCCAGTTCGGTGATCCGGTCCGCCGCGTCGTACGTCACCAGCGGGGTCAGCGAGTTGACGCCCGCCGTCTGCAGCCAGGAGCGGGACCAGCCGGTCATGTCCCGCCCGGACGTCTCGGCCAGCACCGACAGCAGGTCGCCCAGCTGGGTGTTGCCGTACGCGTGCTTCTTGAAGTAGCGCCGGGCGCCCTCCAGGAACGCGTCCCGTCCCACGTACGCCACCAGCTGCTTGAGCACCGAGGCGCCCTTGGCGTAGGTGATGCCGTCGAAGTTGAGCTTGGCGTCCTCCAGGTCACGGATGTCGGCCGTGACCGGGTGGGTGGACGGCAGCTGGTCGGCGCGGTAGGCCCAGGACTTGCGGTTGTTGGCGAAGGTGATCCAGCCGTCCTCGAACCGGGTCGACTCCACCATGGCGAAGACGCCCATGAAGTCCGCGAACGACTCCTTGAGCCACAGGTCGTCCCACCACTGCATGGTGACGAGGTCCCCGAACCACATGTGCGCCATCTCGTGCAGGATGACGTTGGCCCGGCCCTCGTACGCGGCGCGCGTCACCTTCCCGCGGAAGATGTACTCCTCGCGGAACGTGACGCAGCCCGGGTTCTCCATCGCGCCGAGGTTGTACTCGGGCACGAACGCCTGGTCGTACTTCCCGAACGGGTACGGGTAGTCGAAGTTGTCGTGGAAGAAGTCCAGGCCCTGCTTGGTGATCAGGAAGACGTCGTCGGCGTCGAAGTGCCGGGCGAGCCCCTTGCGGCACAGCGCGCCGAGCGGGATCTCCAGCTTCGTGCCGTCGTCGAAGGTACGGCTGTAGGAGTCGGTCACGTAGTGGTACGGACCGGCCACGACCGCCGTGATGTACGTGGAGATCGGCTTCGTCTCGGCGAACCGCCAGACCCCGCCGTCCCGCGACTCCTCGGCCCCGTTGCTCCACACCGTCCACGCCTCGGGCGCCGTCACCCGGAAGCGGAAGGGAGCCTTCATGTCGGGCTGCTCGAAGTTGGCGAAGACCCGCCGCGAGTCCGCCGGCTCGTACTGCGTGTAGAGGTAGACCTCGCCGTCCTCCGGGTCGACGAAGCGGTGCATGCCCTCACCGGTGCGGCTGTACGCGCACTGCGCGTCCACCACCAGGACGTGCTCGCCCTCCGCCAGATCCGCCAGCGTCACCCGCGTCCCGTCGAAGACGGCCGCCGGGTCCAGCACCGTGCCGTCCAGCGTCACCGCGTTCACGGCCGGGGCGATCAGATCGGCGAAGGTCGACGCACCGCCGCGCGCCGCGCGGAACCGGATCGTGGTCACCGAGCGGAACGTCCGGGGACCGGAGTCCGGACCGCCGTCCCCGCCGGGCTCGCCGATGGCGGAGCGGACGTCGAGCTCGACGTCGTAACCGTCGACTCTCAGCAGCTCGGCCCGCTCGCGGGCCTCGTCGCGGGACAGGTTTTCACCGGGCACGAGCACACTCCTTTGTGTCACGTTCGAATACTTTGATCCTCCCATGCCGCTTCCCGGCCCGGCATGCGGGAATGGCCGGAGCGTCCCGCGGTGTTCTCGCGCACAGAAGGAGATCGGTCCGCCTGAGGAGAGACATGTCTGAGAACAGCACGGCAACCCGCAAGATCCCCGCCGATTTCTGGTTCGACCCGCTCTGCCCCTGGGCCTGGATGACCTCCCGCTGGATGCTGGAGGTGGAGAAGGTCCGCGACGTCGAGGTCCGCTGGCACGTGATGAGCCTGGCCGTACTCAACGAGCCCCGGCTGGACGAGCTGCCCGAGGAGTACCGCGACCTCCTGGAGAACAAGGCCTGGGGCCCGGTCCGGGTGGTGATCGCCGCCCAGCAGAAGCACGGCGACGACATCGTCGGCCCCCTCTACACCGCGCTCGGCACCCGCTTCCACAACAAGGGCGAGGGCCCCACCCGCGAGGCGATCGTGGGCGCTCTGGAGGACGTCGGCCTGCCCGCCGAGCTCGCGGAGTACGCCGACTCCGACGCGTACGACACCGAGCTGCGCGCCTCTCACCAGGAGGGCATCGACAAGGTCGGCCAGGACGTCGGCACGCCCGTCATCGCCGTGCCCGGCGCGGACGGCGAGCAGATCGCCTTCTTCGGCCCCGTCGTCACCCCCGCCCCGAAGGGCGAGGACGCGGCGAAGCTGTGGGACGGCACCCTGCTCGTCGCCTCGATCCCCGGCTTCTACGAGATCAAGCGGACCCGCACGGCCGGGCCCGACTTCTCCTGACCGCGACGGGGAAGGGTTCCGTGTGCCACGGGGCCCTTCCCCGGCCGTCTCAGCCGTACAGCGCGTCCAGCCCCGGCAGCCGCTCCGCCAGCTCCTCCTCGTCGTCGAAGTCGAAGTCCCACTCGGGGTCCAGGTCCGGGAGATCGACGGTGAACGAGCCGCGGGGAAGCTGCTCGCCCGTCGCCCGCCGGTAGGCGTCCCACGCGACCCCGAGCATCCGCTCGCACTCCAGCTCCTCGTACTCGGCCGAGGCCTCCTTGATCACCGGCAGCTCCGCCAGCGCGTCCGGATCCGCGACCGCCCGCTCGAACACCTCCCGGCCCTGCGCTATGAGCCAGCCCCGGAAGTAGTCGAACCCGTCGTCCGAGCAGCCGCCGTTCACCACGTACGCGGCCGCCCACAGCGGCGCCCGGTAGGAGGCCGCCATCAGGTCCCACAGCCACTGCTGCGCCGCGACGATCTCGTGCGCCGGCCGCTCGGTGAGCAGATCCGAGATCCGGTCGGCCACGCCCTCCGCGTCCGCCGGGTCGCTGACCAGGGCGCGGGCGTCGTCGATCAGCTTCCAGAAGTCCTTGGAGTCCATAGTGGGAAGCATGACGGAGGGGTCTGACATCACCGGGCCGCCGGCACCCGGGCACCCGGCCCGAGAGACGGAGCACCGCATGAGAACACGGCCCGCACGCCCCTCCGAAGCCGGGGCGCTCACCGAAATCGCCCTGCGCTCCAAGGCGTACTGGGGATACGACGAGGCGTTCATCGCCGCCTGCCGTGCCGAACTCACCATGGCCCCCGACGACATCGGTCCCCGCCGGACCGAGGTCGCCGAGGAGGACGGCCGGATCCTCGGCTTCACCACCCTGGAGGGCGCGCCGCCCGCCGGGGTGCTCGGCATGATGTTCGCCGAGCCGGACGCGGTCGGGCGCGGGGTGGGCCGGCTGCTCTTCGGGCACGTCGTCGCCGAGGCCCGCAGGCTCGGGTTCGCCCGGTTCACGATCGACGCCGACCCGAACGCCGAACCGTTCTACCGGGCCATGGGCGCGGTCCGCATCGGCGCGACGCCGTCCGGATCGATCCCGGGCCGCGAACTGCCGCTGCTGGAGTTCACACTCGCGTCACGCCGAACCCTTGCCGGGGGCTCGAACTCTCGTTCATGATCGGCGGCATGCCAGCCGACGTCCGTACCGACGTGACACCGGACCCGGATCCCGTACCGGGCCCGCGCCTGCCGCGACAGGTCCGGATCGGATACGGGCTCGGCTCGCTGTGCACCGGCACGTTCGCCACCGTGCCCGGACTGATCCTGCTCTACTACCTCACCGACGTCCTGGCCGTGCCCGCCGCCGTCGCGGGCGCCGCGGTGTTCCTGCCCAAGGCCTGGGACGTCCTGATCAACCCGCTCATCGGCGCCCTGTCCGACCGCAGCCGACTGCGCGGCGGCCCGCGCCGGCCGTTCCTGCTGATCGGCGCCTGCACCCTGCCGCCAATCTTCGCGCTGATCTTCGCCGCACCGCCGCTGCGGGGCGCGGCCGCCGCCGGGTACGTCGCCGCGCTGTTCCTGCTGGCGGCCACCGCCTACGCCGTCTTCCAGGTGCCGTACGTGACGATGCCGGCCGAGATGACCGAGGACCCGGGCGAACGACGCCGGGTGCTCGGCTGGCGGGTCACCTTCCTCGGCGTCGCCATCCTGCTGTCCGGCGCACTCGCCCCGGCCATCGCGCACGCCGACGGCGACACCCCGGCGAGCTACCGGCTGATGGGCCTCGCGGTCGCCGCGCTGCTCGCCGCCGGCATGTTCGGCGCCTGGTTCACCACCCGCCGGGCCCCGGCCGTCGCCCGCAGCGAGGCCGAACCCTCGCTGCGGGCCCAGCTCGCCGCCGTCCGCACCAGCGGACCGTTCCGCGACCTCGCCGCCATGTGGACGCTCCAGGCCCTGGCGATCGGGGTGATGCTCGCGGGCGTCCAGTACTTCGCCACGTACACCCTCGGCTCACCCGGCGCCGTCACCCCGCTCTTCGCCTGCCTGATCGGCCCGCTCGTACTGTTCATGCCCCTGTGGAACCGGCTGGCCCGGCTGTGCGGCACCAAGTACGCCCAGGGGTGCGCCTCGGCGCTCTACCTCGCCGGAGCGCTCGCGCTCGCCTTCACCCGGCAGGGCGGCCCGGCCCTCGGCTATACGGCCACCGCGGTCATCGGCATCGCCTACGCCGGGCTCCAGCTGCTGCCGCTCACCATGCTGGCGGACACCATCGCCGACGATGCGGCACGCACCGGGAAGCGGCGCGCCGCGACGTTCACCGGGCTCTGGACCGCCGCCGAGACCCTGGCCTTCGCGCTCGGCGCCGGGCTGTTCGCGCTCGTCCTGGCCGCGACCGGGTTCCGCTCCTCCGACTCAGGCCACCGGGTGGAACAGCCCGGCGCGGCGCTGACCGGGATCGCCCTCGGCATGAGCGTGCTGCCCGCCGTCCTGGCCGCAGCGAGCCTGTGGATGCTGCACCGCTACGAAGACCCACTCCAGGAAGAGCCCGCCCATGCCGACTGACCCGTCACCCGCCGTTCCCGCCGAGGCCGTACTCGCCGAACTCACCGCCCTGCGCGGCGCCGACGCCCCCACCCGGGGCGGCCGGACCTTCGCCTACGTCTATGACGCGGGGCTGGCGGGCCTCGACGAGCTGGCGGCCGCCGCGTACTCGGCGTACGCGACCGTCAACGGCCTGGACCCCACGGTCTTCCCGAGCGTCGCCCGGCTGGAGAACGACGTGGTGGGCGCGGCGGCCGCGCTGCTGGGCGCAACCGGCGCGCAGGGCACGTTCACCAGCGGCGGCACGGAGTCGATCCTGCTGGCGGTGAAGACCGCCCGCGACCACGCGAAGGCCGAACGCGGTGTGAGCGAAGCCCAGTTGGTGCTGCCGTCCACCGCCCACGCGGCCTTCCACAAGGCGGCCGCCTACCTGGGCCTGGAACCGGTCGTGGTACCCGTGGACCGCTCCACCTACCGGGCCGACGCCGCCGCCGTGGCCGCCGCGATCACCCCGCGCACCGCCCTCGTCGTCGCCTCGGCGCCCTCGTACGCCCACGGGGTCCTCGACCCGGTCCCCGAGATCGCGGCGGCGGCGGCCGAACGGGGCGTCCTGTGCCACGTGGACGCCTGCATCGGCGGCTGGCTGCTGCCCCATCTGCGGCGCGCGGGACAGGAGATACCGCCGTTCGACCTCTCCGTCCCCGGCGTCACCTCGCTCTCCGTCGACCTGCACAAATACGGCTACGCGGACAAGGGCGCCTCCGTGGTGCTCTACCGGGACGCGGAGCTCCGCCGCCACCAGTACTTCGCCCACGCGGGCTGGCCCGGCTACCCGGTCGTCAACCCGACCGTCCAGGGCACCAAGTCGGCCGGGCTGCTGGCGCAGGCGTGGGCCGTCCTGCGGTACGTCGGCGACGACGGCTACACCGCACTGGCCGCCCGGGTCGCCGAGTCCTCGGGCCGGCTGCTCGCGGGGCTGCGCGCGACGGCCGACGTCCGGGTGCTCGGCGACCCCTCGGCGGGACTCGTCGCGTTCACGGTCCTGGGCGGGCCGGACGGCGCCCCGGACCTGAGCCTGCTGCTGCACCTGGCGGACGAGATGCGCGAGCGCGGCTGGTACCTCCAGCCGCAGCTCTCCTTCGACGGGCTGCCGCCCAACCTCCACCTCACCCTGACCCCGGCCACGGTCGGCCAGGTGGACGCCCTGCTCGCCGACCTGGACACCGCGCTGCACGCCGCCCGCGCCCTGCCCCCGGTGGCGGTGGACCCGGCCCTGGCCGAACTGGCCGCAGGCCTCGACCCGTCGAAGCTCGGCCCGGACGAGATCGACGCGGTACTCGCCTTCGCGGGTCTCACCGGCGAGGGCGGCCTGCCCGCCAGGATGGCCCCGGTCCTGATCCTCCTGGACGCCCTGCCGGGACCGCTGAAGGAACGGCTGCTCGCGGAGTTCGTGGGATCGGTGTTCCGGATCTGAGCGGGCCGTCTCAGCCCGCGTCGCGCTCCTCGTCCACGTCGAAGTCGCCTAGGTGCACAGGCGGGTGGGGGAGCCCGGCCGCGGCCAGCACCGGGGGGAGCAGCCCGCCCATCCCCTCCGGATGGACGGACTCCGAGGTGGTACGGAGCTCGTCCACCGTCCACCAGTGATGGCCGTACGTGCCCTCGTCGGTCGCCACCCGCATCCCCGACACCTCGGCGGCCGAGACCCGGACCGGGCGGTACTCCTCGTACTGGTCGTAGTGCCGGCCGTCCACCCCGAACAGGATCTTCCGGGTCCAGACGACCGGTCCCAGCCGGGCGGCGGCCAGTTCCAGCGCTGTCTCCTCGCGGACCTCGCGCAGCGCCGCCGCCACGTAGTCCTCACCGGCCTCCACCCCGCCGCCGACCGTGAACCACCAACGCGCCCCCACCCGGCGCGGATCGCGGCCGCACAGCAACAGCAGCCGGTCGCGCTCGTCGGTCAGCAGGACCCGGGACGCGCACCGCTTCCGTATCACCATGGGCCAGGACCCTACCCAGGGCCGCCCGGCCCCCTTCCGGCTCCCGGCTCAGGCGTAGAAGTCCCGCTGCCAACGGTGCTTCGCCAGTACGGCGAGCTGGTCCTCGGTGAGCGGATGCCCGTCGCTCAGCGCGGTGTTGCACTCCACGTTGCGCACGCTGCGCATTCCGGGGATGACGGTGGAGACCGCGGGCGAGCTCAGTACGAACCGCAGCGCGTGCTCCGCGACGGCGTCCGGTTCGATGCCCAGGTCCGCGACGATCGCCGCCACCCGGCGCTCGACCTGGGCGGGGCGGTCGTCGCGGAAGTAGCGGTTGCGCCAGTCGCCCTCGGGGAACGTCGTGCCGGCGGTGATCCGGCCGGTCAGCCCGCCCTCGTCGAGCGCCACCCGGACGATGGCCCCGACACCGTGCTCCTCGCAGGCGGGCAGCAGTTCGTCGGCCGGTGACTGGTCGAACACGTTGTAGATGACCTGCACGCTGTCCACCGCACCGCTGCGGACCAGCGCGAGCGCGCTCTCGGGCCGGTGGTCGTTGACGGAGACGCCGAACAGGCGGATCTTCCCCTCGCGCTTCAGCTCGGTGACCGTCTCCAGCCAGTCCCCGCGCCCGACCCACTCGTCGTGCCAGACGTGGAACTGGAGCACGTCGAAGTGGTCCAGGCCGGACGCGCGCAGACTCGTCTCCAGGGTCGCGCGGATGTACTCGCCCGGGAACGCCTGTGCCGGGTCCGTGCCGTCCGCCGGGGGCCAGACCCCGTTCTTCGGCGGCACCTTGGTCGCGACCAGTACCTCGTCCCCGGCCCGTTCCCGTACCACCTGCCCGACGATGCGCTCGCTCTCGCCGTAGCCGCGTGCCGTGTCGATGAAGTTCACGCCGAGGTCGACGGCCCGGTGGAGGGCGCGGAGGGATTCGTCCTCCGTCGCGCCCACCCAGCTGGACTCGCCGATGCCCCAGGCGCCGTAGCCGATCTCGGACACCGACATTCCGCTGCGTCCCAGCTCGCGGTAGCGCACAGCCATCCTCCACGTCATCGTCCGGGCCGGCCGGGGGCAGTGGCCCCGTACCGGCAAACGACGTCGACGATAGGCGACTCGCGCGCCGGGGGCAGGTGGTTTTCGGTGCGGCCGGCGGGGGAGCGGCGCCCGGGGCTACGGGGTGACCAGGCTCTGGACCGTGACCGGGTCGTCCACGCTCACCACGCCCTCGCAGACCACCGCGTTCTTCGCGCCGAAGCTGACCCGGTTCCCGTACTCCGCCTCGCGGCGGTAGGTCGCCAGGGTCCGGACCGGCTCCGGACCCCGGCGCAGGCCGGTGAGCTGGTCGACGAGCGGGACGCTGCACCGTGTCGCCCGTACCGAGTGGGCGAGTTCGACGGAGCCCAGGGTCATCCGGCGCACCCGGTCCTCGAAGTGCGGTTCGTCCTTGCCGGTCAGCACGATGTTGGGGCGGAAGCGGTCCATCGGGACGGCCGCCGCGTCGCCCCGTGCGGCGATACGGGAGTTGAGGTCGTCCAGGGAGGCCGTCGAGGTCACCAGTACCGCGTGCGCGTCCGCGAAGTTGACCTTGCCCGGGGTCTCGCCCCAGCCGTCCCGGTCGAAGCCGGGGGCCGCCCGCACCAGGCGGGACTTGGCGCCGAGCACGTCGGAGAACCACTCCGCGACCACGTCCCCCTGATCGACGGCCGCGCCGAGGGGGCGGTCGAACATGCTGACGTCGCGGCGCGGGCCGTCCCGGTCGACGTCCAGGAGCAGGGGCTCGACGCCCTCGGCCGAGAGTGCCAGCGCCGCCCCGGACCGCAGGACGGCGACCTTGATGGCGGCCATCGCCGGGTGGGTGCGCTGGCTCCGGAAGGCGCCTTCGGCGGCGTCCACCACCATGAAGGTCCGGTCGTGTTCGAGGCCGGTCCCGACGACCTGCGCGGACTCTGTGGCGGTCCCCGCGCAACCCTTGACCGGGTAGTACACCAGCTCTCGCACGGTGATCGTCATGATGTCCTCTCCGGGGAAAACGCTGGGGCCGCCATCATCCCATTCGCTCGGCATGATGTAAGTTCCCTTTGGGAACTTAAGTGGTACGGAGAGGGGAACATGCCATGACGCAGGCGCTGTGGGCCGAGGTCGACGACTACTTCAACGCTCTGCTGGTGGGTTCGGACGAGGCCCTGGACGCGGCCGTGGAGGCCAGCGAGAAGGCCGGGCTGCCGGCGATCCAGGTCGCGGCCAACCAGGGCAAGCTGCTGAACCTGCTGGCCCGGCTCCAGGGGGCGCGCACCGTGCTGGAGATCGGCACCCTGGGCGGGTACAGCACCATCTGGCTGGCCCGCGCGCTTCCCGAGGGCGGCAGGGTCGTCACGCTCGAAGCCGATCCGGAGTGCGCCGAGGTGGCGCGACGGAACATCGAGCGCGCCGGTCTGTCCGATGTCGTCGAGGTCCGGGTCGGCCTGGCCCTCGACACGCTGCCGGCCCTCGCGGAGCAGGGGTACGGGCCGTTCGACGTCGTGTTCATCGACGCCGACAAGCCGAGCAACCCCGACTACCTGGCCTGGTCCCTGAAGCTGACCCGGCCCGGGAGCCTGATCGTCGCGGACAACGTCGTGCGTGACGGAGAGGTGGCCGACGCCACGAGCGAGGACCCGAAGGTGCGGGGCGTGCGCCGGTTCACCGAACTCGTCGCGGCCGAGCCGACCCTGACCGCGACCGCGCTCCAGACCGTCGGCACCAAGGGCTACGACGGCCTGCTGATGGCCCTGGTCACGGAGTAGCCGCCGCCCGCGCCGGGCGGGCATGGAAGGGCCCCCGCGAGTCATGTCCTCGCGGGGGCCCTTCGTTCATCCGCCTGCCGGGTGAAGGTTGAGAAGACGATCACGAGGCAGGACGTCAGGGGTGCGCTCCGGTCCCCGTCAGGGGGCGAGCAGCAGTACGTCCGCGCGCTCCTTGGCGGCCGCGTACCGCTTCGCCACGTCCTGCCAGTTGACGACGCGCCACATCGCCTCGATGAAGTCGACCTTCTGGTTCTTGTACTGCAGGTAGAAGGCGTGCTCCCAGGCGTCGAAGACGAGGACCGGGACCGAGCCCTGGCCCACGTTGCCCTGGTGGTCGTAGACCTGCTCGACGATCAGCTTGCCGCTGACCGGCTCGTACGCGAGGACGCCCCAGCCGGAGCCCTGCGTGGTGGCCGCGGCCTTCGTCAGCTGGGACTTGAAGCCCGCGAAGGAGCCGAAGGACTCGGTGATCGCGTCCGCGAGGCCGCCGACACCGTCCGCGGCCAGCGGCTCGCCGCCGCCGTCACCGGTCATGTTGTGCCAGTAGATCGAGTGCAGGATGTGGCCGGAGAGGTGGAACGCGAGGTTCTTCTGGAGCCCGTTGATCGCTCCCCAGGCCTCCTTGTCGCGTGCCTCCTCCAGCTGCTCCAGGGTGTCGTTCGCGCCCTTGACGTACGCGGCGTGGTGCTTGTCGTGGTGGAGCTCGACGATCTGCGGATTGATGACCGGTTCGAGCGCCGCGTAGTCGTACGGGAGTTCCGGGAGCGTGTACGTGGCCATGGTTCGAACCCTCCAGCTGCTGTCCTGTTGTTATTGCAACCTATATGCAGGAGCAGGCTAACAGCAGGAGCGACTGAGGGGAGATCAGCCCTTTGGACCAGGTCTCCGGTCCGAGGGGGGATCAGGTCTCCGGTCCGGTCCGGCCCGGGTCTCGGTGTGCGCGCGGAGAGTCCCGCCGGATGGGTGACGGGTCCCTCCGACGGGCGGCTGAGGGTGGAGGTGCCGTGCGTGGCCGTCCGCGGCGCGCCCTCGGGATACAGCGCTGAGCCTTTCGTCCTAATATTTACCTTTAGATAGTGTTTGCGTACCCCGTGTTCCATAATCGATCGACGGAGGGCCGAGTCCTTGACCGGCGAACTGGGCAGGCTGGAGGCGCTGCGGCTGGCCGGGCTGACGGCGGCGGCCGACGCGGGCATGGACCGGTTCGCGGGGCTGGTCGCCCGGTTCCTGCGCGTCCCGGTAGCGCTTGTGTCGCTGCTGGAGACGGACCGGCAGGTCTTCCCGGGCATGGTCGGTCTCCAGGAGCCCTGGGCGGGGCGGCGGCAGACCCCGCTCACCCACTCCTTCTGCCAGCATGTCGTCGCCAGCGGCGAGCCCCTGATCCTCGGCGACTCACGGCGGTACCCGCTCACCTGTACCAGCCTGGCCATCCCCGACCTCCAGGTGATCGCCTACGCGGGGATGCCGCTGACCGACGCCGACGGCCAGGTCCTGGGGTCGCTGTGCGCCATCGACCACCGGCCCCGCGAGTGGACCGAGGCCGAGCTCCGCGACCTCGACGACCTCACCGCCGCGTGCTCCGTGGAGTTGCGCCTGCGCATCGCCAGCGAACAGATCCGGCGCGACCGGGACCTCGCCGACCTGCTGCTGCGCGCCTCGGTCGAACTGGCCCACGGGCATGACCTGACCGACATCGTGCGCCGGCTGCGCGGGCTGTTCGAGGGCCCGGTCCAGCCGCCGTTCGTGGGGCTGCTTCTCGCCGACGGGCGGGGGCTGCGACGGGTGATCGACCCGGAGCGCGTACAGCCGGTGGAGAGCACGCTCCACCGCTTCGAGGGAGGGCGTGGATTTCCCAGCCTGCGCGCGATGGCGGAACAGCGGACCATCTTCGTCCCCGACCGGGCGGCCCTGCTCGCCGACTACGGTCCCGAGGCCGTCGCCGGGTACGACTCGTTGTCGCTCGAATCCGCACTGTGCGTGCCGCTGGCCAACGCGCGGGGGGTGCTGCTGTGGTGCTGGGCCGACTCCCACGTCCTCGGCGTGACCGAGCGCGCGGTCCTGACGGCGGTCGCCGGGTACGCCGGGCAGGCGGTGGAGCGCACCCTGTTCGTCGAGAACCGGCTCAGCGCCGCCGAGCAGCTCCAGGCCGCCATGCTCACCGAGCTTCCCGCCGTGCCGGGACTGGAGATCGCCGCCCTGTATCTGCCCGCCGCCGACCAGGACATGGTGGGCGGCGACTGGTACGACGCCTACCGGCTTCCGGCCTCCCCGGACGGTGGACCGGGTGGGCTGATGCTGTCCATCGGAGACGTCATCGGGCACGACATGGCCGCCGCCGCCGTGATGGGCCAGGTCCGCAGCATGCTCCGCCAGGCCACCCTTGGGCACCCCGGCCACTCGCCCGCCGCCGCGCTGGCGGCTGTCGACCACAGCTTCGCCGTACTGCCACTGGGGCCGGGCGGCACCGCCGTGCACGCCCGCCTGGACCCGGGCGCCGGTCACTGGCGGCTGACCTGGTCCAACGCCGGGCACCCGCCGCCGCTGCTACGCCTGCCCGACGGCCGCGTGGAGACCCTGCGGGAACACGATCTGCTCCTGCTCGGCTCCCTGAGCGGCCAAGGCCGCCACGACCACGTGTACGAGCTGCCCCCGGGCAGCGTGCTCGTCCTGTACACCGACGGACTGGTGGAACGCCGGGACAGCGACATCGACGCACGGATCGAGCAGGCGGCGGTCGCCGTGTCCCGGCACGGTGACCGCCCGCTGTCCCTGCTGCTGGAGACGTTGTCCCGGGAGACCCAGGACACGCCTCATCGCGACGACGTGGCGATCCTTGCCGTTCGTGTCACCAACTGACCCCGCCGGCCCGGCGGGGCGCCCGCTGCCGGGCCCCTCAGCCGGCCGTGCCCGCCGACCGCCGCTGGCGTACGACGCCGATGACGATCAGGACCAACGTCAGCGCGCCCGTCGCCAGCAGCTGGTCGCGGGTGTCGGGCTGGCGGAGCATCAGGACGAAGATCTCCACCATGGCCAGCAGCGCCACCACCGTCAGGACCGGGAACAGCCACATCCGGACCACCAGCTTCTGCGGCTCCTCGCGCTCCAGCCGGGCGCGCAGGATCAGCTGGGAGACGGCGATGAAGATCCAGACGACCAGGATCACCGCACCGGTCATGTTGAGCAGCCAGGGGAACACGTCGTCGGGCCGCCAGTAGCTCAGCAGCACGCACAGGAAGCCGAACACGGAGGAGACCAGCACCGCGCGGCGCGGCACACCGGACGAGATCCGGCCCAGCCGCTTCGGGCCCTGCCCCCGGGCCACCAGCGAACAGGCCATGCGCGAGGCGCCGTAGATGTTCGCGTTCATCGCGGAGAGCAGCGCGATCAGGATGACCACGTTCATGATCTCCGCCGCGCCGCTGATGCCGAGGTGGTCCAGGGCCGCGTAGAAGGGGCCGACCGACACGACCTTCGGGTCGTCCCACGGGACCAGTGTGACGATGACCGCCATCGAGCCGACGTAGAACAGCGCGATCCGCCACATTGCCGTCCGCACGGCCTTCGCGACACCCCGCACCGGGTTCTCGGACTCGGCCGCCGCGATGGTGACGGTCTCCAGGCCTCCGTACGCGAAGACGGAGGCGAGCAGCCCGATGACCAGCCCCTCGGAGCCGTTCGGCATGAAGCCGCCCTCGCCGCTGAGGTTGGCGGTGCCGGGCGCGTCCGTGTCCGGGAGCACGCCCAGGATCGCCAGTACGCCCAGCACCAGGAACAGCGTGATCGCCACGACCTTGAGCGCGGCGAACCAGAACTCGAACTCACCGAACTTCGTCACCGAGGCAAGGTTCGTCCCCAGGAACACCACCATGAACAGCGCCACCCAGGCCCACTCCGGTGTTCCGGGCAGCCAGCCGGTGACGATCTTCGCCGCACCGATCCCTTCGAGGCCGACGGCGACGCAGAGCAGCACCCAGAACGCCCAGCCCGCCGTGAACCCGGCCCAGGGCCCGATCGCCCGGTCGGCGTGCACGGAGAAGGAGCCGGACGCCGGATTGGCGGCCGACATCTCGCCGAGCATCCGCATCACGAGCATGACCAGCAGCCCGGAGCAGGCGTAGGCGATGACGATCGAGGGGCCGGCCGCGGCGATTCCCGCGCCGGAACCGACGAACAGCCCGGCGCCGATGACCCCGCCGAGGGCGATCATCGACAGGTGGCGCTGCTTGAGCCCGTGGGTGAGGGCCGAATCGGTCCCGTGGCCGGAGGTGACCGCAGGGGTGCCGGTGGGGGGAGGCACGGTGGTCCGAGGCATGGACGAGCTCTGTTCGGTCGGTGAGACGGGGGGACGTGTCCCAGTCTGGACGCGCGCACCGCTCAGGCGGAACGGACGTCCGCTATACGGTCACGGTGCTCACACAAGGTGTGCACCGAGCTGCCGGGGGCGGCCCGGTGCCGAACTTCCTTCATGGGTTCGCCGTTTAGAGGGAGTCAACAGTCGGCTCCTCCCGCACCTCCCCGCCGAGGGGTGGTTGATCCGCTCCGACCTCCGTGATGAGCATCACGTCCAGGGATGATTGTGTGTCGCGCTTTGTGCGAATCCCACTAAGCCCTCAAGCACCCCTTTGTGGGCCGCTGACGGTGATCCAGTGTCGCTCCGTCGGATAGCGTCAGGCTCAGCCCTCCACCCACCTGCCCTCACCCGCGGAGTCCCGATGAGTACTGCTGCCGCCGCCCCCGTCCGCACCGGAGCGGTCCTCGCCGACCTGCTGCCCGCCGCCCGGCACCGCTACGCGGTGGACACCGCCCTGGTGCTCGGCGGCGCCGCGCTCACCGGCATAGCCGCCCAGATCGCCGTGCCGGTCCCCGGCTCGCCGGTCCCGGTCACCGGCCAGACCTTCGCCGCGCTCCTGGTCGGCACCGCGCTCGGCGCCCGCCGCGGCTTCCTCGCGCTCGCCGTGTACGCGCTCGTCGGCATGGCGGGCATGCCGTGGTTCTCGGCCGGCAGCTCCGGCCCCGGCGGTGCCTCCTTCGGCTACGTGCTCGGCATGCTGCTCGCCGCGACCGTGGTCGGCGCCCTGGCCCGCCGGGGCGGCGACCGCTCGGCGCTGCGCACGGCGGGCACCATGGTGCTCGGCTCGGCCATCATCTACTCGGTCGGCGTGCCCTACCTGGCGCTGTCCACCGGCATGTCGGCGAGCGCCGCGATCGCGGCGGGCCTGACGCCGTTCCTGCTCGGTGACGCGCTGAAGGCGGCGCTCGCGATGGGCGCGCTGCCGGCGTCCTGGAAGCTCATCGGCCGTCGCGGCTGACGCCGTAGGCGCCACCGAAGAGGCTCGCCGGGTCGTAACGCGACACCAGACCGGCGAGCCTCTCGCGCGTCCGGGCGTCGTGGAAGCCCTCCGTGCGGTCCCCGCCGCCGAAGGAGAAGTTCAGCGAACGGCCCACGGCGAGCGGGGCGAGGCCCCGGGCCACCTCCTCGTACAGCGCCCGGACCGAGGCCACGTCCGTACCGTCCAGCGGTGACAGCAGTCGGAGCAGGAACCCCGCCTCGCGGAACGGCACCGCGTTGCCCGCCGACGGGGCGGTGGCCAGGGCGCCGCCCAGGTGGTTGAGCTGGACCACGGTCATCATCGGGGCCCCTCGGCCGGTCAGCTCCAGCACCCGCACCGCGTGCTCGGGGTCCAGTCCGCTGAGCATCAGCCCGTCGCCGTAGTAAGCGTGGGGGAACGGCGGATCGTTGTGGATGGCGGGGCTGTCGGTGTACGGCATCTCCCGCAGCGAGTCCGCCAGTACGGGCCCGATCGCCCGCAGCGGCGCGACCAGGCGCTCGCCCTCGGCCGGGGTGCCGCTGCAGGCGACCCGCACCGAGACGACGTACCGGCCCCGCATCGCCTCCGGCACCTGCGGGATGTCCGGGTAGACGAGTGCGGCCACCGACGACGTCAGCGCGTCGGGCACGGTCCGGACCCACTCCAGGTAGCGCCGGACCACCTGCGCGGCCGTCCCGCCGTCCCCGTCGAAGGCGAGCGAACCGCCGTACAGCCGGTCCACCGGGACGAGGCCGGTCTCCAGCCCCGTCACCACGCCCAGCCGGTGCCCGCCGCCGCGCAGCCCCCAGAACAGCTCGGGCTCGTCCTGCGGGCCGACATGCCGGGCCACCCCGTCGCCCGTCACGACGTCGAGCGACCGCACGTGGTCGGCGGCGTACCCGAACTCCCGGCCCAGGATCCCCAGCCCGCCGCCCAGCGTGTAGGAGACGGCGCCCACGCCGGGCGCGGAGCCGTTCAGCGGGGCGAGGCCGTGCGGTGCGGCCGCCTCGGCCACCTGCCCCCAGGTGGTGCCCGCCCCGATGACGGCGGTGCGGCGCACCGGGTCGATCCGTACGGAGTCCATCCGGCCGGTGTCGATCAGGACCCCGCCCTCCACGGCGCCCGCCAGCCCGTGCCCGGTGGCGTGGACGGTGACCCGGAGCCCGTCCGAGGCGGCGCGGGCCACGGCCTCGCGCACGTCATCGGGCCCGGCGGCCGCGACGACGAGGTCCGGGCGGACTGGGAAGCCGGTCTGGAAACCGGACGGGGGGCCGGTGGGTGAGGCAGTCATGGCGGAGGCTCTCCACTCGCTCGCTCGATGGCTTACGAGGGAGAGCCTCCCCGCTATACCTGACAGTTTCCGTCAGGTATGCGCACTCGTTCAGGTGTGCGCGCTCATTCGGCGGAGGTGTCGGCCGGGGCGCCGCGGCGACGCCCGCGCACCTCCCGCACCAGCGAGACGGCCACTACCAGGACCGCGACCAGCAGCGAGAGCAGCACCTGCTCGCGTCCCGCGTCATCGGTCAGCATGTAGACCAGCACGAACGAGATCATCGCGATGGTCGCCCAGGTCAGGTACGGGAAGAGCCACATCCGCACGACGAGCTTCTCGGGCGACTCGCGCAGGATGATGCCGCGCATCCGCAGCTGGGTGAAGCAGATGACCAGCCAGACGAACAGGGCGACCGCGCCGGAGGAGTTCAGCAGGAACGCGAAGACGGTGTCCGGCCACTGGTAGTTGAAGAAGACCGCGACGAAGCCGAAGACGACCGAGGACAGGATGGCCGCCTGCGGCACGCCCCGCTTGTTGGTCCGGGCGAAGGCCTTCGGGGCGTCACCGCGGCCGCCGAGCGAGAAGGCCATCCGGGAGGCCGTGTAGAGGCCGGAGTTGAGGCAGGACAGCACGGCCGTCAGCACGATGACGTCCATCACCTGTCCGGCGTGCGGGATGCCGATCGAGTCGAGCGCGGCGACGTAGCTGCCCTTCTCCATGATCGAGGCGTCGTCCCACGGCAGCAGCGTCAGCACGACGAAGATCGAGCCCAGGTAGAAGACCGCGATCCGCCAGATCACGCTGTTGGTGGCCTTCTGGACGGCGCGCTGCGGGTTCTCCGACTCGCCGGCCGCCAGCGTCACGATCTCGCTGCCCATGAAGGAGAAGACGACCATCAGCACCCCGGTGAGGATGGCGCCCGGCCCCTTGGGGAAGAACCCGCCGCTGTCGGTGAGGTGGGCCAGCCCCGAGCCGGCGTTGTCCGAACCCGGCAGTATGCCGAAGACGGCGAGCAGCCCGACGATCACGAAGGCGCCGATGGCGACGACCTTGATCCCGGCGAACCAGAACTCGAACTCTCCGTACGAGCCGACCGAGACCAGGTTCGTCGCGGTCAGCACCAGCATCACGATGAGCGCCCAGGCCCACTGCGGGACGCCCGGCACCCAGCCCTCCAGGATCTTGGCACCCGCCGTGGCCTCGACGGCGAGCACCACGACCCAGAAGAACCAGTAGAGCCAGCCGATCGAGAATCCGGCCCAGCGGCCCAGCGCCTGGTCGGCGTAGGCGGAGAAGGAGCCCGACGCCGGACGGGCGGCGGCCATCTCGCCGAGCATCCGCATCACGAAGACGACCATCAGGCCGACCAGGGCGTACGACAGCAGGATGGCCGGTCCGGCGGCGGCGATGCCCGCGCTCGACCCCACGAACAGGCCCGCGCCGATCACGCCGCCGATGGCGATCATCGAGAGGTGACGGTTCTTGAGACCGGCCTGGAGCCCGTCCTCGGGGCCCTTGCGGTCCGGCCCATCGGGCTGTTGGCCCGGTCCGGCCAGAGTCGTCTGCGACGTCATGGATCGAATCCTCACGTTTTCGGATCGCTCGGTTGCGTGCCCGCCGCGGCACGGTGGTGAGCGGCGAGCGTTGCATTGAAGCCCGGTGAACCCTGAAAGCGGAACCCCTGCATCCACATCGTTGACACGATCGTTGCCTCAGTGGCTTCGCCGCACACAGGGTCCGCACATCAGGGCCACACCGCACCCCGTCGTCGGTTACCCGGCGAAGCTCGTGCCACACTCCTCCCATGCGCGTGTACCTCGGCTCCGACCATGCCGGTTACGAACTCAAGAACCACCTCGTCGAGTGGCTCAAGGCCCAAGGCCACGAGGCCGTCGACTGTGGTCCCCACATCTACGACGCCCAGGACGACTATCCGCCGTTCTGCCTGCGTGCCGCCGAGAAGACGGCCGCGGACCCCGACAGCCTCGGGATCGTCATCGGCGGCTCCGGCAACGGCGAGCAGATGGCCGCGAACAAGGTCAAGGGCGTTCGCGCCGCACTCGCCTGGAGCGAGCAGACCGCCGCGCTGGGCCGCGAGCACAACGACGCCAACGTGATCTCCATCGGCGGCCGGATGCACACCGAGGAGGAGTGCGTGAAGTTCGTCGAGATCTTCCTCGCCACCCCGTACTCCGGCGAGGAGCGGCACAGCCGCCGTATCGCGATGCTCACGGCGTACGAGAACACCGGCGAGCTCCCTCCGGTCCCGGCCCACCACCCGCAGCAGGGCTGACCGCCCCACCGCCCCCGCCGTGCCGCCGGAGCCCCCGGCGGCACAGCCATGTCCGCACCACCGCCTCATCCAGGAGGGCCGCCGCCGTGCCCGAGGGCCACACGATCCACCGCCTCGCGGCGGACCACCTGGACCGGTTCGCCGGACGGCCGGTGCGGGCGAGCAGCCCGCAGGGGAAGTTCTCCGACAGCGCCGCCCTGCTCGACGGCCGGGTGCTGGACGGCGTGGACGCGCACGGCAAGCACCTCTTCCTCGGCTTCGAGAGCACCGGCTGGGTCCACATCCACCTCGGCCTGTTCGGCAAGCTCGGATTCGGTACGGCCCCGGCCCCGCCGCCCACCGACACGGTCCGGCTCCGCCTGCTGAACGACGAGCACTACGCGGACCTGCGCGGCCCCACCACGTGCGCCCTGATCACCGGCGCCGAGAAGCAGGCGATACACGACCGGCTCGGCCCCGACCCGCTGCGCTCCGACGAGGACGGCGAGCGGGCCTGGCTGCGGATCTCCCGGAGCCGGATCACCGTGGCCGCCCTGCTGATGGACCAGAAGGTCGTCGCGGGCGTCGGCAACGTGTACCGGGCGGAGGTGCTGTTCCGGCACGGCGTCGACCCGTACCGCGCCGGCAAGGACCTCTCGCGGCGTGAGTGGGACGCGATCTGGGCGGACCTGGGCGAGCTGATGCGCGAGGGCGTGCGCAACAACCGCATCGACACGGTCCGCCCCGAGCACCTGCCCGAGGCGATGGGCCGCCCGCCGAGGGTGGACGACCACGGCGGCGAGGTCTACGTCTACCGCCGTGCGCGGCAGGCCTGCCACATCTGCGGCACGGAGATCCGCACGGCGGACCTGGCCTCCCGCAACCTGTTCTGGTGCCCCACCTGCCAGCCCCGCTGACCGAGGCGGCGCCGGGCCGCCGGTGTCCTCAATCGCCGGACGGGCTTGATTTTCGAGCCCGTCCGGCGATTGAGGACGAAGCGGCTCGCCGGTCGCACCCGCCCTAGAACCCCCGGGGCAGCCACGGCGCAACGTCGGACAGGAACGCCGACGACGCCTCCGCCACCGCACCCGTCCGCAGCTCCCGTACCCGCCCGGCCAGGGCCAGCGCGCGCAGCGACTCACCGCCCAGGTACACCGCCCCCAACTCCCGCACGGACAGGGCCAGATCCGCCGCCTCCTCGGTGCGCTTGCACGACGCGCCCCCCTTCGCGTCGGCCGTCAGCCGCCAACGCCCCGCGTTCCAGGGACAGAACGCGTCCTCGACCTCGAACACCACGTCCACCGGCCCCCGGTAGCTCCGCGCCTCCAGCGCCGCGCCCACGTCCACCAGCCGCACGTACAGCGAGTCCCGGACCCGGATCTCGCACCGCCGCACGTCCGACACCAGGTGCAGCACCGCGTCGTCCACCGGCCGGTTCCGCGCCTCGATGGTCGTCGTCAGGTCGATGCCGAAGAGGAACCGCCACAGAGCCGCGTACGCCGCCGGGTCCAGCGCGGCCAGATCGCTCACCGAGACCCGGCCCTTGGGGCCCGACAGCTCCCAGTCCGGTTTGATGTGGAAGTTGGCGTACCCCACCACCTCGCAGTCCCGCTCGGCCAGCACACACTGCAGCGCCGAACCGCCCTGCCGCGAACTCACCGGGTCGACCAGCGACTTGCGCTCCCAGCCCGGACCGTGGGCCGGGGTGCCGGGACGGCCCGGCACCAGGCGGGCGTACACGCCCTCGCAGGCCGCGACCGCCTCGTCCTTCTTGGCGTGCCGCAGCCGGATCCCGTCCGTGCCCTCGGGGACGTCCAGCCGCACCCGGTCCGTATCGATCGACAGCGTCATCTGGCGGCTCGCCGCCCCGTACCCGTAGCGGCCGTAGATCGCCGGCTCCGACGCCGTGAGCACGGCGAGCGGTTCACCCAGCGCCCGTACGTCGTCGAGCTGCCGGCGCATCATCGAGGTCAGCAGCCCGCGCCTGCGGTGGGTGGCCGCGACGCTGACCATCGTCACGCCCGCGGCCGGCACCAGCGCACCGCCCGGAACGGCCAGCCGGAAGCTGAACGCCCCCGAGGTGGCGACCACATCCGGGCCGTCCCAGATCCCGAGCGACCGCTCGTGCTCGGTCAGCGCCGCCTCCAGCTCACGCTGCTCAGGCGGTTCCGCGACTCCTCCGAAGGCGAGCTCCAGGCACTCGAACCATTCGTTCCATTCGGACGGCCGCAATACGCGGAGCTCTGTAGTCATATGCCATGCCTACCAGGGGCGCGACGGACAGGCGACCCGATTTCGAACGCATTGTCACAGGGGTCCCCCTGCACCGGAGGCCGTCGGGTGGATAAGGTCCCCGCAATGGCCCGACGCGCAGGAGCAGACACCTACCCGGCCCGATTGCGGAAATCGGCGCACCGGGTACGCAGCACGCTGCGCAGATCCGGCGTCGACTACTTCCGGGGTGACGGCTCCGACTGGATCGCCCTGGCCGCCCTGTTGCTGATCATCCCGGCCATCACCTGCGGCACCCTCCTGAACCCGGTGTGGTGTTCACCGACGGCGCTCGTGCTGCCGATCGTCGCCGGCGGTCTGGTGCTGCGGCCCGCCAGTCTGCTCGGCCTGTACGCGGCGGCCGCCGCCGCTCTGATCGTCGAGTCCATCTGGCTCGGCCCGTTCAAGGACGGCACGGTGGGGGTCACACCCGGAACCGTGCTGACGGTCGCGGCCTGCGGCTTCTTCGGGCTGGTGCTCGCCCAGTTCCGGGCCAGGGTCGGCGTGCCGTGGCGGCGCGGCGGCACCATGCTCTTCGACCTGCGCGAACGCATCCGGGTCCAGAGCGCGCTGCCCCGGCTCCCGCAGGGCTGGCACCGGGAGATGTCGCTCCGCCCGGCGGGCGGTCAGTCCTTCTCCGGTGACTTCGTCGTGGCGGCCAGGACCAACGGCGGCCGCACCCTGGAGGCCGTGCTCACCGACGTCTCCGGCAAGGGCATGGACGCGGGCTCCCGCGCCCTGCTGCTGTCCGGCGCCTTCGGCGGGCTCCTCGGATCGCTGCCGCCGCACGGCTTCCTGCCCGCGGCCAACGGCTATCTGCTGCGCCAGGACTGGGACGAGGGCTTCGCGACCTCGATCCATCTGGTCCTGGACCTCGAATCCGGCGACTACGAACTCCTCTCGGCCGGCCATCCCCCCGCCCTCCAGCTCCACGCCGGCAGCGGCCGGTGGGAGGAGAAGGCGGCGGAGGGCCCTCTGCTCGGGGTGTACGACGGGGCGCAGTTCGACGCCGTGAAGGGCTCGCTGGCCCCCGGTGACGTGCTGATGCTGTTCACCGACGGACTCGTCGAGACGTCCGAGCGGGACATGGCGGAGGGCATCGACCGGCTGACCGGCGAGGCCGACCGCTATGTCTCGACGGGCTTCGAGGGAGCCGCCTGGCACCTCATCGAGGCGTGTGCCAAGGACGTCAACGACGACCGGGCACTGCTCCTGCTGTCACGCAGATCCTGAACCGTACGCAACCGGACCGAACCGGGCGTACGTCAACAGCTTGCGGCCCGTCACCGGATCGGGGCCGGCGCGGCGTCGCGCCCGCCCGGCAGGATCCTGGCCAGCCAGTGCGATCGTCCGGCCACCAGCGGGGCCAGGACCGCGAGGACGAGTACGTAACCGGCGATGAACGGAGCGAGCCGTTCGTCGAGTCCCGCGCCCGCCGCCATCGTGGCGAGGATCAGCGCGAACTCGCCGCGCGCCACCAGGGTGGTGGAGATGTTCGCCGTGGCCTGCGGGCCGAACCCGTACAGCTTGGCGGTGGCGATCCCCGCGAGGACGTTCATGGCGAGGGTCACCGCGACGGCGGCCAGCACCGCCCACAGCACGACCGGCAGATCGCCGGGGTTGATGGAGAGGCCGAAGGCGAAGAAGAAGATCGCGCCGAAGGCGTCCCGCAGCGGGTGGACCAGTTTGAGGATCCGCTCACCGGATGACGTGCTGCCGAGCATCAGTCCCACCATGAAGGCGCCGATGGCGTCCGCGACCCCGAACCACTCCGAGATGCCGGCCACCAGGACCGCGGCACCGAGGAAGGAGATGACGAGCAGCTCGTCGTCCTTCGTGTTGATCAGCTTGCTGATGAGCCTGGTGCCGAACCGGGCGGCCAGGGCCAGCGCCAGCAGGAAGCCGAAGGCCTTTCCGCCGTCGACCGCCGCCGCCGCGAGGCTGTCCGCGCCCGAGAGGATGGGCTGGAGGGCGGCCAGGTACAGCGCGAGGAACACGTCCTCGACGACGATGATGCCGAGGATCGGCTTGGTCTCCGGATTGCCGATCCGGCCCAGGTCGACCAGCACCTTGGTCACGATGGCCGACGAGGAGATGCCGAGCACCCCGGCCAGCACCAGCGCCTCCGACGTACCCCAGCCCAGCGCGAAGCCGAAGCCGAGTCCGGCGCCGACGTTCAGGACGAGATAGGCGCCCCCGGCGAGCGCCATCCTGCGCCCGCCCGCCTTGAGGTCGTCGAGGTGGAACTCCAGGCCGAGGTAGAAGAGCAGCAGCACCAGGCCGAGCGCGGAGAGCATCTCCAGGTCGTGCGGGTCGGCGACGAGGACGATGCCGGGGGTGTGCGGGCCGAGCAGGATCCCGGCCAGGATGAACAGGGGGATGGTCGGCAGCCCGATGCGGCTGCCGACGCGGGCGAGAACGGCGGCGGCGAGGAAGGCCCCGCCCATGGCGATGAGGGTGTCTGCGTGTCCGATGAGCCCAGTCCTTCGCTTGGTCAAGAGAGCGTCAAGAAATCGTCAGTAATTAGTTTACCGAATGATTGACGTTGCAAGTATCGAGGCCGATCCGGAGACGCGCCCGGGGCACCCTGGGGTTTCCCCCACCCCCGATCCGCCAGCAGCCGCCATGGCCCCGGAGACGCGCTGATCCGTACGTTCGAGGTATCGATCACGGATGACTGAGCATGACTACGGAAGGCGGACGACATGGGGCTTCGGCGCACCAGGCAGGGAGCGCAGGAGAGCGTGCGGGCGGCACGCGAAGCCCGCCCGGCGCGGAACCACCCCCGTGCACCGGGGCGCCGCACCCCTCACCGCGCACGGCTGGGGCTCCGCCGCCCTCACCGGCACCCGGCTCGCGTCCGGCGACGCGCCGCGCACCGGCGAGGTCGTCGTCCCGGCCGGCACCGGCAATGCCACCGGCGCCAGGACCAGCGACGGGGCCGGCAACGGCACCGGCAGCCACGAGGCCCGCCCCGGCGACCGCGTCACGCTGGACACCCCGGCGGGCCCGAAGGACTTCCGGGTCTCCGGCACCACCACCGACGACGCCACCGTGTGGTTCACCGACCGCGAGGCCGTGGCGCTCTCCGGCCACCCCGGCCGGGTCGACGCCATCGCCGTGCTCGCCGCCGACGGCGCCCACCCGTCCGTCCTGGCCCGCCAGGTCGCCGACGCGGTCGGTCACGCCCCGGGCGTGCGGGTCAGCACCGGGAGCGACCGAGGCGCGGTCGAGGATCCGGGCCTCGCGGACGCCAGGGAACTCCTCACCGGGCTCGGCGGATCCTTCGGGGGCATCGCCACGATGGTCGCCGTCTTCACCGCCGCCGGCACAGTCGCGCTCTCCGTCGGCCAGCGCAGCCGCGAGTTCGCCCTGCTGCGCGCGATCGGCGCCACCCCGCGCCAGCTGCGCCGCACCGTCGCCACCGAGTCACTGCTCGTCGCACCGCTAGCCGCGGCGCTCGGCTGCCTGCCCGGAATCGCCCTGGCCGGCTGGTGGTTCGGGCAGCTCAAGGAGAAGGGCGCCGTCCCGGAAGCCGTCGGGCTGCGGATCTCCTGGCTGCCGCTGACGGTCGCCGTCGCCGCCACGATGCTCACCGCGCTGGGCGCCGGATACATCGCCGCGCGCCGCCCGGCGAGGACGAAGCCGGGCCTCGCGCTCGCCCAGTCCGCCGTGGAACGCCCGCCGGTCGGCTGGATCCGCACCCCGCTGGGCATCGCCGCGCTGGCCGGCGGCGGCGTCTTCGCGGGCGTCGCCGCCTCGCAGACCGGCGAGGACGCGGCGAACGCCGCACTCGGTGTGGTCATGCTCTTCATGCTCGCGGTCGGCCTGCTCGGCCCGCTGATCGCCCGGATCTGCGCCTCGGTGCTCGGCCTCCCGCTACGGGCCGGCGGTCCGTCTGCGTCGCTGGCCGCGGCCAACTCCCGCGCCAACTCCCGGCGGATGGCCTCCGCGATCACACCGATCGTGCTCGCCATGGCCTTCTCCTCGACCCTGGTCTTCATGCACACCAGCGAGGACCGGGCGACCGAGCACCAGCAGCGGGACGCCGTCACCGCCGACCGCATAGTCTCCGCTCCGGCCGGCCTCGCCTCCGACGCCACCGAGCGCGCCGGCGCGACCCCCGGCGTCTCCACCGCGGTCGGACTGCTCCGGACCTCCGTGCTCGTCCCCGCCGGATCGGGCGGCGACACCTGGCTGCAGAGCGCGCCCGCGCAGGGAGTCATCGGCTCAGGGCGTGAACTGGCCGAGGTCCAGGACCTCGACGTCCGCACCGGATCGCTCGACGCCCTGGCCCCCGGCACCGTCGCGATCGACACCACGCTCGCGGGCTCGGCGGAGCGGCACACCGGCGACCGCCTCGCGCTTCGCCTGCCGGACGGCACGAAGGCGTCGCCGAGGATCGTCGCGGTCTACGGCAGGGGCCTGGGCACCGGCCTCGTCACCCTGCCCGCCGCCGATCTGCGGGGCCACGTCACCTCGCCGTACGCCTCCGAGGTGCTCGTACGGGCCAATCCGGCGGCTGCGGAGCGGCTCGCCGCACTCGGCACCGTCACCGACGCCGCCGGCTATGCCACCGCGCAGAGCCGGGACCGCGAGCTGAACGCCTGGGCCAACACCGTCATGGCCGCGGTCCTCGGCGGATTCGCCGCCGTCGCCGCGGTCAACACGCTGGTGATGACCGTGCTGGACCGCCGCGGGGAACTGATCATGCTCCGGCTCGTCGGCTCCACCCGCCGCCAGGTCATGCGCATGATCCGGTGGGAGGCCCTTCTGGTCACCGTGGCCGGGGCCGCGCTCGGCACGGCCATCGCGCTGGCCACGCTCATCCCGATGATGAGGGGCCTGACCGGCGAGTCCCCGTACGTCCCGCCGGCGCTGTACGGATCGTTCCTGGCGGCCACCTTGGGCCTCGGCCTCGCCGCCGCCCTGGTGCCGGCCCGCGCCGCCCTGAGCCGGACCGCGGCCCGTCCGTAGAGTCGGGCCATGACGCCACCCCGCGCACAACTGACCCTGGCCGAAGTCGAGCGCATCGCCCGTGCGGCGCACGAGGGCCAGCGTGACAAGGCGGGCCGCCCCTACGCCGAACACCTCGCGGCCGTCGCCGGTGGCGTACGGGCCCGGGGCGGCAGCGACGACCAGATCGCCGCCGCCTGGCTGCACGACGCGGTCGAGGACGACGCGCTGTCGGAGGACTGGCTGGCGGCGGCCGCGCTGCCGCAGCAGGTCAGGGACATGGTCCTCGCGGTCAGCAAGCGCGACGGCGAGGAGCTGCCGGCGTACGCCCGCCGCATCCTGGCTACCCCGGGGGCGCTGCTGATCAAGGAGTCCGACCTCGCGCACAACGCCGACCCGGCCCGCCTCGCGGTGCTGGAGCCGGCGACCCGTACCCGGCTGGCAGAGAAGTATGCGCAGGTACGGAGCCTGCTCGGGCTCACCGCACCGGAATCACCCACCGAACGGCGGGATTGAGCCAACACGGCGGAGCCGGACCCAGCTGGGTCCGGCTCCGCCGTGTTGGCTCAATCCCGCCGTCTCAGATCTTGGCGGCGTCCCGTCGGAACGCCCAGTTCATGTCCGGTTCGGTCACGCATCGCATGACCCGCCGTACCGGCGGCGTGCACAGCAGGGTCACCCCGACCGAGGCGGCCACGGTGACGAGCACCAGACCGGTCGGCGAGATCAGCCAGTCGTTCTTGTCGAAGAGGCCCGCGTAGTCGGCGCCCTTCACCAGGAACCCGTGCAGCAGATAGCCGCAGATCGTCCCGGCGCCCAGCACCGTGAACCACATGTGGCGGCGCGGCACCAGGGCCAGGAACCCGATGGTGAGCAGCGTGGCGCAGCCGAAAAGGGCGAGGGTCATCACGGCCCCGGACCACCACGGGGCGTCCATGTCCTGGGCGCTGGAGTCACGCAGGAACCAGCCCAGCTGCATCCGGGGCGCGGCCCAGTAGGCGAACACCGCGGCGGCGGCGAACAGCGGCAGGGCGAGCAGCCGGACCTCGCGGCGCTTGATCATCCGGAAGTGTTCGGGCTTGAGCTGGAGTCCGAGTACGAAGAACGGCAGGAACTGCAGGACGCGCGGCAGGTCGAGGTCGTCGCCGATGCTGGGTGCGAACGAGGCGAGGACCGCGATCACGAGCGAGACCGCCAGCGGGTGGCGCAGGTTCTGCCAGATCGGCGTGGTGAGCCGCCAGATGAACAGCGCGGCCAGGAACCAGGTGAGGTACCAGGGTTCGAGCAGGCTGATCGCCACGTCGGGCGAGTCGTTCGCGTACCGGCGGAACAGCGAGTACGCCGTCTCGAACACGATGTACGGCACGGCGACCCCCGTCACCAGGCGCTTCACCTTGGCGGGGGTCAGGCTGAACGAACGTGAGAAGTAACCAGAAATGATGATGAAGGCCGGCATGTGGAAGGTGTACGTGACCATGTACAGCGCGCGGGCCGCTCTGCTGCCCTCCATGACCGGCACCCATGAGTGCGCCACCGCGACGAGCACGATGGCCAGGTACTTGGCGTTGTCGAAGTAGGCGTCACGCTTCTTGGCGGGCGGGGCCTGTACGGGCCGTTCCGCCACCGCCACCGAGGAAGATGCGTCCGGGGTCCGGCCCGGCTCTTGGCGTCTGGGCTCCGACTCCCGGGTCGCCGGGGGGAGCGGGGCCCTCTGGAATACGTTCGGAGCGTGGAACATCTCAAACACCCTAGACGTCTCGATTGCATTTCGTAAAACCGCCATCGGATATCGCGTGTTCCCGTTCGCTCAAAAGGCAAACCCTTCTTTTTGCCCGGTATGGGCGTGTTAATCCTCCTTAAATGGTGCATATCGTCAGGCAGTTGGCGACAGAGAATTACGTCGCAATCGGTCCCGGAAATTGCATGTGAATAAAGTGTGTGGGTAAGGAAACGATCACCGTCGCAGATCATTTCCGTTCATCGGATCATTACTCCGCACGCGTCCCGCACCCGCCGTGCGGGCACTGGGCCGGCGGCCGCCCCCGGATGCCGCGAGCCGGTGCACAACCGGCGCAAGATGGCGCGATACCGACTGGTCGCTTCGTCAGGCGGCAGCGACCACAGGGGAGTTGGTGGCACGATGGACGACAACGGAGGTGTGCGCGGCCGCATGCTTCCGGGCCGGCAAGGCGGACCGACCGAGGGTGTGATCAGTCGTGGCCATTTCACTGTCTGTGGTGCTTCTTTTGGCGATCATCCTGGTGGTCCTGATCCGAGGCGGCTCCATCAAGGCCGGACCCGCGCTCGTCGCGGTGCTCTTCGGCTTCTTCCTGGCGTCGACCGGCATGGCGCCGTCGATCCAGAAGTTCATGGACTCGATAGCGCAGAGCATCAACCAGATCAGCTTCTGACCCGCATCGCGTCCCGGCCCGCACGCCGGCCCGGGACGCGATGCGGGGAACCCCGTCGCGCGCGGGGAGCGGGGAATGCAGAAGGCCCGGTCCGGCAGTCATCCGAAGAGGATGACGCCGGGCCGGGCCCGAGCCATGGAGCGGGCGACGGGAATCGAACCCGCGTAGCTAGTTTGGAAGACTAGGGCTCTACCATTGAGCTACGCCCGCATGCATCGCACCGCAGGTCACGTGGACCGCGGCACGAGAAGCATCGTAGCGGGTCGCGGGCGCTGCCCGCACACCCGATCCCGCACCCGGTGCCGCATCGGGCGACGCCCTTGGAAAAGCGGCCGATGCACCGCCGGTCTGCATGTACCCTACGTGTCGCACCGACGGGGTGTGGCGCAGCTTGGTAGCGCGTCCGCTTTGGGAGCGGAAGGTCGTCGGTTCGAATCCGGCCACCCCGACCACCGGCAAGATCGCATTGTGGGAGTTCTCCACCTTGCCGTTACTATGCAAAATGCGTGCCCGTGTGTCTGATGTACCGGGCTCGGTCCGCGAAGCCGCCTCGTGTGCGGTGGAGCAGAACCCCAAGAAGTCAGCCACAAGGAGACCGAACCGTGAAGAGCGCCGTGGAGACCCTGAACCCGACCCGGGTTCGGCTCAGCATTGAGGTGCCCTTCGAGGAGCTCAAGGACAGCCTCGACGCGGCGTACAAGAAGATCAACCAGCAGGTCACGGTGAAGGGGTTCCGCAAGGGCAAGATCCCCAACCGGGTCATCGACCAGCGGTTCGGCCGTGGTGCAGTGCTGGAGGAGGCCGTCAACGACGCGCTCCCGAAGTTCTACACCGAGGCCGTCAACGAGGGAGAGCTCAACGTCCTCGGCCAGCCGGAGGTCGACATCACGGAGCTGAAGGACGGCGAACTGCTGGCCTTCACCGCCGAGGTTGACGTACGCCCCGAGATCGAGATTCCGGACTACTCCGGCATCGAGGTCACCGTCGACGCCCTCGAGGTCAGCGACGAGGACGTCGAGAAGGCCGTGGAGCAGCTCCGTGAGCGCTTCGCCTCGACCAACCCGGTCGAGCGCGCCGCCGCCGAAGGCGACGTCGTGACGATCGACCTGACCGCCAAGGTCGAGGGCGAGGTCCTGGAGGACGGCGTGGCCGAGGGTGTTTCGTACACCATCGGTTCCGGCGAGCTCCTCGAGGGCATCGACGACGCCGTGACCGGCCTGGAGGCGGGTGGCGAGGCCACCTTCACCTCCGAGCTGAAGGGCGGCTCGGCCGAGGGCAAGGAGGCCGAGGTCGCCGTCAAGGTCACCGCGGTCGCCGCCCGTGAGCTTCCGGAGCTGGACGACGAGTTCGCCCAGATGGCGAGCGAGTTCGACACGCTCGACGAGCTCAAGGCCGACAGCCGCAAGCGGCTGGAGAGCACCAAGCAGTACGACCAGGCCACCCAGGCCCAGGAGCGGGTCCTGGAGGAGCTCCTGAAGCTCGCCGAGGTCCCGATCCCCGAGAAGCTGCTCGCGGACGAGGTCCAGACCCGCAAGCACAACCTGGAGCACCACCAGCTCGGCCAGATGGGTCTCGACCTGGAGAAGTACCTGGAGATCCAGGGCAAGACCCTCGAGGAGTTCGAGGCGGAGACGTCCGAGCAGGCCGTCAAGGGCATCAAGACCCAGTTCATCCTTGACGAGCTCGTCAACAAGGAGAAGCTGAACGTCAACCAGGAGGAGCTCACCGAGCACCTCATGCGGCGTGCACAGTCCTCCGGCATGAGCCCCGACCAGTTCGCCCAGGCCGTCGTCGAGGGTGGCCAGGTGCCGATGCTCGTCGGCGAGGTCGCCCGCGGCAAGGCGCTGGCCGTGGTCGTCGAGGCCGCCAAGGTCGTCGACACCAACGGTGAGGTCGTCGAGCTGGAGGACGACGAGGAGGAGGGCACCGAGGCGGTCGAGACCGCCGAGGGCACCACCGACGCCGCGGCCGAGGAGAAGACCGAGGCCTGAGCCTCGCGCTGAACCCGCAGACGGGCTCCGGACGCAATCGCGTCCGGAGCCCGTCGTCGTATCGGTGGACACTCCCCACAACCCGTGTGCGGACTGCGGAGCTTGCGCTCCCAGCGAACAGTTGGGGAAGCGGGATGGCGTTGTCCCACCTGCGCGTTAGGGTCCATGAATAGGAAGGGTCGGGGAGTCCCGGCCCACCCGGTACGAAGACGCTGAGACGGCCGGAGCCGTCAGAGACGAGCAGGTGGATACGTGACGAATCTGATGCCCTACGCCGCCGGAGAGCCGTCCCTCGGTGGAGGCCTCGGTGACCAGGTCTACAGCCGACTGCTCGGCGAGCGCATCATCTTCCTCGGCCAGCAGGTCGACGATGACATCGCCAACAAGATCACCGCGCAGCTGCTTCTCCTTGCCGCCGACCCCGACAAGGACATCTACCTCTACATCAACAGCCCCGGTGGTTCGGTGACGGCCGGCATGGCGGTCTACGACACCATGCAGTACATCCCGAACGACGTGGTCACCATCGGTATGGGCATGGCGGCCTCGATGGGCCAGTTCCTGCTCACCGGCGGCACCGCCGGCAAGCGCTTCGCGCTCCCGAACACCGACATCCTCATGCACCAGGGTTCGGCCGGTATCGGTGGTACGGCCTCGGACATCAAGATCCAGGCCCAGTACCTGCTGCGCACCAAGCAGCGGATGGCGGAGATCACCGCCCGCCACTCCGGCCAGACCGTGGAGACGATCATCCGCGACGGCGACCGCGACCGCTGGTACACCGCGGAGGAGGCCAAGGACTACGGCCTCATCGACGAGATCATCACGATCGCGTCGGGCGTTCCGGGCGGCGGCGGCACCGGCGCCTGATCCGGCTCCCACCGGACCGCGCCGTACCGCACCGCATCTCTCGTACGCCGAGACACCCAGCCAGACGAACGCCACCAGGATGGTGAACACCCACATGAACAACTTCTCCGGCGCCTCCGCGAGCGGCCTCTACACCGGCCCGCAGGTGGACAACCGCTACATCGTGCCGCGCTTCGTGGAGCGAACCTCGCAGGGCGTGCGTGAGTACGACCCGTACGCGAAGCTCTTCGAGGAGCGCGTGATCTTCCTCGGAGTGCAGATCGACGACGCCTCCGCCAACGACGTCATGGCGCAGCTGCTGTGCCTGGAGTCGATGGACCCGGACCGGGACATCTCGATCTACATCAACAGCCCCGGCGGCTCGTTCACCGCGCTCACCGCGATCTACGACACGATGCAGTTCGTGAAGCCGGACATCCAGACGGTCTGCATGGGCCAGGCGGCCTCCGCCGCGGCCGTGCTGCTCGCGGCCGGCACCCCGGGCAAGCGCCTGGCGCTGCCGAACGCGCGTATCCTGATCCACCAGCCGTCTTCGCAGACCGGCCGTGAGCAGCTCTCCGACCTGGAGATCGCGGCCAACGAGATCCTGCGGATGCGGACCCAGCTGGAGGAGCTGCTGGCCAAGCACTCCACCACGCCGATCGAGAAGATCCGCGACGACATCGAGCGGGACAAGATCCTGACCGCCGATGACGCCCTGGCCTACGGTCTGGTCGACCAGATCGTCGCGACCCGCAAGAGTGCGGCCGGAGCGGCCGCCTGACGTCGGCCTTTACCCCTTGGTACGGCAGGGTCACCCGGCCCCGGCCGTGTGAACCGTGCCAAGGGGGGCCCGAACGGGGGGCCAGGCAAGGTACCGTCGGATAGAGGCACAGGAGCCGCTGAACCAGGCGTCTCCCAGGCGAAGGGGAAGCACCTCGTGGCACGCATCGGTGATGGCGGCGACCTGCTCAAGTGCTCGTTCTGCGGAAAGAGCCAGAAGCAGGTGAAGAAGCTCATCGCGGGACCCGGTGTGTACATCTGCGACGAGTGCATTGATCTCTGCAACGAGATCATCGAGGAGGAGCTCGCGGAGACCTCCGAGGTGCGGTGGGAGGAACTTCCCAAGCCGCGCGAGATCTACGAGTTCCTCGAGGGGTACGTCGTAGGCCAGGAGCCCGCGAAGAAGGCTCTCTCGGTCGCTGTGTACAACCACTACAAGCGGGTCCAGGCCGGGGAGAACGGCGGCGGGGCGAGCCGCGACGACGCGATCGAGCTCGCCAAGTCCAACATCCTGCTGCTGGGCCCCACGGGCTCGGGCAAGACCCTCCTCGCGCAGACACTGGCCCGCATGCTCAACGTCCCGTTCGCCATCGCGGACGCGACGGCACTGACGGAGGCCGGCTATGTCGGCGAGGACGTCGAGAACATCCTGCTGAAGCTCATCCAGGCCGCTGACTACGACGTCAAGAAGGCCGAGACCGGGATCATCTACATCGACGAGATCGACAAGGTCGCCCGCAAGAGCGAGAACCCGTCGATCACCCGCGATGTATCGGGCGAAGGCGTCCAGCAGGCCCTGCTGAAGATCCTGGAGGGCACCACCGCCTCCGTACCGCCGCAGGGCGGCCGGAAGCACCCGCACCAGGAGTTCATCCAGATCGACACGACGAACGTGCTGTTCATCGTGGGCGGCGCGTTCTCCGGCCTGGAGAAGATCATCGAGTCCCGGGCCGGCGCCAAGGGCATCGGCTTCGGCGCCACGATCCGCTCCAAGCGGGAGATCCAGGCGAGCGACCAGTTCCAGGAGGTCATGCCGGAGGACCTGGTGAAGTTCGGGATGATCCCCGAGTTCATCGGCCGCCTCCCGGTCCTGACCTCGGTCCACAACCTGGACCGCGAGGCCCTGCTCCAGATCCTCATCGAGCCGCGCAACGCGCTGGTGAAGCAGTACCAGCGGCTGTTCGAACTTGACGGTGTGGAGCTGGAGTTCGAGCGCGAGGCCCTGGAGGCCATCGCCGACCAGGCGATCCTGCGCCAGACCGGCGCGCGCGGGCTGCGCGCCATCATGGAGGAAGTCCTCCAGTCCGTGATGTACGAGGTCCCGTCCCGCAAGGACGTCGCCCGAGTCGTCATCACGGCGGACGTGGTCCGCAACAACGTCAACCCCACCCTGGTCCCGCGCGAGCCGCGGACGATCGGCAAGGGCGACGACGGGCGGCACGAGAAGTCGGCGTGACGGCTGCGCCGTAGACACGTACGCGAAGGGGCGCCCGGCCGGTTGAACTGGCTGGGCGCCCCTTCGCGTTGCGATGCGCCGGATCAGATCTTGGTGCGGGAGGTGTTGTAGAGCTTGGCGGTGAGGTCTGCCGTGTCATTCTGCGGCATCCCCTTGCCCGTCATGGACAGGGCCAGGTCGATTCCGAGGACCGTGCCCACCGTGCTGTAGTCGGCCCATACGCAGATCGGGACGGTGAATTCCTTGGGCCCCTTGGCGGCGGTGCCGTCTCCTTCTTTGTTCGTCACCTTCATGTCCTGGCACTTCATGAGGGCGCCCTTGAAGCCGTCCGGCGTGACGGCCGTGGGGCTGCCGACCAGCTGGACGTCCATTCCGTCGTCGCCACTCTTGAAGCCCGACTCCGCGTTGTTGAAGGCGTTGTCGATGACCTTCGCGGGATCGGTGACGTCACCCCAGAACCCCGTGAGGGTGATGGACTTGCCCTCGACGGGGTTGTCCCCGGACACCGACGAGTAGGTGGCCCCGGCCTGCTGGGGGTTCTTGACGCCCAGGTCCTCCAGCGTGGTCTTGTCCTTGCCGGTGGCCGGCCCCGAAGGTGTCCCGCCGGCGTCGGCCTTCTTGTAACCGTCCAGCGTCGCCGAAGGCGTCAGCTTGTACCCCTTCGTGGAGTCCGCCACGTCGCTGTTGCTCGCGCCGCCGCCCGACGTCAGGAAGTACACGCCGCCGCCTATGACCGCGAGCGCCACGATCACGCTGCCGATGATCAGGCCGGTCTTCTTCTTCGGCGGCTGGGCCGGGGGAAACCCGGGCTGCTGGCCGTAGGCCGGCTGGCCGCCGTACGGGGGAGTGGGGGGCTGCTGGCCGTACGGGCCGGGCTGCTGGGCCTGGGGGTAGCCGTAGCCCGGCTGCGGGGGCTGCTGCTGCGGCGGGACGCCCTGGGGGGCCTGCTGCGGGTAGCCGTAACCGGGCTGACCCTGCGGCGGGCCCTGCGGCGGCGGGCCACCGTAGGGGCCAGGCTGCTGGCCGTACGGGCCGGGCTGGCCCTGGGGCTGCTGTCCGTCGTACGGGCCCGGCTGGTTGAAGCTCATCTGCGGATTCCCCTGTTCGTCATGCTCATGCGTTCTTATGCGTTCCGAACATCCTGACGGACGTCCCGCGTACGTGGGGCACCGGGAGGCACACCGTTACCGAACAAACCGGTTTCAGCGCACGACTGTGACGGCCCTAAACTGTGTCGCGTGACCGAGAACGCAGCGCAGCAGCCAGCCAGCAACCCCGAACTGCCGACCCAGTACACGCCGGCCGAGGTAGAGGGGAAGCTGTACGAGCGCTGGGTAGAACGTGGTTACTTCGAGGCGGACGAGAACAGCGACAAGCCCCCGTACTCCATCGTCATCCCGCCGCCCAACGTCACCGGCTCCCTGCACCTCGGGCACGCCTTCGAGCACACGCTGATCGACGCGCTGGTCCGCCGCAAGCGGATGCAGGGCTTCGAGGCGCTCTACCAGCCGGGCATGGACCACGCCGGCATCGCCACCCAGAACGTCGTCGAGCGCGAGCTCGGCAAGGAGGGCAAGTCCCGCCACGACCTGGGCCGCGAGGCCTTCGTCGAGCGCGTCTGGCAGTGGAAGGACGAGTCCGGCGGCCAGATCTCCGGACAGATGCGCCGCCTCGGCGAGGGCGTCGCCTGGTCCCGTGAGCGGTTCACCATGGACGAGGGCCTGTCCAAGGCCGTCCAGACCGTCTTCAAGCGGATGTACGACGACGGGCTGATCTACCGCGCCGAGCGCATCATCAACTGGTGCCCGCGCTGCCTCACCGCGATCTCCGACATCGAGGTCGAGTACCAGGAGGACGACGGCGAGCTCGTCTCCATGCAGTACGGCGAGGGCGACGAGACCATCGTGGTCGCCACCACCCGCGCCGAGACGATGCTCGGTGACACCGCCGTCGCCGTCCACCCCGACGACGAGCGCTACAAGCACCTGGTCGGCCGGCAGATCAAGCTGCCGCTGACCGACCGCACGATCCCGGTCGTCGCCGACCACCACGTCGACCCCGCGTTCGGCACCGGCGCCGTCAAGGTGACCCCCGCGCACGACCCGAACGACTTCGAGATCGGCAAGCGCCACGACCTGCCGTTCCTCACCGTCCTGGACGAGCGCGCCGTGATCACCGTCCCCGGCCCGTTCCAGGGTCTTGACCGGCTGGAGGCCCGCTCCGCCATCGTCGCCGCCCTGCGCGCCGACGGCCGGATCGTCGCCGAGAAGCGGCCCTACGTCCACTCCGTCGGGCACTGCTCGCGCTGCAAGACGACCATCGAGCCGCGCCTCTCCCTCCAGTGGTGGGTCAAGGTCGAACCGCTCGCCAAGGCGGCCGGTGACGCCGTCCGCGACGGCAAGGTCAAGATCCACCCGCAGGAGATGGAAAAGCGGTACTTCGACTGGGTCGACAACCTCCACGACTGGACGATCTCGCGCCAGCTCTGGTGGGGCCACCGCATCCCCGTCTGGTACGGCCCGAACGGCGAGGTCGTCTGCGTCGGACCGGACGACGAGGCGCCCACCGGCGAGGGCTGGACCCAGGACAGCGATGTCCTGGACACCTGGTTCTCCTCCGGCCTGTGGCCGTTCTCCACGCTCGGCTGGCCCGAACAGACCGACAGCCTCGCGAAGTTCTACCCGAACTCCGTCCTGGTCACCGGCTACGACATCCTCTTCTTCTGGGTCGCCCGGATGATGATGTTCGGCCTGTACGTCAACGACGGCGTCCCGCCGTTCGGGACGATCGTCCTGCACGGCATGGTCCGCGACGAGCACGGCAAGAAGATGTCGAAGTCCTTCGGCAACGTGGTCAACCCGCTGGACTGGATGGACAAGTACGGCTCCGACGCGCTCCGTTTCACCCTGGCGCGCGGCGCCAACCCGGGTACGGACGTGCCGATCGGCGAGGAGTGGGTCCAGGGTTCCGCCAAGTTCTCCAACAAGATCTGGAACGCCACCCGCTTCGCGCTGATGAACGGCGCGACGATCGAGGGCGAGCTGCCGTCCGCCGACGAGATGTCGGTGACCGACCGCTGGATCCTGTCCCGGCTGAACAAGACCGTCGCCGAAGTCGACGCGTTCTACGACGACTACCAGTTCTCCAAGCTCAGCGAGTCGCTCCGGCACTTCGCCTGGGACGAGGTCTTCGACTGGTACGTCGAGCTGTCCAAGACCACGTTCTTCGGCGGCGGCCGTCCGGCCGAGGTCTCGGGCCGGGTCCTGGGCGAGGTCCTCGACGTGATGCTGCGCCTGCTGCACCCGGTCGTCCCGTTCGTCACGGAGACGCTCTGGACCGCGCTCACCGGCCGCGAGTCGGTCGTCATCGCCGAGTGGCCCAAGGACAGCGGCTTCCGTGACGACGCGGCCGAGAAGGAGATCGAGCTCGTCCAGCAGGTCGTCACCGAGGTCCGCCGCTTCCGCTCCGACCAGGGCCTCCAGCCCGGCCAGAAGGTTCCGGCCCAGCTCAACCTGACCGGCACGCCGCTCGCCCCGCACGAGGCGGCCATCCGCCAGCTGCTGCGCCTGCAGCCGGCCGGGGACGGCTTCCACGCCACCGCGTCGCTGCCCGTCGCCGGCGCCACAGTCGCGCTCGACCTGTCCGGCACGATCGACATCGAGGCCGAGCGCAAGCGGCTGACGAAGGACCTGGAGGCAGCCCGCAAGGAGAAGGCGCAGGCCACCGGGAAGCTCGGCAACGAGGCGTTCCTGGCCAAGGCCCCGGACAACGTGGTCGACAAGATCCGTGGCCGGCTCACCAAGGCCGAGACCGACATCGAGCGGATCACCAGCCAGCTCGACGCCCTGCCCAAGGGCTGACGGCCCGAGCACGGAGCCCCCGCGAACCCGGCCTGCCGGGAGCGCGGGGGCTCCGCCGTACCCGGGCCGCCGGGCGCTGCGCGCGATGTCGGTGCCCATCCGTAGACTGGTCCTGTGAGTGAGCCCCGCCCTTCAGACCGGCACGACGCGTCCGATCCCGACGACACCTTCGCGGAGATCGTCGACGAAGAGACCCAGCGCGACCCCGACCTGGCGGTGATCGAGGCCGGGAGCCGCACACTGCGCGCCGCCTCGGGCCCGCCGCAGGTCGACGAGGTCCCCGCCCGCCCCGCCGATCCGGAGGTGGACAAGGCGCTGCGCGCGGTGGAGCAGGAGCTCGCCGGGCGCTGGGGGGAGACGAAGCTTGAGCCGTCCGTGGCGCGCATCGCCGCGCTGATGGACACGCTCGGTGACCCGCAGCGCGCCTACCCCTCCATCCACATCACCGGTACCAACGGCAAGACGAGCACGGCCCGCATGATCGAGGGCCTGCTCGGCGCCTTCGAGCTGCGCACCGGCCGCTACACCTCGCCGCACGTCCAGTCGATCACCGAGCGGATCAGCCTGGACGGCGCGCCGATGGACGCCGAGCGGTTCGTCGAGACGTATCAGGACATCAAGCCGTACGTCGAGATGGTCGACGCGCAGCAGCCCTACCGGCTCTCCTTCTTCGAGGTACTCACCGGCATGGCGTACGCGGCCTTCGCCGACGCGCCGGTCGACGTCGCCGTCGTCGAGGTCGGCATGGGCGGCAGCTGGGACGCGACGAACGTGATCGACGCGACGGTCGCGGTCGTCACCCCGATCTCCCTGGACCACACCGACCGGCTGGGCTCCACGCCCGGCGAGATCGCGGTGGAGAAGTCCGGGATCATCAAGCAGGGCGCCACGGTCATCCTGGCGCAGCAGCCGGTGGACGCCGCTCAGGTGATGCTGAAGAAGGCCGTCGCGGCGGACGCCACGGTGGCCCGCGAGGGCATGGAGTTCGGGGTCGTCTCCCGGGAGGTCGCGGTCGGCGGGCAGCTGCTGACGCTGCGCGGCCTGGGCGGCGAGTACGACAACATCTTCCTCCCGCTGTACGGCGCCCACCAGGCGCACAACGCCGTGGTGGCGCTCTGTGCCGTGGAGGCGTTCTTCGGGATCGGCGCCGAGCAGGCCGGATCGCTCGACGCCGACATCGTCCGCAAGGCCTTCGCCGCGGTGATCTCGCCCGGCCGCCTGGAGGTCGTCCGCTCCAGCCCGACCGTCGTCCTGGACGCCGCCCACAACCCGGCCGGCGCCCGTGCCGCCGCCGAGGGGCTCTCCGAGGCGTTCGGCTTCTCCCGGCTGATCGGTGTGGTCGGGGCCAGCGGAGACAAGGACGTGCGGGGGCTCCTGGAGGCCTTCGAGCCGATCTTCGCGGAGGTCGTGATCACCCAGAACTCCAGCGGCCGCGCGATGGACGCGGACGAGCTGGCCGGCGTCGCCGTCGAGGTCTTCGGCAACGAGCGGGTGCAGGTCGAACCCCGTCTCGACGACGCGCTGGAGGCGGCGATCACCCTCGCCGAGGAAGAGGACGAGTACGCGGGCGCCGGGGTGCTGGTGACCGGATCCGTGATCACGGTCGGCGAGGCCCGGCTGCTTCTGGGAAGGCGCTGACCCACGTGCGTACGCTCTGTGCATCGACGCTGATCGGTGAGTTCTTCGTGATCGGCTTCGCCGGACTCGTCGCGATGAAGTCCGACGACCTGACGTCCGCGACGGTGTGGACGGTCTGCGGTGTCGGCATGCTGCTCTCCGTGCTGCTCTGCGGGGTGATCACCCGTCCCGGTGGTGTGCAGCTCGGCTGGGCGCTCCAGGTCGCCTTGGTCGCCAGTGGTTTCGTGGTGCCGATGATGTTCATCCTCGGGGTGGTCTTCGGCGGCCTGTGGTGGGCCTCGGTGCACTACGGCCGCAAGATCGACGAGGTGAAGGCCCGGTGGGCCGCGCAGGAGGCGGCGCAGGCCCCGGCCGGTACCTGAGCGGGGGACCATGTCCCTCAGCGGTCAAACCCGGCCGAGGGGTGTCCAGCGCGCCCCTGTAATGTCGCCTCACCGCACCCGTATGTCTGACCGTATGTCTGCAAGGAGCCGCACATGACCCAGCGCACCCTCGTTCTTCTGAAGCCCGACGCCGTCCGTCGCGGTCTGGTCGGCGAGATCGTCGGCCGCATCGAGCGCAAGGCCGGCTGGAAGATCACCGCGCTGGAGCTGCGTACCCTCGACCGGGCCACCCTGGAGCAGCACTACGCCGAGCACGTGGGCCGGCCGTTCTACGAGCCGCTCGTCGAGTTCATGCAGTCCGGTCCGGTCGTCGCTCTGGTGGCCGAGGGCGAGCGGGTGATCGAGGGCGTCCGTGCCCTGGCCGGCCCGACCGACCCGATCGCCGCCGCGCCCGGCTCGATCCGTGGTGACTTCGGCACGATCACCCGGGAGAACCTCATCCACGCCTCGGACTCCGAGGAGTCCGCAGAGCGAGAAATGAAGCTGTTCTTTCCGGGACTTTCCTGACCTTCGCTCCGCCAAACAGCGCTCATGACCTGGGGCGACCGAAGTAATTCGGTCGCCCTTCGGTATAGGGCCACCGATCGCGGGAACGCATCCCCCCGACGTAACGTCACCATGAGTGGGACGGCCACCCGTTCTGCTCAGCATGGCGAAGGACCCTCGCGCTGTGTCGGCGTGTCCGGCACTACGATGGAAGCTTCCACGCCCGCAGCGCTCATCTCGCCTACCAAAACAAGCCATCGCTTTCGCTTGGGAAGGCCCGACGCATCCTCATGGGGAACAAGGGGAACTCAATGTCGTTCATCGGCCGTGACATGGCTATCGACCTCGGGACTGCCAACACGCTGGTGTACGTCAGGGGGCGCGGCATCGTTCTCAACGAGCCGTCCGTCGTGGCCATCAACACCAACACCGGCGGCATCCTGGCGGTCGGCGCCGAGGCCAAGAAGATGATCGGCCGTACACCGGGCAACATCGTTGCCGTACGGCCACTGAAGGACGGCGTGATCGCCGACTTCGAGATCACGGAGCGGATGCTCCGCTACTTCATCCTGAAGATCCACAAGCGCCGCTACCTGGCCCGCCCGCGAGTCGTCGTCTGTGTGCCCTCCGGCATCACAGGGGTCGAGCGACGTGCCGTCATCGAGGCGTCGACGCAGGCCGGCGCGCGCCAGGTGCACATCATCGAGGAGCCCATGGCGGCGGCCATCGGCTCCGGTCTCCCGGTCCACGAGGCCACCGGCAACATGGTCGTGGACATCGGCGGCGGCACCACCGAGGTCGCGGTCATCTCGCTCGGCGGCATCGTCACCGCCCAGTCGATCCGGGTTGCCGGTGACGAGCTGGACAACGCGATCATCCAGCACATCAAGAAGGAGTACTCGCTCCTCCTCGGTGAGCGCACCGCCGAACAGATCAAGATCACCATCGGGTCGGCGTTCGAGCTGGAGAAGGACGAGCACACCGAGATCCGCGGCCGTGACCTCGTCTCGGGTCTGCCCAAGACCGTGGTCATCTCCGCGACCGAGGTCCGCAAGGCGATCGAGGAGCCGGTCAACGCGATCGTAGACGCGGTCAAGACGACGCTCGACAAGTGCCCGCCGGAGCTCTCCGGCGACGTCATGGACCGCGGCATCGTCCTCACCGGCGGCGGCGCGCTGCTGCGCGGACTGGACGAGCGGCTCCGGCACGAGACGGGCATGCCGATCCACATCGCCGAGGACCCGCTGGACTCCGTCGCGCTCGGATCCGGCAAGTGCGTCGAGGAGTTCGAGGCGCTCCAGCAGGTGCTGGACGCCCAGCCCCGACGGTAGAAACTCAAGTGGCCCTCCGCGCGGACGCTGCCGCTCCGCGCGGAGGATCGTTGATATACAGGCACGAACATTCCTACGAGGAAGGCACGGCCGCCGCACGTGAGGGACACACGAGAGAGCCGGCTGCTCCTGGTGCTGCTGATCGCCATCGCGTTCGCGCTGATCACGGTGGACATCCGCGGTGGCGAGGCGTCGCCGGTGGACGGCGCCCGGCAGGCCGCCTCCACGGTCTTCGGACCGGTTGAGAACGGGGTCGCGACAGCCGTCGACCCGGTGGGCAACGCCATAGGGGCGGTACGCGCCTCCGGCGCCCGGCACGACAAGATCGCCGCACTGGAGCAGCAGAACGCCGCGCTGAAGGCCAAGCTCGGCAGCGACGACCAGAACCGCAGCAGGGTCCGCGAACTCGACAAGATGCTGAAGAAGTCGGGCGCCGGACAGTACGGCATCAAGGCCGCCGAGGTCATCGCCATAGGAGCGGCCCAGGGCTTCTCCTGGACGGTCACCATCGACGCGGGCTCCAAGGACGGTCTCAAGCGCGACATGACCGTCCTCAACGGCGACGGACTCGTCGGCAGGGTCACCACCGTCGGCCCGGACACCGCGACGGTGCTCCTGGCCAACGACCCCGACTTCACCGTCGGCACCCGGATGGAGTCCACCGACGAACTCGGCTTCGCCACCGGCCAGGGCTCGCGCCCGATGGCCGTCCAGTTCCTGAACGGCAAGGCGAAGGTCAAGAAGGGCGACCGGCTGGTCACCTTCGGCTCCAGCAAGGACAAGCCGTTCGTGCCCGGCGTCCCGGTCGGCGAGGTCGTCCGGGTCGACCCGTCCGGCGGCGCCCTGACCCGTACGGTCTACGTCCGCCCGTACGTCGGCTTCACCAAGCTCGACATCGTCGGCATCGTCGTCCAGGCCCCGCGCGAGGACCCCCGCGACACGGTCCTGCCGAAGAAGCCGGCCAAGCCCGCCAAGCCGAAGCCCACCCCGACGGTCACCGTCACCATCTCGCCCAACGGCGACATCGTGGACACCGGCGGCAACGTCGTCGGGAACATCCACGAGAGCGCGGACCCCAGCGGCAGTCCGGACCCCAGCCCCAGCGGGAACGCCACGCCGAACGCCGACAACGCGGTAAACGAACAGAGGTAGAGCTGATCCCCATGCACGTCAACCGGACTCTGCTCTCCATCGCCCTGGTCGTGCTCGCCCTCGTCGTCCAGGTCTCCGTACTCGCCCGGCTCCAGCTGCCCGGCGCGGTGCCCGATCTGCTCCTCATGGTCGTTCTCGGACTGGCCTTCGTCTATGGCCACGTCAGCGGCGCCCTCATCGGCTTCGGCGCGGGACTGCTCGCGGACCTGGCGCCGCCGGCCGACCACGCGGCCGGCCGGTACGCCCTGGTCCTCTGCGTCATCGGCTACCTCGCCGGACTGGCCAAGCCGGAGAACGGCCAGCTCAAGTCGGCCCTGATGCCGATGGCCGTGGTCGTCGCGGCGGCGATCGGATCGACCCTGCTGTACGCGGGGGTCGGCGCGCTCGTCGGGGACACGGCCGCCCGCCATGTGGGTCTCGGCAGCCTGCTGTTCACCGCGGCCGTCTACGACCTGCTGCTCGCGCCGTTCACCGTGCCCCTGATCATGGCGATGGCCAGACGCACCGTGAACGACCCGCTCACCGAGTCCTCCTCCGGCGGCAAGGACGCCACGGCCGGCTGGCTCGCGGCCGGCACCGGACTGCGGATCGGCAGCCAGCGCGGCGGACTGCGCGTCAAGGCCGCCCGGAACCGGGCAGCGCGCGCCGGACGGATCAAGGGAGTCAAGCGACTGTGAGCCCGCAATTCCCGGGGACCGCCCACCGCGCCCCCCGTCCGACCACCACCGGGGGCGCCCCGTGACCAACATTCCCGAGACGGGCCGGACCCAGCGGGTCCAGATCCGACTCGTCGTCATCCAGGTCCTCGTCTTCTCCCTGCTGCTCACCCTCGGCGGCCGCCTCTGGTACCTCCAGATCCGCAACGGCCAGGAGTACTCCGACGAGGCGAAGAACAACCACGTCCAGCAGGTCGTCCAGCCCGCCGCCCGGGGCTCCATCCTCGACGCCCGCGGCGTGCCGCTGGCCGACAACGAGACCCGCCTCGTCGTCTCCGCCAGCCGCACCGAGCTGCTGAAGATGGACGACGACGGCAAGGGCGTGCTGACCCGGCTCGCCGACGTGCTCGGCATGAAGCCCAAGGACGTCATCGACAAGGTCCGGCTCTGCGACGCGAAGACCCCCCAGCCCTGCTGGAACGGATCGCCCTACCAGCCGATCCCGGTCACCGACGAGGCCACCACCCAGCAGGCCCTCCAGATCCGCGAACGCACCGAGGACTTCCCCGGCATCACGGCCGAACCCACCGCCGTACGCCGCTACGCCGCACCCGGCAAGGCCAACACCGCCCAGGTCCTCGGCTACCTCTCGCCCGTCACCGACGGGGAGATCACCAAGGCCCAGGACAGTGACTCGCCGTACCTGCGCTCCGACCAGGTCGGCCGCTCCGGCCTGGAGCGCACCTACGACAAGGAGCTGCGCGGCAAGGCGGGCGTCACCCGCTACGAGGTCGACAACCTCGGCCGGGTCATCGGCCAGGCGAAGAACGACGAGGCGGAGCCCGGCTCCAGCGTCGTCACCTCGATCGACGCCCGGGTCCAGGCCGTCGCCGAGTACGAGCTCAACCAGGCCATGAAGACGGCCCGCACCGAGTTCGACACCAACACCGGCGAGAACTACAAGGCCGACTCCGGCGCCGTCGTCGTGATGGAGGCCAAGACCGGCCGCGTCGTCTCGATGGCCTCGCTGCCCAACTACGACCCCAACGCCTGGGTCGGCGGCATCTCCGGCAAGGACTACGCCAAGCTCACCGGCAAGAACTCGAACTTCCCGCTGCTGAACCGGGCCATCCAGGGCCAGGCGGCCCCCGGCTCCATCTTCAAGGTCATCTCCTCGACCGCCGCGGTCAACGCCGGATACCCCTTCAACGGCAACTACCCCTGCCCCAGCTCGTACTCCATCGGCGGCCAGACCTTCAAGAACTTCGAGTCCCAGGGCTACGGCGACATCACCATCGGCCGCGCCCTCGAAGTCTCCTGCGACACCGTGTACTACGGCATCGCGCACAAGGAGTGGCAGAAGGACGGCGGCAATAACCCCAAGAAGAAGCCCAACGACTGGTTCTACAAGACCGCCCACCAGTTCGGCCTCGGCAAGGAGACCGGCATCGACCTCCCCAACGAGGTCAGCGGCCGGGTCCCCGACCGCCAGTGGAAGCAGAACTTCGCCAAGGCCAACCACGACTCGTGGTGCAAGCAGGGCAAGAAGGACGGCACGTACGTCGAGAAGATCGCCTACGAGAACTGCCTCGAAGGCGACAAGATGCGTGCCGGTGACTCCGTCAACTACTCGATCGGCCAGGGCGACACCCTCGTCACCCCGATCCAGATGGCGACCATCTACTCGGCCATCTCCAACGGCGGCACCCTCTACAACCCCACCGTCGGCAAGGCGATCGTCAGCGGCGACGGCAAGAGCGTCCAAGAGATCGAGCCCAAGTCGCACGGCAAGCTGCCCTTCACCCAGAAGACCCGCAACGAGATCGACGGGGCCCTCGCGGGCGTCGCGACCCGGGGCTCCGCCGCCTGGCGGTTCGGCGGCTGGCCGCAGGACAAGATCCCGATGCACGCCAAGACGGGTACGGCCGAGGTCTACGGCAAGCAGACGACCTCCTGGTTCGCCACTTACACCAAGGACTACACGGTCGTCATGACGATCTCCCAGGGCGGTACGGGCTCCGGCGCCTCCGGGCCCGCCGTGCGCAACATCTACAACGCGATCTACGGTCTCGACGCCTCGGGCAAGCAGGACCTCAAGAAGGCGCTGTTGCCGCAGCCGCAGAAGTCCCTGCCGAAGATCCAGCAGGACGGCACCATCGACACCCCGAAGATCAAGCCGTACGACCCGAACTCGCAGAAGCCGCCGGCCGAGCAGACGCTCGCCGCGGTCCTGGGGAGGCGCGACTGATGGCCGGTTTCTCCGTCCAGCGGTACGCCCCCGAGCGCTCGGCCTGGGGCCGGTTCACCGCCCGGGACTCCGTGGTCCGCCGGCTCGACTGGCCGCTGCTCGGGTCCGCGATCGCGCTCTCCCTCATCGGCTCGATGCTGGTCTACTCGGCCACCCGGGGACGGGACTCGCTCACCCACGGCGACCCGTACTACTTCCTCTTCCGGCACGCCCTCAACACCGGCATCGGCTTCGCCCTGATGGTCGGCACGATCTGGCTCGGCCACCGCACCCTGCGCGGCGCGGTGCCGATCCTGTACGGCCTGTCCGTGCTCCTGGTCCTGGCCGTCCTCACCCCGCTCGGCGCCACCGTCAACGGCGCCCACGCCTGGATCATCATCGGCGGCGGCTTCTCCCTCCAGCCCTCCGAGTTCACCAAGATCACGATCATTCTCGGTATGGCGATGCTGCTCGCCGCCCGCGTCGACGCGGGCGACCAGGCGCACCCCGACCACCGGACCGTCGCCAAGGCCCTCGGCCTGGCGGCGATCCCGATGGCGGTCGTCATGGGCATGCCGGACCTCGGCTCGGTGATGGTCATGGCCGTCATCGTGCTCGGCGTACTGCTGGCCTCCGGGGCGTCGAACCGCTGGATCTTCGGACTCATCGGCGCGGGCACCGCGGGCGCCGTCGCCATCTGGCAGCTCGGGCTCCTCGACGACTACCAGATCGCCCGGTTCGCGGCCTTCGCCAACCCGGCGCTCGACCCGGCGGGCGTGGGCTACAACACCAACCAGGCCCGTATCGCGATCGGCTCCGGCGGCCTCTCCGGCACCGGCCTCTTCCAGGGCACCCAGACCACCGGCCAGTTCGTCCCCGAGCAGCAGACCGACTTCGTCTTCACCGTCGCGGGCGAGGAACTCGGCTTCCTCGGCGCCGGACTGATCCTCGTCCTGCTCGGCATCATCCTGTGGCGCGCCTGCCGCATCGCCCGCGAGACCACCGAGCTGTACGGCACGATCGTCGCCGCCGGAATCATCGCCTGGTTCGCCTTCCAGGCCTTCGAGAACATCGGCATGACGCTCGGCATCATGCCGGTCGCCGGACTGCCACTGCCCTTCGTCTCCTACGGAGGGTCCTCGATGTTCGCCATCTGGGTGGCCATCGGACTGCTCCAGTCGATCAGGGTGCAACGGCCGATAACGGCCTGAGCCCCAGGTCCTGTCCGGCGAGCACCCTGCCCAGGCGTGCACATCACGTCTAAGGGCTGTCCCGTAATCCCTGGCGGGCGCACGACGACAGCTACGGCACCTCGCTGCGTTGTCGAAACGCCCGAATACATCCAGTATGCGGACGCTCCTCCGCCTTGCGATGCACCGCATCTGACGCCGCGCGCTGATCCACCAGGGATTACGGGACAGCCCTTAGATTCGACGTATGGCGGACTCGAAGCGCGAGATCGAGCGGAAGTACGAAGCCACCGACGTCACCCGGCTGCCCGACCTGAGCCGGGTGGCCGGCGTCTCGGCCGTCGACCACCCGGGCGTCAGCGAACTCGACGCCGTCTACTACGACACCGAGGACCTGCGGCTCGCGGCCGGCTCCCTCACCCTGCGCCGCCGCACCGGCGGGGACGACGCCGGCTGGCACCTCAAATTCCCGGTCGCCACCGGCATCCGCGACGAGATCAGGGCCCCGCTCTCCGACACCCTGCCGCCCGAACTGGCCGCGCTGATCCGCTCCCGGGTCCGGGACGCCGAGATCGTCCCCGTGGTCCGCTTGCGCTCCGCGCGCGACGTCCACCACCTGACCGGCCCCGACGGCGGGCTGCTCGCCGAGGTCAGCGTGGACCGGGTCCGGGCCGAGCGGCTGCACGGGGGCAGCGGCACCGCCTCCTGGACCGAGATCGAGGCCGAACTCGCCGACGGCGGCGACCCGGCCTTCCTCGACGCCGTCGAACGGCGGCTACGCGAGGCCGGGGTACGGCCCTCCGCATCGCCGTCCAAACTCTCCCGGGCCCTGGCCGAGACCAGAACCGGCGGGAAGAAGCACAAAGGGCCGGCCGGGAGCCCCGTGCCGCGCACCGCCGGCGACCACGTCCTGGCCTACGTGCGCCTCCAGATCACCGCGATCGTCGACCTCGACCCGGCCGTGCGCCGCGGCCTGCCCGACTCCGTGCACCGGATGCGGGTCGCCACCCGCAGACTGCGCAGCGCGTTGCGGACCTACCGCAAGATCCTCGACCGGACCGTCACCGGACCGGTGACCGAGGAGCTGAAGTGGCTCGCCGCGGAGCTCGGCGTCGACCGCGACCAGGAGGTCCTCGGCGAACGGCTGCGCACCCGGCTCGACGGACTGCCCCGCACCCTGGTCCTCGGCCCGGTCCGCGGCCGGCTGCGCACCTGGTCGGTGGTCCGCAGCACCAGCTCCCGCCACCGCGCCGTCGCCGTACTCGACGGCAGCCGCTACCTGACGCTGCTCGCCGCCCTGGACGCCCTCCTCGCCGGCCCGCCCCTGCTGCCCGCCGCGGCGACGCCACCCGGAAAGGCGCTGCCGCGCGCCCTGCGCAAGGACCACCGGCGTCTCGCGCACCGCATCACCCACGCCCTGGAACTGCCACCGGGACCGGAGCGCGACCTCGCCCTGCACCAGGCCCGCAAGGCGGTGAAGCGCGCACGCTACGCGGCCGAGGCCGCCCGTCCCGCACTCGGGAATCCCGCCGGGAAGTCCGCCAAGCGGCTGAAGGCCGTACAGGGTGTGCTGGGCGACCACCAGGACAGCGTGGTGGCCCGCGAGGCCCTGCGCGCCCTTGCCGTCCGGGCACAGCTGTCCGGCGAGCCGTCGTTCACCTGGGGACTGCTGTACGGCCAGGAGGAGCGCACGGCGGCGGCACGCGAACAGGAGCTGCCCGGGGTGTGGGCCAGGGCTTCCCGGGCGCTGGGCCGGGCGGCTCCGGAACGCTGAGCGCCGGGGTACGCTGGATGGTCATCCTTGCCGGCTCTCGAAAGTTCGCGATGTCTGTCGATTCGGTCTTCCCACAGCTCGAAGCTCTGCTCCCGCATGTGCAGAAGCCCATCCAGTACGTCGGCGGTGAGCTCAACTCCACCGTCAAGCCGTGGGACGAGTGCGACGTCCGCTGGGCCCTCATGTACCCGGACGCGTACGAGGTGGGACTCCCCAACCAGGGCGTCATGATCCTCTACGAGGTGCTCAACGAGCGCCAGGGCGTCCTCGCGGAGCGCACCTACAGCGTCTGGCCTGACCTGGAGGAGCTGATGCGCGAGCACAAGGTGCCCCAGTTCACGGTGGACGCACACCGCCCGGTCAAGGCCTTCGACGTCTTCGGGCTGAGCTTCTCCACCGAACTCGGCTACACCAACATGCTCACCGCCCTGGACCTGGCCGGCATTCCGCTGGCCGCCAAGGACCGGGGCCTGGACGACCCGATCGTGCTCGCCGGCGGCCACGCCGCGTTCAACCCCGAGCCGATCGCGGAGTTCATCGACTGCGCGGTCATCGGCGACGGCGAGCAGGCCGTCCTGCAGATCACCGAGATCATCAGGGCCTGGAAGGCCGAGGGCCGCCCCGGCGGCCGCGAGGAGGTGCTCTTCCGCCTCGCGAAGACCGGCGGCGTCTACGTCCCCGGCTTCTACGACGTCGAGTACCTCCCGGACGGCCGCATCGGCCGCGTCGTGCCGAACAAGTCGGGCGTGCCGTGGCGGGTGTCCAAGCACACCGTCATGGACCTGGACGAGTGGCCCTACCCGAAGCAGCCCCTCGTCCCGCTCGCCGAGACCGTCCACGAGCGGATGTCCGTCGAGATCTTCCGAGGCTGCACCCGCGGCTGCCGTTTCTGCCAGGCCGGCATGATCACGCGCCCCGTGCGGGAGCGAAGCATCACCGGCATCGGCGAAATGGTGGAGAAGGGTCTCAAGGCGACCGGCTTCGAGGAGGTCGGCCTGCTCTCGCTCTCCTCCGCCGACCACTCCGAGATCGGTGACATCGCCAAGGGCCTGGCCGACCGCTACACGGACGACAAGATCGGGCTCTCGCTGCCCTCCACCCGCGTCGACGCGTTCAACGTGGACCTGGCCAACGAGCTGACCCGCAACGGCCGCCGCTCCGGTCTCACCTTCGCCCCCGAGGGCGGCTCCGAGCGCATGCGCAAGGTCATCAACAAGATGGTCTCGGAGGAGGACCTGATCAGGACCGTCTCCACCGCGTACGGCAACGGCTGGCGGCAGGTGAAGCTGTACTTCATGTGCGGGCTGCCCACCGAGACCGACGAGGACGTCCTGCAGATCGGTGACATGGCGGTCAACGTCATCGCCAAGGGCCGCGAGGTCTCCGGGCAGAACGACATCCGCTGCACCGTCTCCATCGGCGGCTTCGTGCCCAAGCCGCACACTCCGTTCCAGTGGGCCCCGCAGCTCGGCGTGGAGGAGACCGACGCCCGGCTCGCCAAGCTCCGGGACAAGATCCGCGGCGACAAGAAGTACGGCCGCTCGATCGGCTTCCGCTACCACGACGGCAAGCCCGGCATCGTCGAGGGCCTGCTCTCCCGGGGCGACCGCCGGGTCGGCTCGGTCATCCGCGCCGTCTACGAGGCCGGCGGCCGCTTCGACGGCTGGCGCGAGCACTTCAGCTACGACCTGTGGATGAAGAGCGCCGAGAAGACACTGCCCGGCTTCGGCGTGGACGTCGACTGGTACACCACCCGGGAGCGGACGTACGAGGAGGTCCTGCCCTGGGACCACCTGGACTCCGGCCTCGACAAGGACTGGCTCTGGGAGGACTGGCAGGACTCGCTCGACGAGACCGAGGTCGAGGACTGCCGCTGGACGCCGTGCTTCGACTGCGGGGTGTGCCCGCAGCTCGACCTCGACATCCAGATCGGCCCGACGGGCAAGAAGCTCCTCCCGCTGACGGTCGTGAAGTGACACCGTCCGGCTCCGGCCGGGTGACAGCTCGATGACGAAGGCCCGGCCCGGGAAACCCCCGGACCGGGCCTTCGCGTCATGGAGTGCATGGACAACGCAGAGCACCAGGCCCCCGCGCGGTACGAGAGCGGCGACGGCTGTCTGACCACCCTCGTCCGGATTCCGGTGCGGATCGTGGTCCTCGTGCTCGTCCTGCCGGTCCGGATGGTGTGGGACGCGCTCGCCGCATGCGCCCGCGCCGTCGACCGGACCCTGCTCAGGCCGCTGGGACGGGGCCTTTCCTGGCTGTTCCAGGTCCTCGTGGCCGCCCCGGCCGGATGGCTGTGGACGTGGGTGGTGACCCCGGTGGCCCTCGGGGTGCGGTGGCTGGCGTGGGCGGTGCTCGTGTGGCCGTGGACCGCGCTCTGGCGGTACGTCGTGGTGCCCGGGGTGCGGTACGGGATCGCGGTCCCGGCCGGCTGGATGTACCGGGAGATCCTCACCCCGCTCGGACACGGGCTGCGGTGGGCGTACCTGGGGCTGCTCGCACCCGCCGGACGCGGACTCCTCACCGGGATCGGATGGCTGCTCAGGGCCGTGCTCGTCCTGCCGGTCGTGGGCGTGTGGCGGTATGTGCTGGTGCCGCTGGGGTCGGCCGCCGCCTGGGTGGTCCGCTACCTGGTCGTCGTCCCCGCCCGGTGGGCGTACCGGGAACTGCTCACCCCGCTGGGGCACGGCACCGCTTGGCTCCTCGACCTGCTGGGGCGAGGCGTCGCCGCCGGCTTCCGGGGGCTGTGGGCCGGTCTGTGCCTGCTCGTCTCGGTGCTTCTCGTCACTCCGCTGGTCTGGGGGTACCAGCGGGTGCTCGCCCCCGTGGGCCGGGAGGTCGCGGCCGCGTTCGGGTTCGCGTGGCGCGCCGCCGGATTCGTCTCGCGGGCCGTCGGCCGGGCGCTGGCCTGGCTGGCACGGCACCTGGTCGGGGCGCCGGTGGCCTGGGCCTACCGCACGGTGTGCACCCCTGTCGGGCATTTCGTGCGCGACGCGGTGTGGGCCCCGGCCCGGCGGGCGGCCGTCACAGCTGGCCGGACGGCCCGGGACGCGATGCGCACCGCCCGCGAAACCGTGCGGCAGGCGCGTCGTGACGCGTGGCGGGCACTGGTCGGCGGGCCGCGCGTGACCGAGCCCCGGGAACTCGACAGGCGGGTTGCGCGTACTCTGGGTAGTACAACGATTGTGCCCAGCGCGGCGCCCGAACCAGAGATCTCCCTGCACGGCGGGAAAGCCGCAGAGCAGGGGTGAGCCGGAGCGGACACCCCGGGCCACCCGTATTTCGTGGGCGGTGCGCCACCGCGTCCGCCCCGCACCGAGGAGAAGAACCACTGGGCAAGCGACAGCCCGAAGGCCCGCCGCCCGCACCCACAGTGCAGCGCATTCGTCTGCGTTACACCAAGCGCGGCCGCCTCCGGTTCACCAGTCACCGTGACTTCCAGCGTGCTTTCGAGCGGGCGCTGCGCCGCTCGGAGGTGCCCATGGCCTACTCGGCGGGCTTCACCCCGCACCCCAAGGTGTCCTACGCCAATGCCGCTCCCACCGGCACGGGCAGCGAGGCCGAGTTCCTGGAGATCGCCCTCAGCGAGGCGCGTGACCCCGACGTCCTGCGTGAGCTGCTGAACGACTCGCTGCCGGACGGGCTCGACATCACGGACGCCGTGGAGGCCCGCACCTCGGGTCTCGCCGACCGGCTGACCGCCTCCGTCTGGGAGATGCGGCTGGACGGGGTCTCCGTCGAGGAGGCCGAGAAGGCCGTGGCCGCCTTCAACGGGGCCGAGACCGTCGAGGTCCAGCGCCGCACGAAGAACGGCATCCGCACCTTCGACGCCAGGTCCGCCGTGGTGGACCTGCAAGCCCTTGACCAACAGCCTGATAGGCCCGAGGTCAAGGCCTGTGCGATACTGCGGCTGGTTGTTCGGCACGTGACACCTGCCGTACGACCTGACGACGTCCTGTCCGGTCTCCGCGTTGTGGCCGACCTGGCGCCGCCGGTCCCCGCAGCGGTGACCAGGCTGGCGCAGGGGCTCTTCGACGAGGAGTCCGGCACGGTGACCGACCCGCTCGCGCCTGACCGCGAGGCAGCCCCGGCCGCTCTACCCACGGCCACCGGGACCGCCGCCGCGACGGCGCCTGAAGGTGCGGGAACCGCGTAAGGCGGTCGTTGTAGCGCAGCCCTCGGACTCGGGAGCCACCTGGTCCGGGCCGCGCGCAGACCCATAAGACTTTCGCCAGGCCGTGCGCACACCGTGTACGGAACCGGCGAGCCAGACATTCAGCCCCCGTGCGGCGCCCGCGCCCCGGACGGCGGTACCGCGTACATGAGCGGACCGTGCCGGACCGGAAACAGACGCGGCGCCCGGGAGCCCGACGGGAGAACCGCCCGCATGCTCGAGCCCACCGAACCCGGCACGACCGGGAACGCAGAAGACAGCAACACCCCCGGGGACAAGCTGCCGCCGCGCCGCAGGCGCCGTGCGGCGTCCCGCCCGGCCGGCCCGCCCTCGGGCGGCGCACAGGGCGCGGCGGACGCGCCGGCCATACCGGCCGTTGACGCCGGAGAGTCGGACCCCACCACCGAGAACACCACCGAGGCCGAGGCCGCCCCGCCCGTGCGGGCCCGCCGCCGCGCGGTCCGCAAGGCCACCGCTCCGGCGGGTGCCCCGCAGGCCGCCGAGGTCGTGGAGCCCACCGTGGCCCCCGAGCCCGTCGCCGAGGAGCCGGTCGAGCAGGCCGAGCCGGTCGAGGCGCCGCGTGCGCGTCGTCGCGCCGCCCGCAAGGCCACCGCCCCGGCGGGCGCTCCGCAGGCCGCCGAGGCCGTGGAGATCGTCGAGGAGCCGGCCGCCGCGGCGAGCCCCGAGCCCGTTGCCGAGGAGCCGGTCGAGGCGCCGCGTGCGCGTCGCCGCGCCTCCCGCAAGGCCACCGCCCCGGCGGGTGCCCCGCAGGCCGCCGAGGTCGTGGAGATCGTCGAGGAGCCGGCCGCCGCGGCGAGCCCCGAGCCCGCCGCCGAGGCGCCGCGCGGCCGTGCCCGCCGCAGGGCCTCCGCCCCCGCCGGTGCGCCGCAGGGCGCCCGCACCGAGACCGCCGAGCCCGTCGCGGCCGAGCCGGTGGAGGCCGCTCCGGCCGCCGCCGAGCAGGCCGAGCCGGTCGAGGCCCCGCGTGGCCGCCGTCGCGCGGTCCGCAAGGCCACCGCCCCGGCGGGTGCCCCGCAGGCCACCGAAGAGCGCAACGAGGTCCAGACCGGCGAGAGCCTGCCCGAGGCAGCCGTCGAGGAGCTGGCAGCCGAGACCGCCGAGGTCGAGGAGGCCGCCCCGCGCGGCCGCCAGCGCCGCCGCGCCACCGCGGCCGCCGGCCGCCCCGAGTTCACCGGCAAGGTCGAGGAGCCCGCGCGCCGGAGCCGTGGCGCGGCGCGCCCCGCGGTCGCCGTGTTCCAGGCTCCGGTCTTCTCCGAGCCGATGTTCCAGACCCCGGAGACCGCCGCAGCAGCCGCCGCCGCAGGCACCGGTACGCAGGACGAGGAGCCCGAGGACGAGATCGGGACGGCCGAGGAGCAGACCCCGGTCGCCGAGGCGCCCGCCCCCGCCGAGGCCCCGCAGGGGGGTTCGCGCCGCCGTCGCCGCCGTCGCGGTGAGGCCGCCGAGGCCGAGCCCGCCGCCGCACCCGCGCCTGCCGCCGCCCCGGTGGAGGAGCAGGCCACGGAGGACCACGAGCCCTCGGGCGACAGCGAGAACGACGCCGAGCACGACGGCGAGGACACCGACGAGTACGGTGACCGGCCCTCGCGCCGCCGCCGTCGTGGTGGCCGCCGTCGCCGCCGTGGCGAGTCCGCCGAGGACGAGAGCACGGAGCAGCAGCACCACGACGACACCGCCGACCACCGTTCCGACCGCTCCGAGGACGAGCAGGAGCGCGCCCACGAGTCCGAGGACGAGGGCGACGAGGACAACGACGACGACAGCGACTCCGGCGCCGCCGGTTCGAGCAGCAGCCGTCGCCGCCGTCGCCGCCGCCGTCGCAGCGGTGACTCCTCGTCCGACGCCGAGAACGGCACGGACGACCCGGAGCGCACGGTCGTCAAGGTCCGTGAGCCCCGTAAGAAGGAAGCCGAGCGCGAGCCCGGTACCGGCTTCGACGAGGTCCAGTCCATCAAGGGCTCGACGCGTATGGAGGCCAAGAAGCAGCGCCGTCGCGAGGGCCGCGAGCAGGGCCGCCGCCGGGTCCCGATCATCACCGAGGCGGAGTTCCTGGCCCGCCGCGAGGCCGTCGAGCGTGTCATGGTCGTCCGCCAGAACGGCGAGCGCACCCAGATCGGCGTCCTCGAGGACAACGTGCTCGTCGAGCACTACGTCAACAAGGAGCAGGCCACCAGCTACGTCGGCAACGTCTACCTGGGCAAGGTCCAGAACGTCCTGCCGTCCATGGAGGCCGCGTTCGTCGACATCGGCAAGGGCCGCAACGCCGTCCTGTACGCCGGTGAGGTCAACTTCGAGGCGCTCGGCATGGCCCACGGGCCGCGCCGCATCGAGACCGCGCTCAAGTCCGGCCAGTCCGTCCTCGTCCAGGTGACGAAGGACCCGATCGGCCACAAGGGCGCCCGCCTGACCAGCCAGGTCTCGCTGCCCGGCCGTTACCTGGTCTACGTGCCCGAGGGCTCGATGACCGGGATCAGCCGCAAGCTGCCCGACACCGAGCGTGCCCGGCTCAAGACCATCCTCAAGAAGATCGTCCCCGAGGACGCGGGCGTCATCGTCCGCACCGCCGCGGAGGGCGCCAGCGAGGACGAGCTGCGCCGCGACGTCGAGCGCCTCCAGGGCCAGTGGGAGGACATCCAGAAGAAGTCGAAGAGCAGCGGCGCCTCCAACGCGCCGACGCTGCTCTACGGCGAGCCGGACATGACCGTCCGGGTCGTCCGCGACATCTTCAACGAGGACTTCTCCAAGGTCATCGTCAGCGGCAACGAGGCGTGGGACACCATCCACGGCTATGTCTCGCACGTGGCGCCCGACCTGACGGACCGGCTGTCGCGGTGGACCTCCGAGGTCGACATCTTCGCGACGTACCGGATCGACGAGCAGCTCATGAAGGCGCTGGACCGCAAGGTCTACCTGCCGAGCGGCGGCTCGCTGGTGATCGACAAGACCGAGGCGATGGTCGTCGTCGACGTCAACACCGGCAAGTTCACCGGCCAGGGCGGCAACCTCGAGGAGACCGTCACCAAGAACAACCTGGAGGCGGCCGAGGAGATCGTGCGCCAGCTGCGGCTGCGCGACCTCGGTGGCATCGTCGTCGTCGACTTCATCGACATGGTGCTGGAGTCCAACCGGGACCTGGTGCTGCGGCGTCTCCTGGAGTGCCTGGGACGCGACCGTACGAAGCACCAGGTCGCCGAGGTCACCTCGCTCGGCCTGGTCCAGATGACCCGCAAGCGGGTCGGACAGGGTCTGCTGGAGTCCTTCTCCGAGACCTGCGTCCACTGCAACGGGCGCGGCGTGATCGTGCACATGGAGCAGCCCACCTCGGTGGGCGGTGGCGGCGGCAACGGCAAGCGGTCCAAGAAGCGCCGCGGCGGTTCCGGCCAGGACCACGAGCAGGACCACGGCCACGAGCACGAGCACGACAGCGACAACGAGGTCGAGACCGAGGCGGAGGTCGCGGCCGAGGTCGCCGCCCCGCTGGCGCTGCCCGAGCCGGAGTTCGTCCCGGACGAGGAGCTGTACAGCAGCGCGGCCGAGGCGGAGGCCGCGGCAGGCCGCGGCCGTGGCCGTCGCCGGGCGACCCGTAAGGCGTCCGCCCCGGCAGGTGCCCCGAAGCAGGCGTCCGCGCCCGCTCCGGTGGCCGAGCCGGAGCCGGTCGTGGAGCCGGAGCCCGTCGTGGAGCCGGTTGCCGAGACCGCCGTCGAGCCCCCCGCCGCTGAGGCGCCCCAGGGCCGCACGCGCCGTCGTGCGACCCGCAAGGCGACCGCCCCGGCCGGTTCGCCGGCTCCGGCCGAGCCGGTAGTGGCCGAGCCCGCTCCGGCGCAGCCCGCCCCGGCTGCAGAGGCGCCGGTCTCCGACGCCGACCCGGTCGCCGCGGAGGACCCGGTGGCCGAGGCCCCGCACGTGGAGGTCCCCGCCGAGGAGCCTGCCGCACCGCCGCGTGCCCGGCGCCGCGCCACCCGCAAGGCCACCGCGCCCGCCGGCTCCCCGGCCGGTACGGACGAGGCCGCGACCGTCGTGGTGACCGCCTCCACCGAGGACCGGCAGGCGCCGGAGTCCGCCGCGGACGCCGACGCCGGTACGGACGAGGCCGCACCGGCCAAGAAGGCGGCCCGTAAGACCGCCAAGAAGGCCACGGCCAAGAAGGCGGCCACCACCAAGAAGGCGACCGCCACGAAGACCGCCGCCAAGAAGACCGCCGCGAAGAAGACGACGGCCAAGAAGGCGGCAGCGAAGAAGACGGTGGCGGCGGAGCAGCAGAGCCCGTCCTCCGTCACGGCTTCGGCGGACGAGGTCTGAGCGACCTCGCACCGTGCGCCCGTACGCAGCCGGACCGGTTCCGTCACAGGAACCGGCCCGGCTGCGTACTGCCGCCCCCGCCGCACCGAATCCTTCCCCGCGGACACGGGAGTCTGAGCACATGCGCAAGATCCAGAAGGCCGTCATACCGGCCGCCGGGCTCGGCACCCGGTTCCTGCCGGCGACCAAGGCAACTCCCAAGGAGATGCTGCCGGTGGTCGACAAGCCCGCGATCCAGTACGTCGTGGAGGAGGCCGCCGCCGCGGGACTGAGCGACGTCCTGATGATCACCGGGCGCAACAAGCGCGCCCTGGAGGACCACTTCGACCGGAATTACGAGTTGGAGTCGGCGCTCACCCGTAAGGGCGATGCCGAACGGCTGCGCAGGGTGCAGGAGTCGAGCGACCTGGCGACGATGCACTACGTCCGCCAGGGCGACCCGCGCGGTCTGGGTCACGCCGTCCTGTGCGCGGAGCCCCATGTGGGCGACGAGCCGTTCGCGGTGCTCCTCGGCGACGACCTGATCGACCCGCGCGATCCGCTGCTGGCCCGCATGGTGGAGATCCAGGAGCGCGAGGGCGGCAGCGTCGTCGCGCTGATGGAGGTGGCTCCCGAGCAGATCCACATGTACGGCTGCGCCGCGGCGGAGGCCACGTCCCGGGGCGACGTCGTCCGGGTCACCGGGCTGGTCGAGAAGCCGGACCCGGGCGACGCCCCCAGCAACCTCGCCGTCATCGGACGCTACGTCCTGGACCCCGCGGTCTTCGGCGTGCTGCGCGAGACGGAGCCCGGCCGGGGCGGCGAGATCCAGCTGACCGACGCGCTCCAGCAGCTGGCCGCCGACGAGAAGCTCGGCGGCCCGGTCCACGGCGTCGTCTTCCGGGGCCGCCGCTACGACACCGGTGACCGGGGCGACTACCTGCGGGCCATCGTCAGACTCGCCTGCGAGCGCGAGGACCTGGGCCCCGAATTCCGCGACTGGCTGCGCGGTTACGTGGCGGCCGAGCTCTGAGAGGCTGTCGGGGCCCGTTCCCGTACGGCACCCGGACCCACCACCCGGGACACACGCACCAAGGACCAAGGAGAACCCTCATGATCGGCATGATTCTGGCGGCCGGCGCAGGCCGTCGTCTGCGCCCCTACACCGACACCCTGCCCAAGGCCCTGGTGCCGGTCGGGCCCGAGGGGAACGAGGAGAGCCTCACCGTCGTCGACCTGACGCTCGGCAACTTCGCCGAGGTCGGCCTGACCGAGGTCGCGATCATCGTGGGCTACCGCAAGGAGGCCCTGTACGAGCGCAAGGCCGCCCTGGAGGCCAAGTACGGTCTCACCCTCACCCTGATCGACAACGACAAGGCCGAGGAGTGGAACAACGCCTACTCCCTCTGGTGCGGCCGTGACGCCCTCAAGGACGGCGTGATCCTCGCCAACGGCGACACCGTGCACCCCGTCTCCGTCGAGAAGACGCTGCTGGCGGCCCGAGGCGACGGCAAGAAGATCATCCTCGCCCTCGACACGGTGAAGAAGCTCGCCGACGAGGAGATGAAGGTCGTCGTCGAGGAGGGCAAGGGCGTCCGGCGGATCACCAAGCTGATGGACCCGGCCGAGGCCACCGGCGAGTACATCGGTGTCACCCTCATCGAGGGCGAGGCGGCCGAGGAGCTGGCCGACGCGCTGAAGACCACGTTCGAGCGCGACCCGGACCTCTACTACGAGGACGGCTACCAGGAGCTCGTCAACCGAGGCTTCAAGGTCGACGTGGAGCCGATCGGCGACATCAAGTGGGTGGAGATCGACAACCACGAGGACCTGGCCAAGGGCAGGACCATCGCGTGCCAGTACTGACCCGGCTGATCCCCGCACCGGTCGTCGTCGACATCCGGGCCGGCGCTCTGGCGGATCTGGCGGGTGTCCTCGCCGATCAGCGGATCTCCGGCTCGGGGAAGCTGGCGGTCGCGATAAGCGGGGGCTCCGGCCGGGCGCTGCGGGAGCGGCTCTCGGACAGCCTGCCCGGCGCCTCCTGGTTCGAGGTCGGCGGCGGCACGCTGAACGACGCCGTCAAGCTGGCCGAGGACATGAAGTCCGGGCGGTACGACGCCGTGGTCGGCCTCGGCGGCGGCAAGATCATCGACTGTGCCAAGTTCGCCGCGGCGCGCATCGGGCTGCCGCTGGTCGCCGTGGCGACGAACCTGTCGCACGACGGTCTGTGCTCACCGGTGGCCACGCTGGACAACGACGCGGGCCGAGGCTCCTACGGTGTCCCGAACCCGATCGCCGTCGTCATCGACCTCGACATCATCCGTGAGGCCCCGGTCCGCTTCGTGCGGTCCGGGATCGGGGACGCGCTCTCGAACATCTCCGCCGTGGCGGACTGGGAGCTCGCGCACCAGGTCAACGGCGAGGACATCGACGGACTGGCCGCGGCGATGGCCCGGCAGGCCGGCGAGGCCGTGCTGCGCCACCCCGGGTCGCTGGACGAGGACCGGTTCCTCCAGGTGTTGGCGGAGGGGCTGGTGCTCACCGGGATCTCGATGTCGGTCGCGGGCGACAGCCGGCCCGCCTCCGGCGCCTGCCACGAGATCAACCACGCCTTCGACCTGCTCTTCCCCCGGCGGGCGGCCAGCCACGGGGAGCAGTGCGGTCTGGGCGCGGCCTTCGCGATGCACCTGCGCGGCGCCTACCAGGAGTCCGCGCGGATGGCCGCGACGCTGCGGCGCCACGGCCTGCCGGTCACCGCGCAGGAGATCGGGTTCAGCGTGGACGAGTTCGTCTCGGTGGTCGAGTTCGCACCCCGGACCAGGCCGGGCCGGTACACCATCCTGGAACACCTGAACCTGTCCCCGGACGGGATCAGAGACGCCTACGCCGACTACGTCAGGGCGGCCGGGTCCTGAAACGGGGCCCGGTTTGACCGGGGTGTCCCAGGCCCCGTAATCTTGACCGTCGGCGTTTGTTTCGCCACACCTCTGAGCACTGACCTCCCGCTCGTTCGGGAGAGGCCGCTCGTCCAATCCGGATCATCACGGGTCCCCGGACCCGTGTGAGCGGCTGGCTTCAGGGGTTTCGTCTTCGAGTGAGAGTGAGATCCGCGTGTACGCCATCGTGCGCAGCGGTGGTCGCCAGCACAAGGTTGCTGTCGGCGACATCGTTGAGGTTGACAAGATTCCCACCGCCAGTGTTGGCGACACGGTAGAGCTCTCTACCCTGCTCGTTGTCGACGGCGACGCCGTGACCAGCGACCCGTGGGTGCTTGACGGCATCAAGGTCCAGGCCGAGATCGTGGACCACCACAAGGGCGCGAAGATCGACATCCTTCGCTACAAGAACAAGACCGGCTACCGCCGTCGCCAGGGTCACCGCCAGCAGTACACGGCGATCAAGGTCACCGGTATCCCCGCGGCTGCGAAGTAAGGGACTGAGGAGACATGGCACATAAGAAGGGCGCATCGTCCACCCGTAACGGGCGCGACTCCAATGCCCAGCGGCTCGGCGTGAAGCGCTTCGGCGGTCAGGCCGTCAACGCCGGTGAGATCCTGGTCCGCCAGCGCGGCACCCACTTCCACCCGGGCACGGGCGTCGGCCGTGGCGGCGACGACACGCTGTTCGCCCTCGCCGCCGGTGCGGTCGAGTTCGGCACGCACCGTGGCCGCAAGGTCGTGAACATCGTTCCGATCGCCGGCTGATTCTCGGCGCTCGTAGAACGGTTTGACGTGGAGGCGGACCTCACTTCCTGTTACGGGAAGTGGGTCCGCCTTTCGCGTGTTGCTCCTACAGGGGCACGAGCGAGATTTTTCTGCACGTATGTAACTGGAGGTTCCAACCATGACCACCTTCGTGGACCGCGTCGAGCTGCATGCCGCCGCGGGTAACGGGGGCCACGGCTGCGCCTCCGTTCACCGTGAGAAGTTCAAGCCGCTCGGCGGCCCGGACGGCGGCAACGGCGGCCGCGGCGGCGATGTGACCCTGATCGTCGACCAGGCCGTCACCACCCTCCTCGACTATCACCACCACCCCCACCGCAAGGCCACCAACGGCCAGCCCGGTGCCGGTGACAACCGCACCGGCAAGGAGGGCCAGGACCTGATCCTGCCAGTGCCGGACGGCACCGTCGTGCTCGACACCGACGGCAACGTGCTCGCCGACCTGGTCGGCCAGGGCACCATGTTCGTCGCCGGCCAGGGCGGCCGAGGCGGCCTCGGCAACGGCGCGCTGGCCTCGGCCCGCCGCAAGGCCCCCGGCTTCGCGCTGCTCGGTGAGCCCGGTGAGAGCCGGGACATCGTCCTGGAGCTGAAGACCGTCGCCGACGTGGCCCTGGTGGGCTACCCGAGCGCCGGCAAGTCCTCGCTGATCTCGGTCCTGTCGGCCGCCAAGCCGAAGATCGCGGACTACCCGTTCACGACCCTGGTCCCGAACCTCGGCGTCGTCACCGCGGGCTCCACCGTCTACACCATCGCGGACGTCCCGGGCCTGATCCCGGGCGCGAGCCAGGGCAAGGGCCTCGGCCTGGAGTTCCTGCGCCACGTCGAGCGCTGCTCGGTCCTCGTGCACGTACTGGACACCGCGACGCTGGAGTCCGACCGCGACCCGCTCTCCGACCTCGACATGATCGAGAAGGAGCTGAAGCTGTACGGCGGTCTGGAGGACCGGCCCCGCATCGTCGTCCTCAACAAGATCGACATCCCGGACGGCCTGGACCTGGCGGAGATGATCCGTCCGGACCTGGAGGCCCGCGGCTACCGCGTCTTCGAGGTGTCCGCCGTGGCCCGCACCGGGCTCAAGGAGCTGTCCTTCGCGCTGGCCGGCGTCATCGCCGAGGCGCGCGCCGCCAAGCCGGTGGAGGAGGCGACCCGTATCGTCATCCGGCCCAAGGCCGTGGACGACGCCGGGTTCACCGTGGTCCTGGAGGACGACGGCATCTACCGGGTGCGCGGCGAGAAGCCGGAGCGCTGGGTGCGCCAGACCGACTTCAACAACGACGAGGCCGTCGGCTACCTCGCGGACCGGCTGAACCGGCTCGGCGTCGAGGACGCGCTGCGCAAGGCCGGCGCCCGTGCGGGAGACGGGGTGGCGATCGGCGCCGAGGACAACGCCGTCGTCTTCGACTGGGAGCCGACCGTGACGGCCGGCGCCGAGATGCTCGGCCGCCGTGGCGAGGACCACCGCCTGGAGGAGCCGCGTCCGGCCGCCCAGCGCCGTCGCGACCGCGAGGACGAGCGCGACGACGTCAGCAAGGAGTACCAGGAGTTCGACCCGTTCGCGTAGGCGACGGGAGACCTCCGCGGTCCCGGTTCCCCCGGTGGGGAGCCGGGACCGCGTGCTTTGCGCGGTGCCCGGCCCTCAGGACCGGCCGGACCGCTCCAGCGCTTCGGCGGGGGAGGGCGCCGGGGTACGCTCGTCGACCGGGAGATACGGGAGCATCGCCTCCTCGCCCAGGAACACCCGGCGCACGACGCGCTCCGCGGCGCGCCCGTCGTCGTAGTCGCAGAAGCGCTCCCGGAACGCCTTGCGCAGCCCCGCCGACTTCTCGCTCCGCCACTCCTGGGAACCCAGCACCGAGGTCAGCTGCTCCTGGCTGGTGGCCACGGCGCCCGGGGGCTCCGCCATCAGGTCGAAGTAGGTGCCGCGCACGGCCCGGTAGGTGTCCCAGTCGTCGGCGTAGATCACGATCGGCCGGTCCAGGTTGGCGTAGTCGAACATCGCCGAGGAGTAGTCCGTGACGAGGGCGTCCGCCGCGAGGTAGAGCTGCTCGACGTTCCCGTGCGAGGAGACGTCGATGATCCGGCCGTCGGCCTGGAGATCGGCGAGCCGGCCGGACGCCTTGTAGAAGTAGTGGCCGCGCACCAGCAGCGTGACGTCGGGGCCCAGCTCCTCGGCCAGCTTCGGCAGGTCGAGCCGGGGGGTGAAGGACTTCTGGTACTCGCGGTGGGTCGGGGCGTAGAGGAACGCCGTCGAGCCGTCGGCCAGGCCGAGTTCGTGCCGGGCCCGCGAGACGTCGGCCGCGGTGGCGTTGAGCAGGACGTCGTTGCGCGGGTAGCCGGTCTCCAGCGACTTGTACCGGCAGGGGTACACCCGCTCCCACACGGTGGTGGAGAAGCGGTTGGCGGACAGGCTGTAGTCCCAGCGGTCGCACCGGCGCAGCAGCTTCTCCATGTCCATGCTGGTGGACGCGGGGTACTGGGCCTGGTCGAGGCCCATCGTCTTCAGCGGAGTGCCGTGATGGGTCTGCAGATGGACCTGGCCCTCGCGCTTGATCACGGTGTCGCCGAAGTTCACGTTGTTCGTGAGGTACTTCGCGCGGGCCATCACCGACCAGTACTCGCGGGAGCCGACCACCACCGCCTCGACGCCTGCGGGGACCCGGTCGCGGTGCTCGGACCTGACCGCCCAGACCCGGCGCATGCCCGGGGCCAGCCGGCCCAGCTCCGCCTCGATGGCCGCGGGGTTGCAGGAGTAGCCGCGGCCCCAGTACGCGGAGAACACCGCGAGGTTCTCGTCCAGCGGCATGCGCAGCTGGGACTTGTAGAACATGCCGAGCGCGGCGCGCCTGGCCCGGCCGACGCGGGCCCGGCCGCCCAGCCTGGCCCGGTTGCGCACGTTGTTGACCCGGATGACGCCGACGAACGTCGGGTAGGAATCGAGGCCGAGCAGGGCGTACTTGTAACCCTTGCCGCCCGGCGGCCGCCTGAAGCCCGCCGGCAGCCGGCTCCGGTATTCCTTGGCCGCGCGGTGGAAGAACTCGGCCCGCGCGTCCCGCGGAAGCCGGCCCGGCTTTTCCAGGACGGTCAGGAAGTGGTCGGCCATCTTCCCGAAGAGCGCCGGGCGCCAGGTCTCCAGCTCCGGCCGCGCGTCCAGATAGGCGAAGACGCGGTCGTACTGGCCGAAGACGTCGAAGTGCTTGCGGCTGACCGTGCGGAGAATGTTCCCGCCCTCCCGCCGCTGCCGGTACAGCACGCACGAGCGGTCCAGGACGGCGATGGTCTCCGCCGAGATCAGCGAGGAGAACGTCCACGGCGCGTCCTCGTAGTAGCCGGCCGGGAACCGGAAGCCGTGCCGGCTGACGAAGTCGCGGCGGTAGGCCTTGTTCCACACGATCTGCAGCAGGTCGAGCAGCTGCGGCCGGTCGGCCAGAGTGAAGACGTCGGGACCGCTCTCGTCCAGCAGCTCCTCACGCCTGTTGCGCAGCAGCCGCCCGTCCCAGTAGGTGCGGGTGTAGTCGTAGACCAGGACGTCGGGGTCGTCCGTCGCGTCGAGGCGCGCCGCGATGGCCGCCAGCGAACCCGGGGCCAGGGTGTCGTCGCTGTCCAGGAAGATCAGGTAGTCACCGGTCGCCTCGTCGATACCCGCGTTGCGGGCATGTCCCAGACCCACGTTCTCCGTGAGGTGGAGCACACGGACGCGGGAGTCGCGTTTCGCGTATGTGTCGAGGATCGCGCCGGAGCCGTCCGGTGAGCAGTCGTCGACGCCGATGATCTCGAAGTCGGTGAAGTCCTGCTGGAGCACGGAGTCGAGACACTCCCCGATGTACCCCTGCACGTTGTACGCAGGCACGATGAGTGTCAGTCGAGGCATCGTCCACCAGTCCAGAGAGCTGTCCGAGGGGGGTGTGCGAGGTACGCGGTGCGCACCTTTGAACAGTGCGACGGTGTCCAGCACCCGGACAGCGTAATTGATCCTGTCAGCCCTCTTTGAGGGGCAGGAGCGGGTCCGCCGGTCCGACTTTATGTACACGTAGAGTGAATCGGATGCGCAAGGACTCGGACAGGGAGACGCACGATATGACCTGGATGGTTACGGGCGGGGCGGGATACATCGGCGCGCACGTCGTGCGCGCGATGCTCACGGGCGGTCAGCGGGTCGTGGTGTACGACGACCTGTCGACCGGCAGCGCCGAGAAGGTACCCGAAGGAGTGCCCCTGGTGACCGGCAGCGTCCTGGACCGTCCTGCGCTGGACGCGGCGATCCGCGACCACAGGGTGACCGGTGTGGTGCACATCGCGGGCAAGAAGCAGGTCGGCGAGTCCGTGGAGCGGCCCCTCCACTACTACCGGGAGAACGTGACGGGCCTGGAGGTGCTGCTGGAGAGCATGGTCGACGCGGGTGTCGACCGGCTGGTGTTCTCCTCGTCCGCCGCCGTATACGGCATGCCCGACGTCACCCTCGTGACCGAGGACACCCCGTGCGCGCCGATGAGCCCGTACGGCGAGACCAAACTCGTCGGGGAGTGGCTGATCCACGCCGCCGCCCGCGCCCACGGGCTGCGCTGCGCCTCGCTCCGCTATTTCAACGTGGCCGGCGCGGCGTCGCCGGAGCTGGCCGACGCCGGGGTGTTCAACCTCATCCCGATGGTCTTCGAGCGCCTGGAGGCCGGCCTGGGTCCGCGGATCTTCGGCGACGACTACGCGACGCCTGACGGCACCTGCGTCCGCGACTACATCCACGTCGAGGACATCGCCTCCGCCCACCTCGCGGCCGCGCACCGGCTCGAAGACGCGGAGCCCGGTACGGATCTCACGCTCAACATCGGACGCGGCGAGGGCAGTTCCGTACGGGAGATGGTCGACCGCATCCTCAAGGTGACGGACAACGGGGACACCGTCCCCGAGGTGACCGCCCGCCGGCCCGGCGACCCCGCGCGCGTGGTCGCGGCGGCCGACCGGATCCGGGCGGAGCTGGGCTGGTCGGCCCGGTACGGCCTGGACGAGATGATCGGCTCGGCCTGGCAGGGCTGGCGCCTGCGCCACCCGTAGGCCCGGTCACCGGGCCCACGGGCGGGACGGGCCCTTCAGGCCTCGGGCGCGGGCTCCAGCTGTTCCTCGCCCGCCGCGTCGGCCTCCTCCAGCGCTCCGCGCTGTGCCGGTATCCCCGGGAGCAGCCGGTTCGACATCCGTACGCGGTGCTCGTCCGCCATCGCGCACAGGCCCAGTGCGGCCTCGCCGAAGCGTGTCTGGGACGGCGGGTCCGAGGGGCCCAGGAGATGGAGCTTCAGACCCGCGCGGGCGGCGGCCAGCCCGTCGTTGCCCGGGTTGCGCACCGAGTCGAGCAGGGCGGCGACACCGGCCGCGTCCGGCGTCAGGATCGTCGCCGCGCGGACCGTCGGGAACGCCTCGCGGAACTGTTCCTCGGACAGGCCGCCGGTGTTCGCGACGGCGTACGGCTTCTCGGCCGCCAGGTAGTCCGTGACCACGCTCGACACGTCGCTGATCAGCAGGTCCGCCTCGTTGAAGCAGGCGTACAGCGCGGGCTGCGGGGCCGTGATGATCTGGTGCTCAGCGGGCGGGAGCGACGCCCAGTGGGCCGCCTCCCAGGCCGAGGTCGCCGCGGTGACCGCCCCGGCCCGGCCGGGCTCCGGAGTGCCCTGCGCCAGCATGCGTTCCGCGTCGTCCGCGTCGTCGCGGAACGAGGCGGCGGTCAGCGCGGCCAGCTCCGCGGTCCGGCGGGCCAGCTCGGCGGCTGCCCGCGGGCCGGGGCGCGGGCCGGGGCGGCCGCGGTTGGCCTCGCGGATCAGGGCCTGGATGCGGGCGTCGGCGGCGGCGGCCCGGGGATCGACCGAGCCGGTCATCGGGTGCGGCTTGTAGAGGAGCCGGACGGCCGGGTCGCGCAGCAGCGCCCGGACGATGTTCTCGCCGGCCAGGACGACCGAGGTGTTGCCCGGATTGCCGTCCCAGCCCTCCCACGTGGGCGCGTAGAGCACGGTCGTGCGCGCACCGGCGGGCGGGCCGGCGTACGGGGTGATCGGGGCGAGCTGGGGGCGGCCGATCTCCACCACGTCACGGTCCTCGATGCCGACGTCGGCCAGTGCGTAGCGCTCGCGCGCCGCCGGTCCCGCGACCCACACCTCGTCGTACGCCTTCGCGTACGGGTTGCAGCTGGAGAGCTTGTCGCTCTCGCCGTGGTTGACGAAGGCGTGCTTGATCGACGGTATCCGCAGGACCTGCGAGGTCTTGCCGGAGTTCGCGGGGTGGATCAGCAGCTTCAGGGCCGAGTGCTCCAGGCGGAGCAGCTGGGCGACCTTCGGGATGCACACGACGGGGATGTCCGTGGCGCCGATGCGCTGCATCATGAAGCGCTCGCGCAGCACGATCACCGGACGGCCGTCGAGTCCGGACAGCGCGTCGAGCCACATGTTGGCCTGGTACGCGGACGAGACGCCGCCGGAGAAGTACATGCCGACGGTCGGCCGGTAGTCCGCGAGCCAGCCGTCGAACCAGTCCAGCACCTCCTGGTCCGACGCGGGGCGGCGCCGGACCAGGCACCGCACCAGCTCGGCCAGCGAGAGGGCGGCGAGGGCGGCCGACAGCGCGATGCCCGCCGCGGCGAACTCCGGCTCGTCGCCCGCCGCCGTCACCAGCAGCCCGACGGTCGCGGGCAGCCCGAACAGCAGCAGGCGCGGCCCGTGCCGGCGCATCAGCAGGGCCGGGGGCGCCGGCGTGATGCCCAGGGCGGAGGCGTCGATATTGCGGGTGAGCAGCGGCAGGGTCCGGGCCGCGCGCACCCGGATCGCCGCCGCGTGGCCGGCGAAGTGGAGCGCGTAGAAGAGGAGCAAGCCGAGGACGAGCGGGAGGTAGACCGTCTCCCGGTGTTCGCCGCCCAGCCGGAGCAGCCCCACGATCAGCAGGAAATCGCAGGTCAGCCGACGGACCATGACATCGGCCCGGACCTTGGCGAGCAGCGAGACCTGGCCCGGCCGCCATCGGTGCAGGGCGGCCTCGGCCAGCAGGTTGGCGGCCGTCGCGGTGACCAGCAGTGCGAGGTGCGGGACAGCTGCCGCGGCTGCCTGGGCGGCGAAGGACGCGACGAGTACGGCGAGGGGGAGGGCGTTCGCGGCGTACCGCAGGAGCGGGGGGAGTGGTTGCACTGGGGGACTCCAAAGAGCGCGAGCGCTCGCGTGCGCGGTGGGGCCGCGCCGACGTGTCGGTGCGGCCGGCCGGGCGGCCCGGTCCCGGACCGGTACGCCCGGTTGGCATGGGTGGCGTGGGGGTTCAGGGGCCCCACCATATGGAGGGCGGCTCGTCCGTTCATGAGACGAGCGTGAAGGATTCGTGAGAGTCGAGCGGATACGCACAACCAATTCCAGGGGTCGTGAATTGGAGGGATGTGTCCCCGGAAGTGCGGACCTCGCCGTACTCGCCGAACGGGCTGCGCCCAGTGCTCTGCGCACCCGTCTTCGGTGCGAATCCCGGGAACCGACGCATTCGTTGTTCAGTTCGATGTAAAGAAATGCGGAGCCGCATTCCGGGCCGGGCGGGCCCGGAAAGGCGGCCGGCGGTTACGGGCCCCCGCCGGTTTTCGTCCGGATGTGTCGGCAATCGGTCATGAGGGCTGTTTTGCCGCAGATAGGACAGTGAATCTAAGTAAGGTCGCCCGACAGGGTCGCAGCCGCGACAGGACCGTCATCTCATCGTGGGGGCAGAAACAGTGAAGGCTCTCGTACTTTCCGGTGGGGCAGGCACCCGGCTCCGTCCCATCACCCACACCTCGGCCAAGCAGCTGGTTCCGGTGGCGAACAAGCCGGTGCTGTTCTACGGCCTGGAAGCCATCGCGGAAGCGGGCATCACCGAGGTCGGCATCATCGTGGGGGACACCGCGGAGGAGATCCGCGCGGCGGTCGGGGACGGTTCCCGGTTCGGCATCGACGTCACCTACATCCCGCAGGCAGAGCCGCTCGGCCTCGCCCACGCGGTCCTGATCGCGCAGCGCTTCCTCGGCGACGAGGACTTCGTCATGTACCTCGGTGACAACTTCATCATCGGCGGTATCACCGGCCTGGTCGAGGGATTCCGGGCCGACCGGCCCGACGCCCAGATCCTGCTCACCCAGGTGCCGGACCCGACCTCGTTCGGCGTCGCGGAGCTCGACGGGGACGGCAGGGTGGTGGCCCTGGAGGAGAAGCCCAGGGAGCCCAAGAGCGACCTGGCCCTCGTCGGCGTCTACCTCTTCACCCGGGTCATCCACGAGGCGGTCCGGTCGATCCGCCCGTCCTGGCGCGGCGAACTGGAGATCACCCACGCCATCCAGTGGCTGATCGACCAGGAGCGCGACGTCCGCTCCACCATGATCCGCGGGTACTGGAAGGACACCGGCAACGTCACCGACATGCTGGAGGTCAACCGGACCGTCCTGGAGACCGTCGAACCGTCCACCGAGGGCGCCCACGTCGACGACGAGAGCGAGATCATCGGCCGGGTGCGGATCGAGCAGGGCGCCCGGGTCACCCGCAGCCGGATCGTCGGCCCCGCCATCATCGGCGCCCGCTCGGTGATCAGCGACGCCTACGTGGGACCGTTCACCTCGGTCGCCCAGGAGTGCCGGATCGAGGACAGCGAGATCGAGTACTCCATCGTCCTGCGGGGCGCCTCGATCGACGGCGTCCGCCGCGTGGAGGCCTCCCTCATCGGCCACGAGGTCGAGGTGACCCCGGCCCCCCGGAGCCCCTCGGCCCACCGTCTTGTCCTCGGCGACCACAGCAAGGTGCAGATCTCCTCATGACGAACCCCACGGCGAACCCCATGACGCCCCGCACGACGACCCGCACGACGACCCGCATCCTGGTGACCGGTGGAGCCGGCTTCATCGGCTCGCACTACGTCCGCACGCTGCTGGGTCCCGACGGACCGGGCGACGTGGCCGTCACGGTGCTCGACAAGCTCACCTACGCGGGCAACCCGGCCAACCTCGACGCCGTCCGCGACCACCCCGGCTTCTTGTTCGTCCAGGGCGACATCTGCGACGCGGAACTGGTCGGCGATCTGATGGCCGGGCACGACCAGGTGGTGCACTTCGCCGCCGAATCGCACGTGGACCGCTCCATCGACGGCGGCGCCGCCTTCGTCCGCACCAACGTCGTGGGAACGCACACCCTCGTCCATGCCGCGCACCTGGCGGGCGTCTCGGCCTTCGTGCACATCTCCACCGACGAGGTCTACGGATCGATCGACGAGGGCTCCTGGACCGAGAGCGAACCCCTCGCGCCCAACTCCCCGTACTCCGCCTCCAAGGCGTCCAGCGACCTGATCGCGCTCTCGTACCACCGCACCCACGCACTCGACGTGCGGGTGACCCGCTGCTCCAACAACTACGGGCACCACCACTTCCCCGAGAAGGTCATCCCGCTCTTCGTCACCAACCTCCTGGAGGGCCGGCCGGTCCCGCTGTACGGCGACGGCGCCCACGTCCGCGACTGGCTGCACATCGACGACCACGTCCAGGGCATCGAACTCGTCCGCACCCGGGGACGGGCGGGCGAGGTCTACAACATCGGCGGCGGCACCGAGCTGTCCAACAAGGAGCTCACCGGACTGCTGCTGGAGGCCTGCGGCGCCGACTGGGACACGGACGTCACCCATGTCGAGGACCGCAAGGGCCACGACCGGCGCTACTCGGTGGACTGCACCAAGATTCGCGAGGAGCTCGGTTACGAACCGCGCAAGGACTTCCGCAAGGGCCTCGCGGAGACCGTGCGCTGGTACCGCGAGAACAGCGCCTGGTGGGAGCCGCTCAAGGAGAGGGCGGCCCTGTGAGCCCGGTCTGGCTGGTCACCGGAGCGGCCGGAATGCTGGCCCAGGACCTGCTGGCGGCCCTCGCCCACGAGCACGTCACCGCCGTCGCCACGGACCGCGAGGCCCTGGACATCGCCGACCGGGACCGCGTGCGGGACGCCTTCGGCGCCCACCGCCCCGCCGTCGTGGTGAACTGCGCCGCCTGGACCGCCGTGGACGACGCCGAGACCCGGGAGGAGGACGCGCTGCGGGTCAACGGCACCGGCCCCGCGGTCCTCGCGCACGCCTGCCGCGAGCACGGCGCCGTCCTGCTCCACGTCTCCACCGACTACGTGTTCGCCGGGGACGGCGCCCGGCCGTACGGGGAGGACGCCCCCACCGGCCCGCGCAGCGCCTACGGGCGCACCAAACTCGCGGGCGAACGCGCCGTCCTGGAGACCCTGCCCGATACCGGCTACGTGGTCCGCACCGCCTGGCTCTACGGGGCCGGCGGCGGCAACTTCGTCCGGACGATGATCAGGCTGGAGGGCGCCAGGGAGACCCTCGACGTGGTGGACGACCAGCGCGGCCAGCCCACCTGGACTGTCGACCTGGCGGCCCGACTGGTCCGGCTCGGCCTTGCCGCGCTGGAGGGCACCGCCCCGGCGGGCGTCTACCACGGCACCAGCGGGGGCGAGACGACCTGGTTCGGCTTCACCCAGGAGATCTTCCGGCTGCTCGGCGCCGACCCGGCCCGGGTCCGCCCGGCCACCAGCGAGGCCTTCGTCCGGCCCGCCCCGCGCCCGGCGTTCAGCGTGCTCGCGCAGAGCCGCTTCGCGGCGGCCGGCATCGAGCCGATCCGGGACTGGCGCACCGCCCTGGGAGAGGCGTTCCCGGCGCTGCTCGCAGCGGAACGCCCCTGATCAGGCCTCTGCCTCCGCTGAGTACCGGGACGCCCCCCCCGGCTCAGCGCCCGGCGGTGCTGAGCAGCGGTCCGCCGTCCGCCCGCAGACCGATGGGCGGCGGGCCGGCCGTCCGCAGCCGCGCGTAGTACGCCTCGCACTGCGCGTACGAGGGAAGCAGCCCCTGCTCCTCGGCCTCGGCCAGCGAAGGGGCCGACGCGTCCTTCCCGGACAGCAGCGGGGCGACGTCCAGCGGCCAGTCGATGCCCAGCTCCGGATCGAGCGGATCGATGCCGTGCTCGCGCGCCGGCGCGTAACCCTGCGAGCAGAGATACAGGACGCACGCGTCGTCCGTCAGCGCCATGAAGGCGTGGCCGAGGCCCTCCGCGAGATAGACCGCCCGGTGGGCGCTGTCGTCGAGGCGCACCGCCTCCCACCGCTTGTACGTGGGTGAGCCGGCCCGGATGTCCACGACCACGTCCAGCACCGCGCCGCGCACGCACTTCACGTACTTCGCCTGGCCCGGCGGCACGTCGGCGAAGTGGATCCCGCGCAGCGTGCCCCGGGCGGAACTGGAGAAGTTGGCCTGCGCGAGCCCCAGCGTGTGCCCCTGCGCCGCATCGAGATCCGAGGCCCTGAACCACTCGTGGAAGCTGCCTCGGCCGTCCGTGAGGACCTCGGGCTCGTGCACCCAGGCCCCTGGAATGGAGAGCTGGCGCATGCGATCACGTCCTTGTTCCTGGAGATTCCCGAATCCGCCGGCCGTGCTGCCGACAACTCCTGCAACGAGAAGTAGGGCATTTCGGACACGGAGTGGCACGGATCAGGATGAACCGGGGTCCACGGGGCGGAACGCCCACGCGCCGATTCCGGCGCTCGCGTAGATTGCGGATTCCGATCGAGGGCGAACCACGGGGGATACGCGTGTCAGGGGCAAGGCAGGGCGTCACGGAGGCCCGCAGGATCGTCGTCAAGGTCGGCTCCTCCTCCCTCACCACCGCCGCGGGCGGCCTCGACGCGGACCGCGTCGACGCGCTCGTCGACGTCCTGGCCAAGGTGCGCGACGGCGGTGAACGCGAGGTCGTCCTGGTCTCCAGCGGCGCCATCGCGGCCGGACTCGCCCCGCTCGGCCTGCACCGGCGGCCCAAGGACCTGGCCAGGCAGCAGGCCGCCGCCAGCGTCGGCCAGGGACTGCTCGTCGCCCGCTACACCGCCTCCTTCGCCCGCTACGGCGTACGCGTCGGCCAGGTGCTGCTCACCAGCAACGACACCAGCCGCCGCGCCAACTACCGCAACGCCTACCGCACCCTGGACCAGCTCCTGGACATGGGCGCGCTGCCGATCGTCAACGAGAACGACACCGTCGCCACCGACGAGATCCGGTTCGGCGACAACGACCGCCTCGCCGCGCTCGTCGCCCACTTGGTCCGCGCCGATCTGCTGATCCTGCTCTCGGACGTGGACGGCCTGTACGACGGCGACCCGAGCATCCCCGGCACCACCCGCATCGCGGAGATCACCGGCCCCGCCGATCTGGCCGGGGTCAGCATCGGCAGCGCGGGCAAGGCCGGCGTCGGGACCGGCGGCATGGTCACCAAGGTCGAGGCCGCCCGGATCGCCACCGCCGCCGGCGTCCCGGTCGTGCTGACCTCGGCCAGCCACGCCGCGGACGCGCTGGCGGGCCGCGACACCGGTACGTACTTCCACCGCACCGGACGCCGCAGCGCGGACCGGCTGCTGTGGCTGGCCCACGCCTCCACCCCGCAGGGCGCGCTGACCCTGGACGACGGCGCCGTGCAGGCGGTCGTCGAGCGCCACAGCTCGCTGCTGCCGGCCGGGATCGCCTCGGTCGAGGGCGAGTTCGCCGCGGGCGACCCGGTGGAGCTGCGTGATCTGCGCGGCCGGCCGGTGGCCCGGGGACTCGTCAACTTCGACGCGAAGGAGATCCCGCAGCTCCTCGGCCGGTCCACCCGCGATCTGGCACGCGAACTGGGCCCGGCCTACGAGCGCGAGGTCGTACACAGGGACGATCTTGTAGTCCTGTACAGCTGACAAACCCCTGAAACGGCTGAAAGTCCAGCCTTCGGGCAGAGACCTTCACGAAAACCGCCCCACGCCGGGCCGCGGACTGGTCCACTTTGTAGCAGGGACACTGCGGGGGACACCGCACAGCAACACATTCACAGGAGGCCGCCGGTGAGACGAGCGCGCCCGGGGGCGCCGCCCCGAGGAACGGGTGGCCGCGCCCTGACCAGCGTCGGAGCAGGTGCCGAATTCGACGGGAGGAGGTCTGCGGACCGGAGGGACGAGCGGCCGGCCGGGGCCGAACAGACGGCGGTGGGCCAGGAGCTCACCCAGTCGAAGCTGTGGCACATCACGCTCTGCGTCTCAGGTACTGAGACACCGCTGAACGAGGTCAGACGCGGCCTCGAACAACTCGCGCACGACCACCCCTTCCTGCTGACGAGCAGGTACGCCAACGACCACGCGGAGATCCGGTACTGGGAAGAGGCCCGCGACCTGCACGACGCGGCGGCGGTCGCCCTGAGGCTGTGGGGTGAGCACCGTTCCAGCGCCGGTCTGCCGCCCTGGGAGATCGTCGGCCTGGAGGTCATCGACCGCGAGACGTACCACCAGCGCATCGCCGAGGGTTACGGGCCGCCCCCCGCTGCCCCGGTCGGTGTGCACCCGTACTGACGCGGTGGCCGGCGGTCGTCTCGCATCACGGGATACGTGACGGATGCCCGCAGTGTGCGCACTACTCTGCGGGCATGACCACGCTTTCGCCGTACGACAACATGTCCCCGGTCGCCCAGGCTGCTTACCGCGCACGTGCCGCAGCCGCCGATATCGCGCCGCTTCCGCGCGCGGCCAAGGACGACGCGCTGCTGGCGATCGCGGACGCGCTCGAGGTACGGACGAGCGACATCATCGCGGCCAATGCCGAGGACGTGGCGCGTGCCCGCGAGGCCGGCACCAGTGAGTCGGTCGTCGACCGGCTCACCCTCACCCCCGAGCGGATCCGCGCCATCGCCGCCGATGTGCGGGACGTCGCGGCGCTGCCCGACCCGGTCGGTGAGGTGGTGCGCGGCTCCACGCTGCCCAACGGCATCGACCTGCGGCAGGTCCGGGTGCCGCTCGGCGTGGTCGGGATCATCTACGAGGCCCGGCCGAACGTGACGGTGGACGCCGCGGCCCTCTGCCTCAAGTCGGGCAACGCGGTCCTGCTGCGCGGCTCGTCCTCGGCCCGCTCCTCCAACACCGCACTGGTGCGGGTCCTGCGCGACGCGGTCGGCGGCTCCGGCCTGCCGGCCGACGCGGTCCAGCTGGTGCCGGGCGAGAACCGTGACTCCGTGCGGGAGCTCATGCGGGCCCGAGGCCTGGTCGACGTGCTCATCCCGCGCGGCGGCGCCTCCCTGATCCGCACGGTCGTCGAGGAGTCGACCGTCCCGGTGATCGAGACCGGTACCGGCAACTGCCACGTGTACGTGGACGCGCTGACCGACCTCGACATGGCCGTCGACATCCTGGTCAACTCCAAGGCCCAGCGCCCCAGCGTCTGCAACGCAGCCGAGACGCTCCTGGTCCACAAGGACATCGCCGGGGCCTTCCTGCCCCGGGCCCTGGACGCCCTGGCCGAGGCCGGTGTGACCGTGCACGGCGACGAGCGGGTCATGGAGTACGCCGAGGGGTCCAAGGCCACCCTGGTGGCGGCGACGCCGGAGGACTGGGAGACCGAGTACCTCTCCTACGACATCGCGGCCGCCGTCGTGGAGTCGCTGGACGCGGCCGTGGCACACATCCGGCTCTGGTCGTCCGGGCACACCGAGGCGATCGTGACCACCTCGCAGGCCGCGGCCCGCCGTTTCACCCAGTTGGTGGATTCGACGACGGTGACTGTGAACGCCTCGACGCGTTTCACCGACGGCGGCCAGTTCGGCTTCGGCGCCGAGATCGGTATCTCCACCCAGAAGCTGCACGCCAGGGGCCCGATGGGGCTTCCGGAGCTGACCTCCACGAAGTACATCGTGACCGGCGACGGCCATGTGAGGTGAGCTCGGGTTGCGCCGGATGTGCGGTCTCCCTGCCCAAACCGACCCTCCGGGGCTAGGCTGAAGCCGTGCCGGACGACGTGGGGGGCAGGCCGTTCCCGAACGGCTGGGAGCCCGACGACGACCGCGGGGGCGCGGACAAGGACTTCGCCTCCGTGGTGTTCGACGAGGACTTCGTACAGGCCGCCACCTTCCATGAACCGACCGCTGTCGAGCGTTTGTCGGCCGCTGCCGAGGCGCGTGCCGACGCGGAGGCCTTCCGGGCCCGGTCCGGCGGCGGACCGCTGGACGACGACCTGTACGACGACGGCTACGGGCCGGGCGCCGGCTACGGCCGGGGGAGCGCCTACGACGACCGGCCCGGCGCGGACGGCGACGACTACTACGACGACGGCCCCTACGGGCGCCACGGCGGCGCCCTGCGCCCCTACCGGGGTGCGGCCCGCTGGCACCGGCCGGTGGCCTGGCTGCTCGCCCTGGTGATGGGCATCGGCATGGTCGCGCTGGCCTTCAGCGCCGTCTACCGCAACAGCTCGGGCGACCGGCAGGACCAGGTCCCGCCACCGGCCAGCACCGGGGTGGACAGCGCCCCGGCGCCCTCCGCGGTCCCGTCCGTGGTTCCCTCCGTCGTCCCGTCCATGGCTCCGTCGGTTCCGGGCAGCTACCTGCGCCCGGTGGTCTCCATGGCCCCGCGCACCCCCTGACGAAGCCCTGTCCCGCCGGTCCCACGGAACCGGCCCGTCACGCGTGCCCGCGTGCCCCCGAGGCGGTTCTCCGCCCGTCTCCGCGTTTACGTTCGCCGTAATCGACCTACTCTCAAGGTATGACCCCTCACCTGCTCCAAGAGAGGGCTCCTCACTTGTCCGCGCATGCTCCCGCATGGCGGACAGGCCCTGCCCAGGCCGTCCGGCCGGGGCAGGGGCGCACCGCACCGGCCTCCGGTCGGTGACGTGGAGTCGGGAGACGGCATGGCAGACCACGGAGATCCCCCCGAAGGCCCGGCGGAGAACAGTGCGAGCGGCGGCGAGGACGAGTACCGGTCGCTCGTCTTCGACGAATCCTTCGTCCGGGCCGCCCGGCTCCAGGAGTTCTCCGCGCAGGAGCGGATGGGGGAGCACGCCCGTGCCGTGCGGAGCCTGCCGGGCCGTGCCGTGCGTACCGGCTCCCGGGCCGCGCTCGCCCTGGTCGTCCTGATCGCCCTGGCCTTCGGCACGGCTGTCTTCATGGGCTTCCGTCACCCCTATCAGGCCCCTTTGGGCAGACGGGCCGAGCCGCTGCGGATGATCTTCATCCCGTTGGCACCGCGCGGCGTGGTACCCCCGGGCACGCCGGCCGCCCTCTTCGCGAGCAGCCCCGCCGCCGACTACCCGAAGGGCGCCCAGGGCATCAGTCCGCCGGTGGCCCGGCGGACGGACAACTTCTCGGAGAGCCAGGTCGTCGCCGCCCTGGCCACCGTCAAGAACTACCTGGTCGCCTCCTCGCTCGACCCCGACGTCCTCGGCGGGAACACGGTGCGGCCGGTGGAGTCACTGCTCGACCCGGACCAGATGGCCCAGTTCGAGCGGAGCATGACCGAGCCGTACGACGACGGGCAGCACGCCGCGACGGGCTGGCTCGTGCGGTTCGACCCTGCCGAGGTCACCCCCGCCCCGGAGGTCCGCGTCCGGGGCACGCTGCGCTACGCCGAGGTGGGGACCGACGCACTGGAGGTGGCGTCCGACCACACCTTCACCTACGCGCTCCGCCCGACCGTCTCGGGGCCCCAACAGGACGCCGGCGCCTCGCTGTTCACCGTGCGGCGGGAGCTGCGCTTCCGGCTCGACCGGGAGGACCTGCGGCTGGGCCGGCTGGAGGTGCGGACCAGCTATGTGCAGGCCGGGCCGCAGTCCTGCACGGCCGATGCCAGGGGTGCGCTGCGGCCGCTGCTGGCCGGCCGGCGGGCGGCCCCCCGGGGCCCGGCGGGCACCGACCCGTACCGGACGGACCGGCCCACCGCGGGGCTGTGCGGGACGCTGGAGGTCAGCTCCCCGCCGACCCGGGCTCCTGCGGCCCCTGCTCAGGGTCCTCGGGGTCCCGGGACTCCTGCGAGCCGTCCGTAGCGCTGCCCTTGCCGGTGCCCGCGCCGCCCCCGCCGCCGGTGAACTTGTCACGGAGCTTGCCGCCCAGGTCGCCGGCGCCGCCCGCTATGTCGCCGACCAGCTTCATCAGCGGATCCTTGCTGCCACGCACCGAATCGGCGTAGTGCGAGGCGGATTCCTTGAAGGCGTCCGTGACGGAGGTGTCCTTGTCCTCGTCCCGGCGCGGGTAGTGCCCGTCCATGATCCGCTGGTAGTCGCGGGTCTCCGACCACTTCTTCAGCTCGGCAGCGCGGACCGTGGTGAACGGGTGCGAGCGGGGCAGCACATTGAGGATCTTGAGGACGGAGTCGCGCAGGTCGCCGCCCTTCTCGTACTCGTCGGCCTGGGCGAGGAACGCGTCCACGTTCATCTCGTGGAGGTGGTTGCCTCCGGCGATCTTCATGAGTCCGCGCATCGAGGACCGCAGATCCTGGCCGACCAGCAGCCCGGCCCGGTCGGCGGACAGCTCCGACTTGCGGAACCACTCGCGCAGCGCCGTCACGATCGCCATGATCGCGACGTTGCCGAGCGGGATCCAGGCCACCTTCAGGGCGAGACTGGTGAGGAAGAGCAGGATCGTGCGGTACACGGCGTGACCGGAGAGGGCGTGCCCCACCTCGTGGCCGACGACCGCCCGCATCTCCTCCTCGTCGAGCAGCTCCACCAGCCCCGTCGTCACCACGATGATCGGCTCGTCGAGACCGATGCACATGGCGTTGGGCCGGGGGTCCTGGTTCACGTACATCGGCGGGACCTTCTCCAGGTCCAGGATGTAACACGCGTCCCGAAGCATGCCGTTGAGGTGGGTGAACTGGGCGTCGCTCACCCGGACGGAGTCGGACAGGAAGAGCAGTCGCAGGCTGCGCTCGGGCAGCAGGCCGCTCAGGGCCTTGAAGACGGTGTCGAAACCGGTCAGCTTGCGCAGGGCTACCAGGGCCGAGCGGTCCGCCGGGTGTTCGTACGCCCGGGACGAGATTCCCGGAAAGCGCCTGCGCTGCCTGCTCGGCACGTTCTCGTGACTCTCGTGGCTGCTTTCGGTCATGAATAGGCCCCCTGTTCGTACGAGACGTTGCTCGCCCCCTGATAAATCCCAGCCTAGGTGCTGGCGCTACGGTGTGCGGGGGGCTGTGGATAACTGAGGAGACGCCCGACATGCCGCATACCGTTGCTCTGCTCGCCGCCGCATCCGAAGAGCAGGGGCCGGGCAACACACTCCGCATCGTGCTGCTCGGCTCGCTGGTCGGAGCCGCGCTGCTGGCCTGGTTCCTGCTGCGCGGATACCGCAGCGACGACAACAAGGACAACAACGACTGAGTCGGCGTGAGCGTGCCCGGGCCTGCCGCATACGATGTCCGCGACGTCTTCCCTCCGACTCCCGATCGATAGGTCCTGCCGAAGATGAGCCTCACGAGCACCGCACACCAGCTGGTCACCGTCGCCGCCGAGGGCGCCGAACACGGCGGCAATCACGAAAGCCTCAGCCCGTACCTCACCGGTGGCGGTGCGTTTGTCGCGCTTCTCCTCCTTCTGTGGATCACCACGCGCTTCAACCGCGACCGCTGAGACCGAGGCGTACAGCTGTGCCAGTAGGCTCTGCACGCATGGGAGAGCAGGAAGTGCCTACCGGCCCCGGAAAGCGCCGAATCGGCGTGATGGGCGGGACGTTTGACCCGGTTCATCATGGACACCTGGTGGCGGCCAGTGAAGTGGCCGCCCAGTTCCACCTCGACGAGGTGGTCTTCGTCCCGACCGGGCAGCCGTGGCAGAAGAGCCACAAGCACGTGTCGGCGGCCGAGGACCGGTATCTGATGACGGTCATCGCGACGGCGTCGAACCCGCAGTTCTCGGTCAGCCGCAGCGATATCGACCGCAAGGGCCCCACATACACGATCGACACCCTGCGGGATCTGCGCGCGGTCCACGGGGACGCGGACCTCTTCTTCATCACCGGCGCCGACGCGCTGTCCCAGATCCTCACCTGGCGGGACGCCGACGAGTTGTTCTCGCTGTCCCACTTCATCGGTGTGACACGGCCGGGCCATGTGCTGACGGACGCCGGTCTCCCCGAGGGCGGTGTCTCTCTCGTGGAGGTTCCCGCGCTGGCGATCTCGTCCACAGACTGTCGTGGGAGGGTCGCCGCGGGCGATCCGGTCTGGTACCTGGTGCCGGACGGAGTGGTCCGCTACATCGACAAGCGCCAGCTTTACCGCGGCGAGTGAGCCACGGAGAGGGGCACCGGTGAACGACCGACAGAATCCGTACTACCAGCAGCCGCAGATCGTCGGCTACGACGAGTTCGGGCAGCCGGTGTACCAGCAGCCCGCTCAGCAGCAGTACGACCCGTACGGCCAGCAGCAACAACAGCAACAGGCTCAGCAGGCACCCCGTACGGATCAGGGCTACGGCTACGACCCGTATGCCCAGCAGCAGCAACAGCAGCAGCAACACCAGCAGCAACACCAGCAGGGCCCGCCTCCGCAGCAGTACGACCCGTACGCCGCCCAGCAGCCCCCCTCCCAGTCCCCCCCGCAGCAGCCCCAGGCCCCCCAGCAGGATTACGGGTACGACGGCTACGGCTACGACACCGGGCAGCAGCCCGCCGCGGTCGACACCACCCAGTGGAACGTGCCGCAGCAGACCGCGCCGCCCGCTCCCGCCGCCGCTCCTGTCCCGCCGCCGCGTGAGTCGGCCCCGGCGCCGGACGGCGAGCCGGAGGCGGCCGTCCCCGGACAGCGCCGCGGCGACCGCGACTACCGCACCGAGCAGTTCTCCTTCATCGAGGAGCCCGACGAGGACTCCGAAGACGTCATCGACTGGCTCAAGTTCACCGAGAGCCGCAGCGAGCGCCGCGAGGAAGCGCGGCGGCGCGGCCACAACCGGATGGTCGCGCTGATAGTCGTGGTGGCCCTGGTCGTGGTCGGCGGCGTCGGCTACCTGTGGTCGGCGGACAAGCTGCCCGGGTTCTCCGGCTCGGAGAAGGAGGACACGGCGGCGACCGGTCCGCAGCGGCGGGACGTCATCGTGGTCCATCTCCACAACACCAAGGGCGGCGGTACGTCCACGGCCCTGCTCGTCGACAACGTCACCACCAAGCAGGGAGCCACGGTCCTGCTCCCCAACTCCCTCGCGCTCTCCGACGAGGACGGCAACACGAGCACGCTCGGCAAGTCGGTCGAGGACGACGGCACCACCGGCACGCGTGAGTCCATCGACACGCTGCTCGGCACCGAGATCAGCGGCACCTGGCGGCTCGACACCCCATATCTGGAGAACCTCGTCGACCTGGTCGGGAACATCGACATCGACACCGACACCGATGTACCCGACACCAAGAAGGGGGCCTCCCCCCTGGTGAAGAAGGGCACGGCGCAGACGCTCAGCGGCCCGATGGCCGTCGCGTACGCCACCTACCGCGGTCCCGACGAGGCCGAGACCAAGCAGCTGACGCGGTTCGGCCAGGTCATGCGCGGAGTGCTGCGGAAGATCTCGGACGATCCGAAGGCCGCCACCGTCACCGTGCAGACGCTGGCCCAGATCCTCGACCCCTCGCTTCCCGAGAAGGACCTCGGCGCCTCGCTGGCCAAGCTCGCCGAGCACGCCAAGGTCGGGGACTACAAGACGGCGCTGCTGCCGGTCCAGGAGGACGGCAGCCTCACGGACTCGGCCACGGACAGCGTCGTCAAGGACATCCTGGGCGGCACGGTCAAGGCCCCGTCGGCGGACGCCGCGGTCCGGGTCGCCATCAAGAACGCCACCGGCAGCGACCGGGGCACGGAGTCCGCGCGGATCAAGCTGGTCAACGGCGGCTACGTCTTCGTCAACGGCGGCAAGTCCGATGCCGAGGCCTCCTCCGAGGTCATCTACAAGGATGCCGAGGGCAAGGAGAAGGCGTCCCAGGTCGCCAAGACCCTCGACCTGCCGGCGAGCGCGGTGAAGCAGGGCAAGCCGACCGGGAACGCGGACGTGTCCGTCGTCCTCGGCCAGAACTACAAGGTCGACTAGCCGGACCGGGCCGAGCCGGCAAGGAGTCGCCGTCGCCCTCCCGGGGCCGCCGCGTGGTGGTCCCGGGACCACGGCCGGCGGCTCCGGAACGATCTTCGGAAAATGGCTGCGTGGGCTGTCGGCGGTCCGTGAGACCCTAGAGGTTGATCTGCCCGCCGACGAAAGCCTGCTTGTGACCGCCACGGACCGCTCCATCGAGCTCATCAACGCTGCCGCTCAGGCGGCCGCCGACCGGCTCGCGCACGACATCATTGCGTACGACGTCAGCGACGTGCTGTCGATCACGGACGCCTTCCTGCTGGCCTCGGCCCCCAACGACCGCCAGGTCAAGTCGATCGTCGACGAGATCGAGGAGCAGCTCCAGAAGCAGCTCGGCGTCAAGCCGGTCCGCCGCGAGGGTGACCGCGACGCCCGCTGGATCCTCCTCGACTACGTCGACATCGTCATTCACGTCCAGCACAGCGAGGAGCGCGTCTTCTACGCGCTGGAGCGCCTCTGGAAGGACTGCCCCGAGATCGCTCTGCCCGAGGACGCCGTGAAGACCCGCGGCAAGGCCGAGGAGCACGCACAGCTCACCGGCGGCACGGAAGGTGACCGGAGCTGAACGGCAGCGGAAGCGGCAGGGGCCGCAGGATCGTCCTCTGGCGACACGGCCAGACGGCGTGGAACCTGGAGCGCAGGTTCCAGGGTTCCACGGACATCGAGCTGACCGAGACCGGCGTCGGGCAGGCCCGTCGGGCCGCCCGGCTGCTCGCCTCGCTGAAGCCGGACGCGATCGTCGCCTCCGATCTGCGCAGGGCCGCGGCCACGGCCGCCGAGCTCGCCGCGATCACCGGCCTCGCCATCGCTCACGACCCCGGCCTGCGTGAGACCTACGCGGGCGCGTGGCAGGGCCTCACCCACGAGGAGATCGTGGGGCGGTTCGGCGAGCAGTACGCGGCCTGGAAGCGCGGTGAGCCGGTGCGGCGCGGCGGCGGTGAGCTGGAGACCGAGGTCGCCGACCGGGCCGCTCCCGTGGTGCTCGCGCACGCCGACAACCTGCCCGACGACGGCACGCTCGTCGTCGTCAGCCACGGTGGCACCATCCGGACCACCATCGGCCGGCTGCTGGGCCTGGAGTCGCACCACTGGGAAGGGCTCGGCGGGCTGACCAACTGCTGTTGGTCGGTGCTGGGCGAGGGCGCGCGCGGCTGGCGTCTGCTGGAGCACAACGCGGGCACGCTACCCGAGCCGGTGCTCGGCGACGACGACTGACCGGGCGCCCGTGTGGCGCCCGGACGGCCCCTCCGGGCGGCATCGGCCGGATTTCACTTTCCGGCTGGTCACAGGCTAAAGTTCTTCTTGTTCGCAGCGCGGAAACGCAGGGAAACACAGCGAACAGCGGGGCTATAGCTCAGTTGGTAGAGCGCCTGCATGGCATGCAGGAGGTCAGGAGTTCAATTCTCCTTAGCTCCACAATCAAGATCCCGTCCCCGTCAGGGGGCGGGATCTTCTTGTCGGCGGCCGCGCAACATCGTCATCTGCCGTTCGCTCTCCCGGTCGGCCGGTGTGTAGGCGACGATCCGGCACTCCGGCAGCCCGTTGACGGAGAGCGACACCGACGTCATCCGTATCTCGGCGGACGCCGCGTAGTGCCGGAAGGTCTTCACCCGGGGGCCGGGCGGGGCGACGTCCCCGCTGCGCCACAGCTGGGCGAAGTACGGGCTGGCCGCCGAGAGGCCCGCGACGAACGTCTCCCAGGCGGGCTCGCCCGTATGCCGTCCGTAACCGCCCCGCAGGGTAGCCACCATGAGCGGCAGCTCCTGGGCGCGGTGGACGATCGGACAGTCCTTCTCGGGGACCGTGAACAGCGCCCACAGCACGTTGCGGATGCCGGTGTCCATCATCGCGGGTATGCCGAAGAGATCCCGGTAGGCGGGGTTGGTGGCCAGCACGTCGTAACGCGTGTTGTAGACGACCGCCGGGTGCGGGTCGAGGGCGTCGATGATGCCCTGGACCTCCTGGCCGACCTCGACCGTGTCGCCCTGCCTGCCCGGTATGTACGCCACCTCGGCCAGGTGGTAGAGGTGCTCCCGCTCCGACGGATCCAGCCGGAGGGTGCGCGCCACCGCGTCCAGAACCTGCGCGGAGGCGTTGATCGGACGGCCCTGTTCCAGCCAGGTGTACCAGGTGACCCCGACGCCGGAGAGCTGGGCGACCTCCTCACGGCGCAGGCCAGGGGTGCGGCGCCGGAAACCCGGGGCCATACCCACGTCCGCCGGGGTCACCCGGGCCCGGCGGCTGCGCAGGAAGTCGGCGAGCTCGGGCCGCCGTCCGTGCTGCCGCGCCGACTCCTTGAGCACATGCTCCCCGGGCCCCTGCCGCTCCTGTCGCTCTTGGCGATGCTGCCGTTCCTGCCGTTCCTGCCGTTCCTGCCGTGTCTGACGTTCCTGTGCTGCCCGATGTTGTGCCGTCACCGTCGTCACACCCCCATCGTCGGTGCTCCTGCCGGGTGTTGCCAGGTGCTGCCAGTACCAGCATCAACGGGCTCTCGTTACCCGTATCCGACCGGGACCAGCCTTGAGGTCATGACCGCGACCACAGCCACGAACACGTCTTCCGAGGCAACTCCACGTTCTCTGCCCAGTAAAGCCCCCACCACCGACAATCGCCCCGGACGGCTGCTCGCCCTGGTGCTGGCGGCCCAGTTCATGGCGCTGCTCGACGTCTTCATCGTCAACGTCGCCGCCCCGACGATCCGTACCGAACTGGGCGCCTCCGGGGCCGGGTTGCAGCTGGTGGTGGCGGGGTACACCGTCTCCTACGCCGTCCTGCTCATCACCGGTGCCCGGCTCGGCAGCGTCTTCGGGCACGGCCGCACGCATCTGGCGGGTCTCGCTGTCTTCACCGTCGCCTCGCTCGCCTGCGGACTCGCCACGGGAACAGGCCAGTTGATCACCTTCAGGGTGATCCAGGGGGTCGGCGCCGCGGTGATGATCCCGCAGGTGCTCAGCCTGATCCAGCAGCACTTCAGCGGCGAGGCCCGGGTCCGGGCGCTGGGCGCCTACGCCGCGGTGCTGGCCGTTGGAGCCGCGGCCGGGCAGGTGGTGGGCGGGGTACTGGTCAGCGCGGACCTGTTCGGAACGGGCTGGCGGCCGGTCTTCCTCGTCAACGTGCCGATCGGGCTGGTGCTGCTGGTGCTCGGCGTCCGGGTGCTGCCGGGTGAGCCGCGTGCCGGGCAGGCCAGGCGTGCGGCACGGGCCCGCGGGCTCGACCTGGTGGGGCTGTTGATGCTCGCGGCGGCCGTCATCCTGTTCACCGTCCCGCTGGTGCTCGGACAGGAACTGGGCTGGCCGGCCTGGACCTGGATCTGCCTGCTCAGCTCCGTGCTGGTCTTCGCCGGCTTCGCGGCGTACGAGACGCGGCTGGCCGCCCGCGGCGGCGCGCCGCTCATCGCCCTCGGGGTGCTCCGCGTCCCCGGCATCGCGCGGGCGGCGCTGCGCGTCCTTCTGGTGATGGGGATCAACGCGGGCTTCCTCTTCGTGATGACGCTGCACGTCCAGGGCGGTCTCGGGTACACGGCGCTGCACTGCGGGCTGATGTTCGTGCCGACCGCGGTGGTCTTCGGCGTGGTCGGGCTGACCTGGAGGCGCTGGCCGGCCCGGCTGCAGGGAGTTCTCGCCCCGGCCGGGTTCGTGCTCGTCGCCGTCGGTTCGGTGGCGCTCGGCCTCCTGCTGCGCAACGGCGGCGACGGCGGTCCCGGACTGTACGCGGCCTTCGTCGTCAACGGTGCGGGCATGGCGCTGGGCTTCAGTCCCACTCTCACGGGTGCCCTGGCGAACGTACGAGCGGAGGATGCTGCCGACGCGAGCGGAGTCCTCGTCACCGTCACCCAGCTCGGCCAGTTGATAGGCGTCGCGGGGTTCGGCACGCTCTACCTCAACCGCCTTGATACGCCTGGGGCGCAGGGTTCCGGAGAGGCGCTGTGGGTATGCGCTCTCGCACTGTCGGCGGCCGCCGTCGTGGGTGTGCTGGCGGGTCTTGTGCGGCGTCGGCGGACCACGGGATCCCGGCAGGGCTGACCCCCTTGCGGGGTCATGGCAGAATCGGACCGCCGGAGGTGGCGACGGACCGAACGGGAGGGAGTGCGCGATGTCTGCGAGTCGCCACGAGGTCCCGGACCTGCCCCCTTGTCGAGAGGCCCGCGTACGCGGCGGCCTCCCTGCCGGCGGTTCGCCCCCCACGGTCCGGAGCTGACCCATGGGTGCCCACAGGCGGAAGTGCGACTGGTGCGGCAGCGGTACGCCCATCGTCAGGGACATGGACCCGGTCAATCCGGACTACCAGTACTGGTGCGAGGAATGCGCGCGGGCGCTGGTCATAAAGGGCGACCCCATCGAGACCTACCGGGAGCTGGAGGGCGAGCCGATCTACGGACGCCTGCTGGAGGAGCACTGCACGCTCAAGCGCTTCTACTCCTTCGCCACCGCATGACCGGGCCCCGCCGGCGAGGCTGAACCGGGCGGACCGGAAACGATTTGGTGGACGGCCGGGGTGACCGGTAATGTTCTCGATGTCGCCACGGGAGACCGGGCGGCGCAGCACGGGGCTATAGCTCAGTTGGTAGAGCGCCTGCATGGCATGCAGGAGGTCAGGAGTTCAATTCTCCTTAGCTCCACAGTGAAGATCGAGCAGCGGGGCCTACCCTAGAGTGAGGGCGCCTCGGGCTTGTTTGCCGGCTGGCGGGGGGGCGGCGCCCG
>NZ_JBICXG010000007.1:167423-329626 GCF_043200175.1 Streptomyces sp. NPDC048462
GCGCCTCTGGGGGATATCGCTCTTTTGTTATAGCTCCTGCATGTATTGCTTGTGGTAAGTATTAAAATACTCTTTAGCTCCACAGTTAATAGCGAGCCGGGGGAAATCCTATTGGTTGGCCCCGCTGCTCGTATGTGTCCGGTCGCGGTGGTGAGCGGCCCCGGCCCACCGCTGCCGGGCCATTGCGGTACCCTGACGCCATGCGTGCCGTACGCCTTCTGCTTAGCGAGCCGCGCTGATCACTCCCGACCGGTGAGAATGCCTGGTCGGCATCGGCGCGGCGTCCCCTCCTGTGCGAGGGGATTTTTCGTTTCCGTAGACGCGTGTCCGTAGACGTGGGCGCCGGCAGATGACGATCGATGGAGCTTTGAGGATCATGAGCGAGACGAATTCCGCAGCCGACGTTGCTGCGCCGCACCGCTACACGGCAGCGATGGCCGCCGACATCGAGGCACGCTGGCAGGACTTCTGGGACGCCGAGGGCACGTACGAGGCACCCAACCCGTCCGGCGACCTGGCGGACAACCCGGAGCTGGCCGCCAAGCCGAAGAAATTCATCATGGACATGTTCCCGTACCCCTCGGGTGCGGGCCTGCACGTCGGCCACCCGCTGGGCTACATCGCCACCGACGTCTTCGCCCGTCACCAGCGGATGACCGGCCACAACGTCCTGCACACCCTGGGCTTCGACGCCTTCGGCCTGCCCGCGGAGCAGTACGCCGTACAGACCGGCACCCACCCGCGGCTGTCCACCGAGTCCAATATCGAGAACATGACGGCGCAGCTGCGCCGGCTGGGCCTGGGCCACGACAAGCGCCGCTCGTTCGCCACCATCGAGTCCGAGTACTACAAGTGGACCCAGTGGATCTTCCTGCAGATCTTCAACTCCTGGTACGACGCCGAGGCGGACCGTGCCCGGCCGATCGCCGAACTGGTCGCCCAGTTCGAGAGCGGTGAGCGCCCGACCCCGGACGGCCGCGACTGGAGCGCGCTGAGCGCGGCCGAGCGTGCCGACGTGCTGAGCGGCCACCGCCTGGCCTACGCCTCCGACGCGCCCGTCAACTGGTCCCCGGGCCTGGGCACCGTCCTGGCCAACGAGGAGGTCACGGCCGACGGCCGCTCCGAGCGCGGCAACTTCCCCGTCTTCAAGGCCAAGCTGCGCCAGTGGAACATGCGCATCACCACCTACGCCGACCGGCTGCTGAACGACCTGGACGGGCTGGACTGGCCCGAGGCGATCAAGCTGCAGCAGCGCAACTGGATCGGCCGCTCGGAGGGTGCGCGGGTCGACTTCCCGGTCGACGGCGCAGGTGACATCACCGTCTTCACCACCCGCCAGGACACCCTGTTCGGTGCCACCTACATGGTGCTGGCACCCGAGCACGAGCTGGTCGAGCGGATCATCCCGGCCGCCTGGCCCGAGGGCACCCACCCGGTCTGGACCGGCGGACACGCCTCCCCGGCCGAGGCCGTCACCGCGTACCGCAAGCAGGCCGCCGCCAAGTCCGACGTGGAGCGGCAGGCCGAGGCCAAGGACAAGACCGGTGTCTTCACCGGCGCGTACGCGACCAACCCGGTCAGCGGCGAGCAGGTCCCCGTCTTCATCGCCGACTACGTGCTGATGGGCTACGGCACCGGCGCGATCATGGCCGTACCGGCGCACGATGCGCGCGACTTTGCCTTCGCGCGCGCCTTCGAGCTGCCGATGCGCTGTGTCGTCGAGCCGTCGGACGACCGCGGCACCGACCCCTCGACGTGGGAGGACGCCTTCGCCTCGTACGAAGCGAAGCTGGTCAACTCCGCGAACGACGAGATCTCCCTGGACGGCCTGGGCGTCGTCGACGCGAAGGCCCGCATCACCGACTGGCTGAAGGAGCACGGCGTCGGTGAGGGCACCGTCAACTTCCGTCTGCGCGACTGGCTGTTCAGCCGCCAGCGCTACTGGGGCGAGCCCTTCCCGATCGTCTACGACGAAGACGGCATCGCCCACCCGCTGCCCGAGTCGATGCTGCCCCTGGAACTGCCGGAGGTCGACGACTACTCGCCGCGCACCTTCGACCCGGACGACGCCGACACCCAGCCCGAGACCCCGCTGTCCCGCAACGCCGACTGGGTCAACGTCACGCTGGACCTGGGCGACGGCGCCGGCCCGCGCAAGTACCGCCGCGAGACCAACACCATGCCCAACTGGGCCGGTTCCTGCTGGTACGAGCTGCGCTACCTGGACCCGAACAACAGCGACAAGCTGGTCGACCCGGCGATCGAGCAGTACTGGATGGGCCCGCGCGAGGGACAGCCGACCGGCGGTGTCGACCTGTACGTGGGCGGCGCCGAGCACGCCGTACTGCACCTGCTGTACGCCCGCTTCTGGTCCAAGGTGCTGCACGACCTGGGGCACATCTCGTCGGCCGAGCCGTTCCACAAGCTGTACAACCAGGGCATGATCCAGGCCTTCGTCTACCGGGACAGCCGCGGCATCGCGGTCCCGGCGGCCGAGGTCGAGGAGCGCGACGGGGCGTACTACTACGAGGGCGAGAAGGTCTCCCGCGTCCTGGGCAAGATGGGCAAGTCCCTGAAGAACGCCGTGACGCCCGACGAGATCTGCGGCGAGTACGGCGCGGACACCCTGCGCCTGTACGAGATGGCGATGGGCCCCCTGGACGTGTCGCGCCCCTGGGACACCCGCGCGGTCGTCGGCCAGTACCGGCTGCTGCAGCGGCTGTGGCGCAACATCGTGGACGAGGAGAGCGGCGAGGTCACCGTCGTCGACGCCGAACCCGGCGAGGACACGCTGCGCGCCCTGCACAAGGCGATCGACGGCGTCGGCGGCGACATGGCCGGAATGCGCTTCAACACGGCCATCGCCAAGGTCACCGAGCTGAACAACCACCTGACCAAGGCGGGCGGCCCGCTGCCGCGCTCCGTCGCGGAGCCGCTGGTGCTGCTGGTGGCGCCGCTGGCGCCGCACATCGCCGAGGAGCTGTGGCGCCGGCTGGGCCACACCGACTCGGTCGTGCACCAGGACTTCCCGGTGGCCGACCCGGCGTACGTCATTGACGAGACCGTGACCTGCGTGGTGCAGATCAAGGGCAAGGTCAGGGCGCGCCTGGAGATCTCCCCGTCGATCACGGACGCGGAGCTGGAGACCCTGGCCCTGGCCGACCCGGCCGTCGTCGCCGCGCTGGGCGGGGCAGGCATCCGGAAGGTGATCGTCCGGGCGCCGAAGCTGGTGAACATCGTTCCGGCCTAGGGCCCGCGGACGTCTCGGCGAGGGTGTGAGGGCTTTCCCCTACGGGCAGGTTGGGGGTTCCGATGGAACCCGCGGCCTGCCCGTTCCGTTTACGGTGGAAGGGCCGGTAAACACGTGTCGGCAGCCGTCACACCATCCGAGGGGCGCTCATGGAAGCCGTGATCCTGATCCTGGGGCTGCTCGTCGTCGCGTTCGTGGCCCTGGGCATCTATGTGAGTGTCAAGGTCATCCGCGCGGCCAGTCGCGGGGTGGACCGTACGATCACGCAGGCGCGGCGAGCCGTGGAGGACACCACGCTCCGGGCCAAGAGCTACGGACAGATGGGCGTCGTCGGGGAGCTGGCACAGCTGCGCCTCTCGCTGCGCACCTCGATGCGGGCCACGCAGGAGGCGCTGCAGACGGGCGTGACCGAGGACGCCTCGCTGTCCGAGTCGCTGGGCCTCTTCCAGCGGCTGAGCGTGCACGGCCGTGAGCTGGACGACGAGCTGAAGAGGCTGGAGCGGGAGCCCGACAAGACGACGGTGGCCTCGTTGCTGCCTGGACTGAAGAAGCGCACCGGGCAGATCACCGGCTCCGCCGAGTCGCTGCGCTGGGCCGCGCGTGACCGGGCCCGTCAGTTCGCCGACGATGATCTCGCGACGCTGAACGAGCAGATCGACGTGGAGGCCGGTGCGCTGCGGCACTGGACGACGGAGGAGCCCGTGCCGGGGCACCAGGAGCAGGCGGGAGTGCCGGGAGCCCCCGGCGGGCCCGGAGCCGCCCGGCGGCAGGGGCAGTGGCCGGGTCCGGGACAGGCGCAGGGAACCGGGCCGGGGGACGCCGGGATCGCGGAGGCCATCACCGCTGCGGATCCGAGGCAGCGGACCGAATACCCGTGGCAGAAGACGGCACGGCCCGAGACCACGAACTGAAGCCGAGTCTCCCCGGCGTCGGCACGCATGTGCGGTGCCGGGGCGGGTCACGGCATGACCGATGCGTCGAACAGGACCGGGCATGGCAGGATGCGGCTCGAAGCGACCGGAACTGATCAATCGGTCGGGGTCGGACTGCCGAGCCACCGCCCCGGAAGGTAACCTCCCGCTCATGTCCCGCCATGTCGCGATCGTCACCGATTCAACGGCCTACCTGCCGCCCGAGGCGATGGAACGGCATGGCATCACCGCGGTGCCGCTGACCGTCGTCCTCGGTGACCAGGCGTTGGAGGAGGGCACCGAGATCTCGGCCCGCTCCCTCGCGCTTGCGCTCCAGAAGCGCCGCCCCGTGACGACTTCCCGGCCCAGCCCCGAGGTGTTCGCCGCCACCTACCGTGCGGCCGCCGACGCCGGGGCGACCGGCATCGTCTCGCTGCACCTGTCCGGGGAGTTCTCCGGCACGTACGACGCCGCCGTGCTCGCGGCGAAGGACGCGCCCGTTCCGGTGCGGGTGGTGGACACCGGGATGGTCGCCATGGCCCTCGGCTTCTGTGCCCTGGCAGCGGCGGAATCCGCGGATGCGGGCGGAAGCCTGGACGATGCGGTGGCGGCGGCCGAGAAGCGCGCGGAGGCCACGTCCGCGTACTTCTACGTCGACACTCTGGACTATCTGCGCCGCGGCGGCAGGATCGGTGCCGCGCAGGCACTGCTGGGCTCGGCCCTGGCCGTGAAACCGTTGCTCCAGCTGGACGGCGGCCGCATCGAACTGCTGGAGAAGGTCCGGACGGCCTCGAAGGCCATCGCCCGGCTCGAGGAGATCGTCGCCGAGCGGGCGGGCAGCGGGCGGGTGGACATCGCGGTGCACCACCTGGCGGCCCCGGAACGAGCCGAGCGGCTGGCCGAGCGGCTGGCCGAGCGGGTTCCGGGACTGGTGGATCTGCATGTCAGCGAGGTGGGCGCGGTGATCGGCGCGCACACCGGGCCCGGACTGCTGGGAGCAGTGATCTCACCGCGCTGGTAACCGGGCCGGCCTCGCGGAGGATGTCACCGCACCGGTTTCACGCACGGGGTTCGCTGCACTGGTTTCAGGCACGGGTTGCATCGCATCGGAGTCACCGTCCGGAGTGGTGGAGTTATCCACAACGGGCAGGTTTTCCACCAGAATTGGGTGCCCTCAGCGGGTTCCGGCGGAAGTGCCTAGCGTCATGAGGCATGGCTTCCCGATCACATCGTGCAATCAGCGGACCCGGCAGCGGGCCCGGTCGCGTTCCCGCCTCGGACGGGCGTGCCGCCCGGAGCGGTGCGGGTTCCGGGCCGGGCCGGCGGCGACACGCGCCTGACCGGTCCGCCGCCGCTGCGGCCTCACGCTCCCGCGCGGACGCGCTCATGGCCGGCGGGTACGGGCCGTCGGGTCCCCGGCACGCGGTGGCCCGGCACGCGGTGGGCATGGCCCCGGGTTCAGCTCCGGCTCCGGCTCCGGCCACGACTCCGTCCCGGGCCGACAACGTGGTGGAGACTGCCGCCTCGGACTCACCGGTCGAGCCCGCGCCGAGTAGGGCACCCGAGGGGTGGTGGGCGCGGACGGGCCCCGCGCTGCGGGAGCGGCTGCCGATGTGGGTGCAGCTCAGATGCGGTCTGGAGCCAAGGGCCCTCGCCGCACTCGCCGTTGTCCTGGTGGCGGCTGCGGTCTTCGCCGGGATGCACTTCTGGTCCGCGCGCCCCGAGGGCGTCCGCGCCCCGGATCCCGTCAGCGCGGCCGGGCACGCGCCGGTGCCGCAGGGCGACGCTGCCCCGGCCGCCGGCAGTTCCGGTACACCCGAGCCGTCCCCGGGGCCGCCGCCCGCCGTCGCAGGCGTCGCAGGCGTCGGAGGCGTCGGTGGGCGGATCGTGGTGGACGTGAGCGGGAAGGTACGGCGGCCCGGGATCCACCGGCTGCCGTCGGGTTCCCGGGTCACCGACGCGCTGCAGGCGGCGGGCGGGGTCCGGCCCGGCGTGGATCTCGGCGGCCTCAACCGGGCCCGGGTGCTCGTGGACGGTGAACAGATCCTGGTGGGCGTCCCGCCCGGCACGGTCGCCGCAGGCGGTACGGGTGGAGCCGGCCCGGGTCCGACAGCCACGGGCGCCGCCACCGGACCGGTGAGCCTCAGTAGCGCGACCGCCGATCAGCTCGAAACCCTGCCCGGAGTGGGCCCCGTCCTCGCCCAGCACATCGTCGACTACCGCACCCAGCACGGTGGCTTCCGGTCCGTCGACGAACTCCGTGAGGTCACGGGGATCGGCGACCGCCGGTTCGCCGACCTCCAGCCCCTGGTGCGACCGTGAGCGCCGGGGACGTCCACACGGCGTCGGGGCGGCGGCTCGGGGCCGCCGATCCCCGGCAGGAGGGACCGCCCGATCTGCGACTGGTTCCCCCGGCCCTCGCGGCCTGGGCGGCGGCCGCGTTGACGGTGGGAGCGCCGGGCCGGTGGGTGGCGGTGGGGGCGGTCCTCTGCCTCGGGGCGGCCATGGTGCTGCTGGCCGTGCCTGGAGGACGACGGCTTGCGCCTGGAGGACCACAACCCGTTCCCGGAGGACCACGGACCGTGCCAGGTGGACCACGGCTCGTGCCAGGCGGACCACGGCTCGTTTCTGGAGTCCCGCCTGTGCCGGGGTGGTCTCCGCCCGTCCGTTCCCTGGGCTTCCTTCGACGGCGCGGGCACACGTCGGGCGACGGGCGGTGGCGTCCGCACGCGACGGCCGCTGCGGCGGTGCTGCTCTGCGCGGCCGCCGGAGCGGCGTCGGCCGGGCTGCACAGCGCCGACACCCGGCAGGGTCCGGTACCCGGGCTGGCCCGGCAGTTCGCCAGGGTCGAGGCGGAGGTCACGCTCACCTCCGATGCCCGGCAGACCTTCCCCCGGGTACGCGGCGACCACAGCACTCCCGCCGCCCTGCTACTGAATGCCGAGATCACCCGGTTGCTGACAGGGCCCGGTGGCTCGGCCGCCCGGCTGCGCACGCCGGTCCTGGTCATCGTCACACCCGGCGGTGCGGCGGAGCAGTGGCAGCGGCTGCTCCCCTCCACCCGGTTACGGATCAGCGGCCGGCTGGCGCCACCGCTGCACGACGGGGAGCGGGCCGCCGCGGTCCTCCGCCCCACCGGCAAGAGCCCGCCCCGCATCACCGGCCCGCCCACGCTCGTCCAGCGCACGGCGGGCGGGCTGCGCGCGGGGCTGCGCACCGCGACCGAGGGGCTCGGCCCCGATGCGCGGGCGCTCCTGCCCGGACTGGTCGTCGGTGACACCACCCGGGTCACGGCGGAACTGCACGAGGCGTTCCGGGCGACCGACCTCACTCATCTGATGGCGGTCTCCGGCGCCAACCTGGCGATCCTGCTCTTCCTGCTCATCGGCCCGCCGGGCAGCGCTCTGCGGGCCGAACGCCGAGGACTGGCACCCGGGCTGGGGATCTCGTTGCGGATGACCGCCCTGCTCGGCGGCGGGCTCACACTCGCGTTCGTCCTGGTCTGCCGGCCCGAACCCAGTGTGCTGCGGGCCGCTGCCTGCGGCCTGATCACACTGCTCGCCATCGGCACCGGGCGGCGCAGAACACTGATCCCCGCGCTGGCCGCCGCCGTTCTGCTGCTGGTGCTCTACGACCCCTGGCTGGGGCGCAGTTACGGATTCGTCCTGTCGGTACTGGCCACCGGAGCGCTCCTGACCATCGCCCCGCGGTGGAGCGACGCGCTGCAACGGCGCCGCGTACCGCCCCGGTTGGCCGAGGCACTGGCCGCCGCGGCGGCGGCGCAGGCGGTGTGCTCGCCCGTCGTGGTGCTGCTCGCCTCCCGGGTGAGCCTGGTGGCGATCCCGTGCAACCTGCTGGCCGAGTTCGCGGTGGCGCCGGCCACGGTGCTCGGGTTCGCGGCGCTGGCCGCGGCCCCGGTGGCCATGCCGGTGGCCGAACTGCTCGCCCGGGTCGCGGGGTGGCCGGCCGGGTGGATCGCCTCGGTGGCCCGGACCGGGGCGGCGCTGCCCGGTGCGGAGATCGGCTGGCCCGACGGGCGGACGGGCGCGCTGCTGCTGGCCGCACTGACCGGGCTGCTGGTGCTGTTCGCCCGCCGGATCGGACGCCGCCCCTGGGTGTGCTGCGCCGCGGCGCTGCTCCTGGTGCTCGCGGTGGTGCGCCCGGTACCGCTGACCCGGGTGCTCACCGGATGGCCGCCGCCCGGCTGGGCGTTCGCGATGTGCGACGTGGGCCAGGGCGATGCCCTGGTGCTCGCGGCGGGGCCCGGATCGGGCGTCGTCGTCGACGCCGGTCCGGATCCCCGGCTCGCCGACCGGTGCCTGCGGGACCTGGGGATCACCCGAGTCCCGTTGTTGCTGCTGTCCCATTTTCACGCCGACCACGTGCGAGGTCTGCCCGGTGTGCTGCGGGGCAGGGCGGTGGGCGCGATCCAGACGACGAGCCTGGACGAGCCGCCCGAACAGGCCGCGTTCGTCACGAGAACCGCAGCCGCGGCCCGAGTGCCCGTGGTGCGGGCCGTCCCCGGAGAGCGACGCCGGATCGGCACGCTGGACTGGCAGGTGTTGTGGCCGGTGGGCGGTGCGCCGGCGGGCCGGGCGGCCGGGCCCCTGCCGCAGGGGCCCAATGATGCCAGCGTCACCCTGTTCGTGCGGACCGGCGGACTCACCCTGCTGCTCCCCGGCGATCTCGAACCCCCGGCCCAGCAAAGCCTGCTGCGCAGCTACCCGGCCCTCCCTCAGGTGGATGTGCTCAAGGTCGCCCATCACGGCTCGGCGTATCAGGACGCAGCCCTGCTGCGGGCCGTGCATCCCAGGTTCGCCCTGGTCAGCGTGGGCCGGGACAACCCGTACGGTCATCCGGCCGCCGGCACGGTCGAGGCGCTCAGGGCCGGGGGAGCGGTGGTGCTCCGTACCGACAGTGACGGTGCGATCGCGGTGACGGGCGCCGGGCGGGGACTCCGGGCGGTGGGCCGCTCATGACCCGGCACACAGCTCAGCGACCGTCAGAGGGGCGCCGGCTCGCGGCGCACCCGGCCCCGCCGTCCCCCAACGGAAGCAGGTACACCGTGCCGCACCCGGCCCCGCCGTCCCGCAACGGAAGCAGGTACACCGTGCCGCGCTCAGTCCAGCCACTGCCCGTCGGCCATCAGGTCACGGCCGCTCTGCTCGTTGGCCTCGCGCCACGCCCTGACCGCCGTCGGGGTGAAGCGCAGGTACACCCAGGCGGGGCTGTTGCGCAGGTCCCAGTCGAACCTGGCGGCGAACGCGTCGCCCGACTCCGCGGCGAGGTCCACCCCTTCGATCACCTCGGCCGTCGCCTCGATCAGGACCACGTCGCGGGTGTGGCCCAGCGCGATCCGGGCCTGCCCCGCCGGTGTCACGTTGACCGCGGTGGGGTTGGTGCGCCGGGTGGCCATCAGCAGCGTCCCCCGGTCCCAAACGAACCACAGCGGCACCAGGGTCGGTACGCCGTCCGGCGAGGCGGTGGACACCCACGCGTCCTCGTCCTTCTCCAGGCGGTCGAGCACATCCTGCTTGCGCTGCTGCCGGCTGCGGGCCGGCTCGTGCTTCGTCATGTCCGGCACGCTAGCCAGTGCGCCCGGCGCCGCGCCTCGGCCACCGGTCCTAGGACCACCGGCTCATGGCGGGGCGCCGCGCCCCGGGACAGACTGCTGGGATGGACCCGCACCTGCCGCACACCGTCGACTCCTACCTGGCACGCATCGGCGCCACCAGGCCCGGCCGCCCCGACGCGGCGGCACTCCGTGAGCTGCAACTGCGCCACCTCACCGCCGTGCCCTTCGAGAACCTCTCGATCCATCTCGGCGAGGACATCGTGCTGGAGGAAGGGACGCTCCTCGACAAGATCGTGGTCCGCCGCCGCGGTGGGTTCTGCTACGAACTCAACGGCGCCTTCGCCGCGTTGCTGCGGGAGCTGGGCTTCGACGTCACGCTGCTCCAGGCCCGGGTCCACGGCGGGGACGGGAAGCTCGGCATCCCCTACGACCATCTGGCGCTCCGGGTGGAGACGGACGACGGCACCGGCCCGTGGCTCGCGGACGTCGGCTTCGGTGACCACGCCCAGCAGCCGCTCGCACTCGACGACCGCAGCGACCAGGAGGACCCGCGCGGCACCTTCCGGATCAGGCAGGCCACCACGCTGGGCGCTGAGCACTACGGGGACGTCGAGGTGCTGCGTGACGGAGCGCCGCAGCTCCTGCTGGACCTGCGGCCCCGGGCGCTGGCGGACTTCCGGGCCGGCGCCTGGTACCACCGCACCTCACCCGACTCCGGCTTCACCCGCTCCCCGGTCTGCTCCCGCTTCACCACCACGGGCCGGATCACGCTCAGCGGCCGAAAGCTCATCACGACGGTCGGTGCCGAGCGCCACGAGACCCCGCTGGGGAGCGACGACGAGGTGCTCGCCGCCTACCGCGAGCATTTCGGGCTGCGCCTCGACCGGCTGCCCACGGTCCGTGGGAGCGGCACTTCCACGTCGGACGGGTGACGCGCGCGGAGGGGGCGGTCAATTCGGACCTTCGGTAACACCTCCGCCCAAGCGACGGCGAGATGCTCTGTTTGCCTCGAACGCCACAAGGGTGATCGAATGCATGATCGTCGGCGGGCCGCTGCTCCGACAACGAAGTCCAGCCATCCGGCCCCAAGGTGAATGCGCCCCCGGGGAGTACGTGAAGATGTTCGGCCGCTGGTTCGGAAACAAGGGAGCGACAGGTGCCGCGCACGGCAGCGCCGTCGCCGGACTCGCGCTGCCTGACTCGGCCGGAGTCCTCAGCTGCCGGGTGCTCGACCCGGTCGGTGAGGCCGTGCGACGGGCCGAGTTCGGGGTCACGGACTCCTCAGGGCGCAAGATCGTCGCCGGTGAGACGGACCCGTACGGCAACGTCCTCGCCACGGTTCCGGCGGGGGAGTACCGGTTGGCTGTCACGGCCGAGGGTTTCACTCCGTTCCACGGTTCGGTATCGGTGGCCGAGGGCGAGCGGTCGGGTCCGGGCCATGTGACTCTTCAGGCGTCCGTGCCCCCGCAGTTGCCAGACCCGGGCGAGTGGGAGATTGAGCCGATGCACTCTCAGATCGGCTTCACGGCCCGGCACATCGGGATGGCCCGTATCCATGGCCGGTTCAACACCTTCGCTGGCGCGGTCCGGATCGCCGACCGCATGGAGAACTCGGCCATGCACGTGATCATCGACGCCGCGTCGATCGACACGAACGTCCAGATGCGGGACGACCACCTGCGCTCCGGTGACTTCCTCGACGTGGGCCGCTATCCGACGCTGGAGTTCTACAGCGACCGGTTCGTCCACCGAGGCGGTACCCGTTGGGGGGTGAGCGGCGCCCTCACCCTGCACGGCGTGAGCCGTACGGTCACGCTGGACACCCATTACCTCGGCCTCGGCAGCGGACTGGAGGGTGAGACACGGGCCGCCTGCCGGGCCACCACCGAACTGCACCGAGAGGACTTCACCCTCACCTGGCAGACCATGCTGGCCCGTGGGATCGCCGTTGTCGGCCCCAGCATCTCCATCGACATGGACATCCAGATCGTCCCGAAGGGCTGAGCCCACCCCGAAGCCCCATGGCCCATGCCTGACGCCACATGCCTCATGCCCGATGCCTCGAAGTCGTTGTGTTCTGGTGTCCCGCGCCAGGATTCCGGGCGCAGGACACCAGGGCGGTTTCGAAAGTCCCGTCTGCGTGGCGGCGTCTGGCACTTCCCCAGCCGCGTCCCTAACCTCACGGGTCAGTACACCTAGCGGCGGTCATCGGCGAAGGCACGGTACAGCGTGTACCGCTTGTCGCTGACGTCACCGGTGATGACGGCTTCATGGGAGGCCGCGTCGGTCCATTCCGCGACGATCGTCGCTCGCTCACCGTCTGAGGTCAGGTGGACATGCGCCGCGAGCAGCCCCGACGCCGGCGCGACGGTGACGTTCACCTCGTCCACCGCCACCGTGCTGACCACGAAGACACCGGCCGGTCGCTCCGCGTCATGAACGACGCTGCGGGTGAGGCGTGTTCGGGTCAGTCCGGGGCGCTCGATGCCGGGCACGAGCGCGTCGATGTGACTGACGGCCCTGGCGCGGTGGGCGCGAGCCCATGTCAGGTGGTCCTCGTCGCTGGTCCACTGCGCGTAGAAGAGCAGACCGGTGCCATCGGTGGACAGGAAGATGTGCTGAGCCAGGCGCCCGGAGGGCGTCTTGGCCGCCGCCCACTCGTCCGTCAAAGCGTCAGCGGCCGAGCGGGACCGCTCGGTGGTGCCAGTGAGCCACTCACTCATCAAAGCTGTTCCAGCGGCAGGGTGAACGAGATCCAGAAAGCGTGTCATGGACGTTGACGCTCAAGCATCAAGTGCACTTGAGGTCAAGCCGCTCGCGTAGTCACTGGGAGCGGACCACATGCGTTGAAGCGCCTCTTCGACACCCCTAGGGGGTCTCCAGCCACCCCTCGTACTCAGCGGCGAACCCGTCGAGGGCCGCGGCGTCCAGCCGCCGGTCCGGGTCTTCCACGACCACCAGCCACTGGGCGTCCTCGGCATCGTCCTCGCCGGCCAGGGCGTCGCGCACGAGCTGCGGCTCCTCGGCGACCCCGAACCGGTCGGACAACTCGTCCGCCACCTCCTGCGCCGTATCGCGGTCGGGCAGCACCAGTACATGTCTCACATCGCTCACCCGCCCATTCTCCGGCACGGGCAGCGGTGCAGTGGCCGGCCGGGCTGTCAGTGGCCCGTGGGATGCTGGACGGCGATGGCCACCAGAAGGAATTCCACCGACGACCCGCTCGCCCCGCTCACGCTCGCCGTGGGCCAGGAGGACCTGCTCCTGGACCGCGCCGTGCAGCAGGTGGTGGCCGCGGCCCGCGTCTCCGACGCCGATACGGACGTCCGTGACCTCACCTCCGACCAGCTCCAGCCGGGCACGCTCGCCGAGCTGACGAGCCCGTCGCTCTTCGCCGAGCGCAAGGTGGTGATCGTGCGCGGCGCACAGGACCTCTCCGCCGACACGGTCAAGGACGTCAAGAAGTACCTGGACGACCCGGTCGAGGAGATCACGCTCGTACTCCTGCACGCGGGCGGCGCCAAGGGCAAGGCGCTGCTGGAGGCCGCGCGCAAGGCGGGGGCGCGGGAGGTCGCCTGCCCGAAGACCACCAAGCCGGCGGAGCGGCTCTCCTTCGTGCGGGGTGAGTTCCGGGTGCTGGGGCGCTCGGCCACTCCCGAGGCGTGCCAGTCGCTGGTCGATTCCATCGGCAGCGATCTGCGGGAGCTGGCGAGTGCGGTCTCACAGCTCGTCGCGGACGTCGAGGGCACGATCGACGAGGCCGTCGTCGCGCGCTACTACACGGGGCGCGCCGAGGCGTCGAGCTTCACGGTCGCCGACCGGGCGGTCGAGGGCCGGGCGGCGGAGGCGCTGGAGGCCCTGCGCTGGTCGCTGTCGACCGGAGTGGCGGCCGTCCTGATCACCAGCGCGCTCGCGCAGGGCGTGCGGGCGATCGGCAAGCTGTCGTCGGCGCGCGGGGGCCGGCCGGCGGATCTCGCCCGTGAGCTCGGCATGCCGCCGTGGAAGATCGACCGGGTGCGTCAGCAGATGCGCGGGTGGACACCGGACGGGGTCGCGGTGGCGCTGCGAGCGGTCGCGGAGGCGGACGCGGGGGTCAAGGGGGGCGGGGACGATCCGGCGTACGCGCTGGAGAAGGCCGTGGTGGCGGTGGCACGGGCCGCACGGGCGGGGCGGTAGCTGTCGGGCGGGGACGGCGGCGATGGGCCCGGGCTCGTCCGGCGCAGGCCTCGCGCAGGCCTCGCCCCCAATCGCCGGACGGCCTTGATCCTGTCCGCACGGCGCCCGCACGGCGCCCGCACGATGCCCGCGTGATGCCCGCGCGTGACCACCGCATGACGAAGGCCCCTGTCGTCGCCCTGGGGAGGGGGATGACAGGGGCCTTCGTTCTGTGCTTGGTGCGCCGCACCCGCGTGGCGAACGCAGGTTCGGTGTGCGGCGCGGGGTGCCGGTCGGGAGCGGGAGAGAGGGCCCGCTTGGTCCCGTTCCGGCGATCACATCAGAATGCTCAGCCCTGGAGGGTGGCAACCTTGGTGGCCAGCGCCGACTTCTTGTTGGCGGCGGCGTTCTTGTGGATGACACCCTTCGAGACAGCCTTGTCGAGCGCACGGGAGGCGTCGCGGACGGCCACAGTGGCCTTCTCGACGTCACCCGCGACGACGGCCTCGCGGGCCTTGCGGACTGCGGTCTTGAGCGACGACTTGACGGCCTTGTTGCGCAGGCGCGCCTTCTCGTTGGTCTTGTTCCGCTTGATCTGGGACTTGATGTTCGCCACGAAAGAGCCTTTTCAGGTTCGTTGGATCTTCGATGTGCGCCCTGTGGCCGGAAAGCCACGAGGCACAGCTGTCCACGGTAGCAGCCGCGCTCCGACCGGCCCAAACCGGTCTCCGCTCCGCAGGCGTGGGACGATGGGAGCTACGTACAGATCCGAGTGCAGATCCGAGTACAGATCCGACCCGACCCGACATCGACCCGAGACACGGCGTTCGGCGTCTCAAGAATCAGGACCCTGCGTGCCCGCGACTCCTCTCCACGTGCCCGAGCCGAGCCGTACCGACCCGGCGCTGATCCGCAATTTCTGCATCATCGCGCACATCGACCACGGCAAGTCGACCCTTGCCGACCGGATGCTCCAGCTGACCGGTGTGGTCGACCAGCGGCAGATGCGCGCTCAGTACCTCGACCGGATGGACATCGAGCGCGAGCGTGGCATCACCATCAAGTCCCAGGCGGTACGGCTGCCCTGGGCGCCCACCGCCGGCGAGGGCCAGGGCAGCACCCACGTCCTCAACATGATCGACACCCCGGGGCACGTCGACTTCACCTATGAGGTCTCGCGCTCGCTCGCGGCCTGCGAGGGCACGGTCCTGCTGGTCGACGCCGCGCAGGGCATCGAGGCCCAGACCCTCGCCAACCTCTACCTGGCGATGGAGAACGACCTCACCATCGTTCCGGTGCTCAACAAGATCGACCTGCCGGCCGCCCAGCCCGAGAAGTTCTCCGAGGAGCTTGCCAACCTCATCGGCTGCCAGCCCGAGGACGTGCTCAAGGTCTCCGCCAAGACCGGTGTCGGAGTGGACGCGCTGCTGGACCGGGTGGTCAGGGACGTCCCGGCGCCGATCGGCAAGGCCGACGCCCCGGCCCGCGCGATGATCTTCGACTCGGTCTACGACTCGTACCGCGGTGTCGTGACGTACGTCCGTGTCGTCGACGGTTCGCTGAACAAGCGCGAGCGGATCCGGATGATGTCGACCGGCGCCACCCACGAGCTGCTGGAGATCGGCGTCTCCTCCCCGGAGATGACGCCGTCCGACGGCATCGGCGTGGGTGAGGTCGGCTACATCATCACGGGTGTGAAGGACGTCCGGCAGTCCAAGGTCGGTGACACCATCACCTCCCTGAACAAGGGCGCGACCGAGGCGCTGGGCGGCTACAAGGACCCCAAGCCGATGGTGTTCTCGGGTCTCTACCCGCTGGACGGGTCGGACTACCCGGACCTGCGTGAGGCCCTGGACAAGCTCCAGCTCAACGACGCCGCCCTGGTGTACGAGCCGGAGACCTCCGCGGCGCTCGGCTTCGGCTTCCGTGTCGGCTTCCTCGGCCTGCTCCACCTCGACGTGGTCCGCGAGCGGCTGGAGCGGGAGTTCGGCCTCGACCTCATCGCCACCGCGCCCAACGTGGTCTACCGGGTCGAGATGGAGGACGGCACCGAGCACACCGTCACCAACCCGAGTGAATTTCCCGAGGGCAAGATCGACAAGGTGCACGAGCCGGTCGTCCGGGCCACGGTCCTGGCGCCCAGCGAGTTCATCGGCGCGATCATGGAGCTGTGCCAGCAGCGCCGCGGCAGCCTCCTCGGCATGGACTACCTCTCCGAGGACCGGGTCGAGATCCGCTACACCCTGCCGCTCGCGGAGATCGTCTTCGACTTCTTCGACCAGCTGAAGTCCAAGACCCGCGGCTACGCCTCGCTCGACTACGAGCCCACCGGCGAGCAGTCCGCCGAGCTCGTCAAGGTCGACATCCTGCTGCACGGCGACAAGGTCGACGCGTTCTCCGCCGTGACGCACAAGGACAAGGCGTACGCGTACGGCGTACGGCTCGTCGCCAAGCTGCAGAAGCTCATTCCGCGGCAGAACTTCGAGGTGCCGATCCAGGCGGCGATCGGCTCCCGGGTCATCGCGCGTGAGACGGTCCGCGCCATCCGCAAGGACGTCCTCGCCAAGTGCTACGGCGGTGACATCTCCCGTAAGCGGAAGCTGCTGGAGAAGCAGAAGGAAGGCAAGAAGCGGATGAAGATGGTCGGCAACGTGGAGGTGCCGCAGGACGCGTTCATCTCCGTACTGTCGACCGACGAGTCCGCCGGGGAAAGCAAGGCCAAGAAGTGACCCTTCCGCGCGCCCGCCGACCCTACTGATCGGTAGACCCATGGGCCCCCGCATCGCAGAACGCTGCGGCGCGGGGGTCCGTTCGTTATGAAGCGGGGTTCGATTGCCCCTTACGCGGCGGACGCGGGCGCTCTACCCTGATCACGACTTCGTAGTTACTCGTGAGTTAAACAAGCAGGATCAAGCACCAGACACAAGCGGAGAGCGAACCCGCACGGGGAGAGCGAACCGCGAACCAGCAGCCGGTCGTGAAGCACTGCCGTAGGCCCGGAGGATGTCGTGAGCGACGCACAGACCATGATCGAGAACCGTCCGCCGTCCGTGGCGACCCTCTTCATCGACCGGGTGGCCGCCACTCCGGACGGGGAGGCTTACCGCTACCCCGTCCCCGCGGCCGACGGCCGGGGCGCCGACGAGTGGAAGTCACTCAGCTGGGCGCAGGCCGCCGAGCGCGTGTACGCCATCGGGGCCGGGCTGATCTCGCTCGGAGTGCTGCCGGAGGAGCGCGTCGCGCTCGCCGCCAGTACCCGGGTCGAGTGGATCCTCGTCGACCTCGGCGTGATGTGCGCGGGCGCCGCGACCACCACGATCTACCCCTCCACCAACGCCGAGGAGTCGGCGTTCATCCTCTCCGACTCCCAGAGCCGGGTGCTGATCGCCGAGGACGCCGTGCAGCTGGCCAAGGCCCGTGAGCGCCGCGCCGAGCTGCCGGACCTCGCCCATGTCGTCGTCATCGACGCCGAGGGCGCCGGACCCGCCGAGGGCGACCCCGAGGGCTGGGTGCTCACGCTGGCCGAGCTGGAGGCCCGGGGCACCGAGCACCTGGCGAAGAATCCGGCCGCGATCACCGAGCGGGTCGACGCGATCACCGCCCAGCAGCTCGCGACCCTCATCTACACCTCCGGCACCACCGGCCGCCCCAAGGGGGTGCGGCTGCCGCACGACAACTGGTCGTACATGGCCAAGGCCACCGTCTCCACCGGGCTGATCACCAAGGACGACGTCCAGTACCTCTGGCTGCCGCTCGCGCACGTCTTCGGCAAGGTCCTCACCTCCGGCCAGATCGAGGTGGGACACGTCACCGCCGTCGACGGCCGGGTCGACAAGATCATCGAGAACCTGCCGGTCGTCCAGCCGACGTACATGGCCGCGGTCCCCCGCATCTTCGAGAAGGTCTACAACGGCGTCGCGGCCAAGGCCCGCGCCGGCGGGGCGGCCAAGTACAAGATCTTCCAGTGGGCGGCCGAGGTCGCCCGCGAGTACGCCAAGGTCTCCCAGGACAACTTCCGCCGCACCGGCACCGCCTCCGTGCCCTTCGCGCTCGGTGCCAAGCACAAGGTCGCCGACGCTCTCGTCTTCGCCAAGATCCGCGAGGCCTTCGGCGGCCGGCTGCGCGCCTGCGTCTCCGGTTCAGCGGCCCTCGCGCCCGACATCGGCTTCTTCTTCGCGGGCGCCGGCATCCACATCCTGGAGGGCTACGGCCTCACCGAGACCAGCGCCGCCTCCTTCGTCAACCCGGGTGAGTCCTACCGCACCGGCACGGTCGGCAAGCCGCTCCCCGGCACGGAGGTCCGGATCGCGGACGACGGCGAGATCATGCTGCGCGGCCCCGGTCTGATGCAGGGCTACCAGGGACTGCCGGACAAGACCGCCGAGGTGCTGGAGGCCGACGGCTGGTTCCACACCGGCGACATCGGCGAGTTGTCCGTCGACGGCTACCTGCGGATCACCGACCGCAAGAAGGACCTGATCAAGACGTCGGGCGGCAAGTACATCGCACCGGCCGAGGTCGAGGGCCAGTTCAAGGCGGTGTGTCCGTTCGTCTCCAACATCCTGGTGCACGGCGCGGACCGTAACTTCTGCACCGCGCTGATCGCCCTCGACGAGCCGACCATCCTCGGCTGGGCCGCCGAGAACGGCATGGAGGGAAAGTCGTACGCGGACGTCGTGGCCGCCCCGCAGACCGTCGAGCTCATCGACGGCTATGTGAAGCGCCTCAACGAGGGGCTCCAGCGCTGGCAGACCATCAAGAAGTTCCGGCTGCTGCCGCGCGACCTGGACATCGAGCACGGTGAAGTGACGCCCAGCCTCAAGCTGAAGCGGCCGGTCGTCGAGCGCGCCTACAAGAACCTGATCGAGGACATGTACGCGGGCTCCCGCGAGGCCTGAGAGCGGCCCCCACACCTGCCTCCACACCGGCCCCTGACGGGTTCCCACCTGCCCGACGACGGGTTCCGGCCGTCCCGGCACCGGGTTCAGGCCGGTCGGCCCCCGCGCTCCGGCGCGGGGGCACGGACATCGCTACCGCGCCCGCTCCGGCGTGCGCTCCGGCGCTCGCTTCTCCGCTCACTTCGGTAACTCGGCGCGTATGGGGTTGGCCGATCTGTCACTCTGTCCCTTGTCGTCAGCGGCGCAAGTGCGAGAACAGGCAGAGCGAGAACAGGTCAGGAGCCGCCCGGTGGGGTCCATTCCCTTGCAGCGGGACATCGTGCAACGTCCCGGAACCAGTGCCGCGTCCACGGGCACCCAGCCGGTCGCCCGTACGAGTCTGCCCGGGAACCTGCTCGCGCCCGCCGCGGCCCGGCGGTTCGTCGCGGCGGCGCTCGCCGAGTGGAGCGGGCTCGGACTGCCCGCAGCGGTGGGGTTCAGCGACCGGCTGTCCGACGACGCGGCGGTGATCGTCAGCGAACTGGTCACCAACGCTGTCGTGCACGCCGGAACCAACGTCGAACTGCTCTTCAGGCTGGAGGAGGCGACCGAGGACGAGGCCTCCGCACTGGTGCTGGAGGTCTCCGACCACCACCCGGCCCGCGCCGTGCGCAGCGACGGCAGCGAGAAGGACGCCGGGCCCGAGGGCGCGGGCGGACCGGGGGAGCCCGCCGAGTACGGGCGCGGACTGGAACTGGTCGCCACCCTCTCCGAACGCTGGGGCATCACCTACCGCACCGGCCTCAAGACCGTCTGGGCCAGGCTCCCCGTCGACGACTGGAACCCCTTCACGGACGCCCGCACGGAACCCGGCTTCCAGCAGGGCCTGCGCGCCGCCGAACTCCTCGCCCCCACCGCACGGCGCGCCCTGCGGGACGACGCGGACTGGGCCGGTCGCGGCGCGCTCTCGTTCCTCGCGGAGGCCTCCGACCTGCTGGCCGGGCAGCTCGACGAGGACATCGTCGCCGCGCTCGCCGGCCAGTTACTGGTTCCCAGGCTCGCCGACTGGTGTGCGATCTGGCTGGAGCCGGAGAGCGGCGGCCGGGCCGCCGTCCCCCGGCTCGCCAAGGTCTGGCACATCGACGAGACCCGCACCGACCCGCTCCGCGAGGTGCTGGAGGGCGACCCGCTCCGGCTCCCCGAGCGGGTCGGCACCGGACCCGTCTCGATCCCGTGGCCCGGCAGCGCGGAGGACGCCGAGCCGGCGGACGGCAGCGACGGCGTCGCCCTCGCGTACCGGATCACCTCGGGCGGCCGCAACCTGGGCGCCGTGCTCGTCGGCCGCGAGGGCATCGCCCGCGTTCCCGACGAGGTGACCGCCCTCATAGAGGACTTCGTGCGCCGGGTCGGTCTCGCCGTCGGCGCGGCCCGCGCCTACACCCGGCAGGCCACCATCAGCCGCATCCTGCAGCGCGGACTGCTGCCCAGCAAGGTCGCCGACATACCGGGAGTGGCCAGCTCGCTGGTGTACGAACCGAGCGACGACGGAGTGGTCGGCGGTGATTTCTACGACATCTTCCCGTGCCCGAACGACCGCTGGTGCTTCGTCCTCGGCGACGTCCAGGGCAGCGGCCCGGAGGCCGCCGTCGTCACCGGCCTGGCCCGTCCCTGGCTGCGGCTGCTGGCCCGCGAGGGCTTCCAGGTCGGCGAGGTGCTGGTCCGGCTCAACCGGCTGCTCCTCGACGACGCGATGGAGGCCGCCGAGGCGGCCGCGCTGATGGTCGCCGCCGCGGGCGGCCAGCACTCGGCGGAGAGCGGACCGCGCTTCCTCTCGCTGCTGTACGGGGAGCTCGTGCCGCTGCCGGACGGGGGCGCGCGCTGCACCCTGGCGAGCGCGGGCCACCCGCTGCCGCTGCTGCTGCGCCCCGACGGCACGGTGCGGATCGCCGCCGAACCGCAGCTGCTGCTCGGGGTCGTCGACGACGCCACGTACGAGAGCCAGAGCTTCGACCTGGCCCCCGGCGACAGCCTGCTGTGCGTCACCGACGGGGTGACGGAGCGGCGCTCGGGCCCGGTGATGTTCGACGACGGCGACGGGCTGGCGCGGGCGCTGGCCGACTGCACCGGGCTGACCGCCGAGGGGATCGCGGACCGCATCAACCAGGCGGTGCACTCCTTCGCGGAGCGCCCGCCGGACGACGACCTGGCGCTGCTGGTCCTCCAGGCCCTCTAGGCCCCCGTACGGGCTGCCGGGACCGTGCAGGAATCCGGGGTGGCGTCCGGTCGCCGGGCGGCGCGCGACAATGGACGGTATGCCTTCCGTACTGCCCGATGGTGAGCCCGTGCCCGACGACGGGGCGCTGCCCCGCCATGCCCTGGAAGGCGCGGCCGGCCGGCCGCTCGGCTTCTACCTGCATGTGCCGTACTGCGCGACCCGCTGCGGCTACTGCGACTTCAACACCTACACCGCCACCGAGCTGCGCGGCTCCGGCGGCGCCCTGGCCTCCCGGGACAACTACGCCTCCCACCTGATCGGTGAGGTCCGCCAGGCCCGCAAGGTCCTCGGTGACGACCCCCGGCGGGTCCGCACCGTCTTCGTCGGCGGCGGTACGCCGACGCTGCTGGCCGCCGCCGATCTCGTCGCCATGCTGGGCGCGATCCGCGAGGAGTTCGGCCTCGCGGACGACGCAGAGATCACCACCGAGGCCAACCCGGAGTCGGTCGGCCCGGCCTACCTGGCCGAGCTGCGCGAGGGCGGCTTCAACCGGATCTCCTTCGGGATGCAGAGCGCCCGGCAGCACGTGCTGAAGATCCTGGACCGCACACACACCCCGGGCCGCCCGGAGGCCTGTGTCGCCGAGGCGCGGGCGGCCGGCTTCGAGCACGTCAACCTCGACCTGATCTACGGCACCCCCGGCGAGTCCGACGACGACTGGCGGGCCTCCCTCGACGCGGCGATCGGCGCCGGGCCCGACCACGTCTCCGCGTACGCCCTGATCGTCGAGGAGGGCACCCGGCTGGCCCGCCGGATCAAGCGCGGCGAGATCCCGATGACGGACGACGACGCGCACGCCGACCGCTACCTCATCGCGGACGAGGCGATGGCCGCGGCGGGCTTCTCCTGGTACGAGGTGTCGAACTGGTCCCGCACGCCCGAGGGCCGCTGCCTGCACAACGAGCTGTACTGGCGCGGCGCCGACTGGTGGGGCGCCGGACCGGGGGCGCACAGCCACGTCGGCGGCGTGCGCTGGTGGAACGTGAAGCACCCTGGGGCGTACGCGCAGGCACTGGCCGAGGGGCGTTCGCCGGGCGCGGGACGCGAGATCCTCTCCGCGGAGGACCGGCGCGTCGAGCGCATCCTGCTGGAGCTGCGGCTGGCCGACGGCTGCCCGCTGTCCCTGCTGGCCCCGGCCGGGCTCACGGCCGCCCGGCGGGCCGTGGACGACGGTCTGCTGCAGCCCGGCCCGTTCGCGGACGGCCTGGCCGTGCTGACCCTGCGCGGACGGCTGCTGGCCGACGCGGTGGTGCGGGACCTGGTGGACTGACGCGGCCCGGCGCCACAGGCCCCAGGGACTTTCTTTGGATCAGGCCGGACCCCGCGGGCCCGGCACGATCCAAACGACAGGCCCTGGCCGGGATCTCACCCCACCGGGCAGCCGGCCGGGGTGAGCTTGTCGGAACCGGCGGGCCGGCCGCAGATCACCCTGCTGTGGATCCGGCCGTCCGGATAGGTGATCTCGACGACGTCGAGACCGTGGCCGGCCTGGGCCTCGTACGGGATGAAACCGCGGAAGGTGACGGTGCCGGTGGGCATCGACCGCAGGTTCACCGCGTACAGGTTCGCCCACGTCTCGGCGGCGCTGTTCATCGTGTCGTTGTGGCTGGCGGCGTCGTACAGGGCAGCCGTCGCGTTGTACGAGATGACCGACTGCCCGCTGGCGAACAGGCCGTCCTCGTACGGCCTGGCGGCCGGCAGCCGCGGCAGGGTCCTGCCCGCGGGCAGCAGCCCCTCCAGGGTCCGGTGCGCCTCCGCGTAGAAGCCGCCGACCCGGCCTCGGCCCATCGGGGCGAGCGCCGTGTGGTAGAGCGTGACGTCCTCCGCGAGGTCGGTGCTGTCGTCGAAACGCGCCTTGGTCAGATCGTCACCGGTGAAGACCGTGATCGGTTTGCCCGCGCAGCCCTGGGCGAGCCGGCCCATCAGGTTGTTGACGTCCTCGACCCGGCCGGCGAAGTACAGGGCATCCGGCGCCGGGTCCGCCTCGCAGATCTTCTGCACCGGCTTGTCGAGATCGGCGCTGTTGCGGCGGCCGAGGCTGTACTCGGCCAGCTCGGACAGCTTGAAGCCGGCCTTCTTCAGCATCGCGTCGCCCACCTCGCGCTGCTCCTTCGTGTAGCGGTCCTTGTCGTTGTTGTCCAGCTTCCGGGAGAGCACGAGGGCCCGCGGGTGCGCGGACTTCCCGGCCACCTGCCGGGCCACCAGTCCCATCGCGTCCGCCTGCTCCTGGTCGGTCGCCGCGATGCCGAAGTAGTTCGAGTAGCTCTTGGCCAGGTAGCCGCCGGAGTTGGTCGTGTCCACCACCGGGAGACCGGCCTGCTGGAGCAGCTCGGTGGCCAGGGGGCTGTCGGTCGTGTCGCGCCCGAGCCCGATCACACCGACGACCGTGGGGTCCTCCCCGGCCACCTCGATGATCTTCTTCACCGCCGGTATCTGCTGGAGCATGTCCTGCCCGCCGTTGGCGGCCAGCACCTTGAGCTTGACGGAGAAGTCCAGCTTGTTGGTGTGGTGCTGGTACAGGTACACACCCGTCAGCTCCTCCAGGGCCTTGCGGGTGCCCTCCGGGGACGTGGCGGTGAAGGGGCCCGCGTAGATGACGGTGACGTAGTCGTCCCCGGGCGCGATACCGGCGTTCTCCTCCTCCACCGCCCGCTCGATCCGGTCGAACGTGAGGCCCTTGCCGGAGCCGGCCAGCGACAGGCCGTTGCCCGCCGCGAACCGCACCTGCGTGGTCGTCGACACGCCTATGCACTCCTTCGGCCCGCCACCGGGGCCCGCGAGCCTCACCGAGGCCGTGTTCACGTCGGTGAGCGGACCGTGGCAGTACCGGTCGGCCAGCCGGCTGCTCACCAGGAAGGTCGCCAGCAGGGCGCCGACCAGCAGGCAGGCCAGCGTCGTGCGCGACATCACCCACCAGACCCACGTCCTGCGCACGCGCTCCGTGACCAGCTGCGCGTGCGCGTGCTCATGGGTCAGCTGCTCGGTCGAGAGCGGCAGCCGCAGCACCCAGGCGAGGGTGGCGGCGGCCGTCGGGGACTGGCCGATGCTGAGATGGCTGATCCAGTTGTCGTAACGGGCCCTGGCCGCACCGGTGTGCGTGGGCAGCGGATCGGCGGGCAGCGGCGGGGTGTGCCGCAGGATCTCGGCCGCCGGCAGCGAGGCCAGGAGCAGCAGCGGATCGACCTCGCTGCGCCGGGAGCGGACGTTGTTGATGGCGTTGACCAGCTGGATGCCGCCGTTGCTCTGGCAGGCGGTGGGCAGGAACACCACCGGCGGTACGGTGCGCTTCCCGCGCCGCCAGTCCAGCGCGTGGGGACGGTAGTTGTTCCGCAGGTCCTCCAGCAGTGCCTGGACCCGCAGCTCCAGGTGGAACTGGCGGGACTGCTCGTCGCCCGCCGCCGCGTCGGCCACCCGCCCGGCGACCACCGAGGCCCGGACCCGGATGACCCGCCAGGACCCGCTGGGCGAGAACCGGGACCAGCCGTCGGACGGATAGCCGGTACTGGCCGCCGCCAGCGAGGAGGTGGTCGCGAACCACCTGCTGGCCCGCCGCAGCCACAGCAGCGGCGGCGCCGACGTCGTCACCAGCCGTACGACGGCGAGCCCCAGCACCGCCGCCACGGCCACCAGCATGGTGGGCACCCAGCCGATCTCGCCGAGCAGCACACCGAGCACCGCGATGACGACGGCCCCGAGGAACGTCTCCGGCCGCACCGACTCCCTGAACGCGCCCAGCCAGTTGCGCGGCCCGTGCCGGCTGACCCGCCAGCGCAGCGTGCTCAGCTGCTCCAGGATCCGTATCTCGCGCTCCTCGGGCGTGCCGCCCCGGTCCGGCTCCCGGACCACCGACGCGGTGGCCTGCTCGATGGCGCCGAGCAGCCGCGAGCGGGGGAAGGCGAAGGGCTTGTACTGCGAACTGCTCCGGGTCTCCCACGGCTTCTCGGCCAGCGTGCGGACCATGTCGAGGGCCGCCTCGTACGGCGTCTCGCCACGGCCGTCGAGCAGTTTCAGCGGCACCCGGCGCAGCTGATTGGCGTGGTGGATCTGGCGCACGATCTGCTCGACCCTGGCATCCACGTCGGACGGGACGTCGGCGTCGGCGGCCTGAAGGACCACCAACGGCATCACCGGCCGGTTGTCCCGGTGCCGGTCGATGAGCTGCTGCACGAAGTGGAAGACGGCCGAGGCCGCCTCGTTGTCCGCACTGTCCCGCCATACCTCGCGCGCCATCGCCCCGTGCCTTCCCTCGCGAAAAGAGCCAGGAAACACTCAATAACCGATGATGCGTGCGAGGCGCAGGCAATTGTAGGGATCAGCCCGGGATTGGCGGGAAGACCCGCCGGACATCAGGCGGGAAGCGTGACGAAATCAATCAATTCCTCTACGCGGCCCAGGAGTTCGGGCTCCAGATCCCGGTAGGAGCGGACCGAGGCCAGAATGCGCTGCCAGGCCGCGCCGGTGTTTTCCGGCCATCCCAGCGAACGGCACACCCCGGTCTTCCAGTCCTGGCCGCGCGGCACCACCGGCCAGCCGCCGATCCCCACGGACGACGGCTTCACCGCCTCCCACACGTCGATGTAGGGATGGCCGACCACCAGGACGTTCCCGTCCGAGATCCGCGCCGCGATACGGGACTCCTTGGAACCCGGCACCAGATGGTCGACCAGCACGCCCAGGCGCGCGTCCGGGCCCGGGGAGAACTCGCGCACGATCGCCGGGAGGTCGTCGATGCCCTCCAGGTACTCCACGACCACCCCCTCGATCCGGAGGTCGTCGCCCCAGACCCGCTCGACCAGCTCCGCGTCGTGCCGGCCCTCCACGTAGATCCGCCCGGCCCGCGCCACCCGGGCCCGCGCCCCGGGGACCGCCACCGAGCCCGAGGCCGTACGGGCCGGCCGGACGGGGCCGCCGGCCGACGGCCGCACGAGCGTCACCACCCGGCCCTCCAGCAGGAAGCCGCGCGGCACCAGCGGGAAGACCCGGTGCTTGCCGAACCGGTCCTCCAGTGTCACCGTCGGCCCCTCGGCCGTCTTCTCGCAGCGGATCACCGCACCGCAGAAGCCGGTGACCGCCTCCTCCACGACCAGATCCGGATCGGCGGGCACCTCGGGGGCGGGGGCGGACTTCTTCCACGGCGGGGTCAGGTCCGGCTGATAGCTGCGCATCGCACGACGATAGGACGCGCCGGCCTCACGACACGCCGAGGCCCCGCGCCAACGCGTCGCGCTGCGCCCGTACGAAAGCGGCGTCCACCACCGCTCCGTGGCCCGGCACGTACAGCGCGTCCTCACCGCCCAGCGCCAGCAGCCGGTCGAGGGCGGCCGGCCAACGGGAGACGAACGCGTCCGGGCCGGCCTGCGGCTCGCCGGACTCCTCGACCAGATCGCCGCAGAGGACGACCGGGGGCGAGCCGGGCACCAGCACCGCGAGATCGTGCCCGCTGTGCCCCGGGCCCACGTCGGCCAGCAGCACGCGGCGGCCGCCGCCGAGGTCCAGCGTCCACTCCCCGGACACCTCGTGGTGCGGGACCACCAGCACGTCCACGGCCTCCGCCGCCTCCCGCTCCGGGACCCCGTGCGCGACGGCGGAGCGGTGGAGGTCGTCGGCCCCGCCCCTCAGCAGCTCCGCCAGGCCGGCCGCCCCGTACACCTGCGCCCCGGCGAAGGCGGCCGTGCCCAGCACATGGTCGAAGTGCGCATGGCTCAGTGCGATATGTGTCACCCTCCGGCCGGTCAGCCCCTCGATCTGCCGGCGCAGTTCGACGCCCTCCCGGAGTGTCGAGCCGGTGTCGCAGAGCAGCGCCCCGTCCGCTCCGGCCACCAGTGCGGCCGTCGCGTCCCAGCCGGGCAGCCGCCGTCTGCCCACTCCGTCACCCAACCGCTCCCAGCCGAACTCTTCCCAAGTGACGTCCATGCGGCGACGCTATCGGCAACGACCTGCGCGCTCTCGCGGTAGCGTGGCCGGTCGCCCTTGCTAGGGGCCCACCCCGTCGCCGTACACTGACCGGGGAGATCGCTGGCACTCGAATGGACAGAGTGCCAGGAGAAGTCCCGGGAACGACCCGAGATCGACCGAGGCAGACAGCTGGAGGTGTGCGCGATGCTCAGCGAACGCAGACTCGAAGTGCTGCGCGCCATCGTCCAGGACTATGTCGGCACCGAGGAGCCCGTCGGCTCCAAGGCGCTCACGGAGCGGCACGCGCTGGGGGTGTCCCCGGCCACCGTCCGCAACGACATGGCGGTGCTGGAGGACGAGGGCTTCATCGCCCAGCCCCACACCAGTGCGGGACGCATCCCGACGGACAAGGGCTACCGGCTCTTCGTCGACCGGCTCGCGGGCGTCAAGCCCCTGTCGTCGCCGGAGCGCCGTGCCATTCAGAATTTCCTCGACGGCGCGGTCGACCTCGACGATGTCGTGGGACGCACCGTACGGCTGCTCGCGCAGCTGACCCGGCAGGTCGCCGTCGTGCAGTACCCCTCGCTGACCCGCTCGACGGTGCGGCACGTGGAACTGCTGCTGCTGGCACCCGCCCGGCTGATGCTCGTGCTGATCACGGACACCGGCCGGGTCGAACAGCGGCTGGTCGACTGCCAGACGCCGTTCGGTGAGACCTCTCTCGCCGATCTGCGGGCCCGGCTCAACAGCCGGGTGGTGGGACGCCGGTTCGCGGACGTCCCGCAGCTGGTGCAGGACCTGCCGGAATCCTTCGAGAGCGAGGACCGGGCGACCGTGTCCACCGTGCTCTCGATCCTGCTCGAAACCCTCGTCGAGGAGACGGAGGAGCGGCTGATGATCGGCGGCACCTCCAACCTCACCCGCTTCGGGCACGACTTCCCTGTGATGATCCGGCCGGTGCTGGAGGCGTTGGAGGAGCAGGTCGTGCTGCTGAAGCTGCTCGGCGAGGCCACGGACTCGGGCATGACCGTACGAATCGGGCACGAGAACGCCCACGAGGGCCTCAACTCCACGTCCGTCGTCGCGGTCGGCTACGGTTCGGGCGACGAGGCAGTCGCCAAACTCGGCGTGGTCGGACCGACCCGCATGGACTACCCCGGAACGATGGGAGCGGTACGCGCAGTGGCACGTTACGTCGGACAGATCCTGGCGGAGTCGTAAGTGGCCACGGACTACTACGCCGTACTCGGCGTGCGCCGCGACGCTTCTCAGGACGAGATCAAGAAGGCATTCCGGAGGCTCGCACGCGAGCTGCATCCGGATGTGAACCCCGATCCGAAGACCCAGGAGCGGTTCAAGGAGATCAACGCCGCTTACGAGGTCCTCTCGGACGCGCAGAAGAAGCAGGTCTACGACCTCGGCGGGGATCCGCTGTCCGCCTCGGGCGGAGGTGGCGCGGGCGGATTCGGACAGGGCGGCTTCGGCAACTTCTCCGACATCATGGACGCGTTCTTCGGTACGTCGTCGCAGCGCGGACCCCGTTCGCGTACCCGGCGCGGCCAGGACGCCATGATCCGGCTGGAGATCGACCTCTCCGAGGCGGCCTTCGGCACGACCAAGGACATCCAGGTCGATACGGCCGTCGTCTGTACGACCTGCAGCGGGGAGGGCGCCGCACCCGGCACCTCGGCCCAGACCTGTGACATGTGCCGCGGCCGCGGTGAGGTCTCCCAGGTCACCCGGTCCTTCCTCGGCCAGGTCATGACCTCACGGCCCTGCCCGCAGTGCCAGGGCTTCGGCACGGTCGTGCCGACCCCCTGCCCGGAGTGCGCCGGCGACGGCCGCATCCGCTCGCGGCGCACCCTCACCGTGAAGATCCCCGCAGGTGTCGACAACGGCACCCGCATCCAGCTCGCGGGCGAAGGAGAGGTCGGCCCCGGCGGCGGCCCGGCCGGCGATCTCTACGTCGAGATCCACGAGCTGCCGCACGCGGTGTTCCAGCGGCGCGGCGACGATCTGCACTGCACGGTCACCATCCCCATGACGGCGGCGGCGATCGGCACCAAGGTGCCGCTGGAGACGCTCGACGGCCTGGAGGAGGTCGACATCAGGCCGGGCACCCAGTCCGGCCAGTCGGTCCCGCTGCACGGGCGCGGCATCACGCACCTGCGGGGCGGCGGGCGCGGCGACCTGATCGTGCACGTCGAGGTGTTGACCCCGACGAAGATGGACCCCGAGCAGGAACGCCTGCTGCGGGAGCTGGCGAAACTGCGCGGCGAGGAGCGGCCCACCGGCCAGTTCCAGCCCGGTCAGCAGGGCCTGTTCTCCCGCCTGAAGGACGCCTTCAACGGGCGTTAGTCCCACGCTTCGACACCGTACGGGCCCGGGTTTCCGGGCCCGTACGGCATTTGCGGACATAACCGCGGCCCAGCGCGGCCCCGGGGTGCGCATCACGGGACAGGAAGGACATGACACGATGCCGTCATGCCATCCGCGTTGACCGATCTCTGCCGGTATCCGATCGTGCAGGCCCCGATGGCGGGTGGCGTCTCCTGCCCGCAGCTCGTCGGCGCCGTGGCCGAGGCCGGCGGGCTCGGCTTCCTGGCCGCCGGGTACAAGACCGCGGACGGCATGTACAACGACATCAAGCAGGTCCGCGGACTGACCGGCCAGCCCTTCGGCGTCAACCTCTTCATGCCCCAGCCCAACCTCGCCGACCCGAGCGCCGTCGAGGTCTACCGGCACCAGCTCGCGGGCGAGGCCACCTGGTACGAGACCCCGCTCGGCGAGACCGAGTCCGACGGCGGGGACGGCTACGAGGCCAAGCTCGCCATCCTGCTGGAGGACCCGGTCCCGGTCGTCTCCTTCACCTTCGGCTGCCCGACCCGCGACACCTTCGACGCGTTCGCCGCCGTGGGCACGTACACCGTCGTGACGGTCACCACGCCCGAGGAGGCCCAGGCCGCGCAGTGGGCCGGCGCCGACGCGGTCTGCGCCCAGGGCGTCGAGGCGGGCGGCCACCAGTCCACCCACCGCGACGACCCGCAGGCCGACGGCATCGGGACCGGGCTGCTCAGCCTGGTGGCCCAGGTCCGCGAGACCGTGCAGATCCCGGTCATCGCCGCCGGCGGGCTGATGCGCGGCTCCCAGATCGCCGCGGTGCTCGCGGCCGGGGCCGACGCCGCACAGCTCGGCACCGCCTTCCTGATCTGCCCGGAGTCCGGCGCCCACCTGCTGCACAAGCAGGCCCTGACCAACCCGCTGTTCGTCCGCACCACCCTGACCCGGGCCTTCTCCGGGCGCCCGGCCCGCGGCCTGGTCAACCGCTTCGTCCGCGAGCACGGGCCGTACGCCCCCGCCGCCTACCCGCAGATCCACCAGCTGACCGCCCCGCTGCGCAAGGCGGCGGCCAAGGCCGGGGACGCGCAGGGCATGGCGCTGTGGGCGGGCCAGGGGCACCGGATGGCGCGCGAGATGACGGCCGGCCGGCTCGTCGCCCTGCTCGCCGGGGAACTGGACGCCGCACGCGCGGCAGTGAGCACAAGGAGCACGCAGTGACGGCACCCGTCTTCGTCGTCGAGGAGATGCCCACGGGGCCCGGCTTCGTCCTGGAGGGCCCGGAGGGACGGCACGCCGTCTCGGTGCGACGCCTGCACGCCGGAGAGGAAGTCGTCCTGACGGACGGCCGGGGCCACTGGGCGCAGGGCGTGGTCTCCGCCGCGGAGGGCAAGGACCGGCTGGTCCTCACCGGCCTGGAGCCCGTCCACGAGGAACCCCGCCCGGGGCTCCGCATCACCGTCGTCCAGGCGCTGCCCAAGGGCGACCGCGGAGAGCCCGCCGTCGAGACGATGACGGAGACCGGCATCGACGCGATCGTGCCGTGGCAGGCCGGACGCTGCATCACCCAGTGGAGGGGCGAGCGAGGCCTCAAGGCCCTGGCGAAATGGCGCGCCACGGCCCGCGAGGCCGGCAAGCAGTCGCGCCGGGTGCGGTTCCCGGAGGTGGCCGACGCGATGACGACCAAGCAGGTAGCCGCGTTTCTGGCCGAGGCGGACTTCGCGGCCGTACTGCACGAGGACCGCGAGTACGGCAGCGAGCCGCTGGCCACCGTCGCCCTGCCCGAAGCGGGCGAGATCGTGCTGGTCGTCGGACCGGAAGGCGGTGTCTCGCCCGAGGAACTGGCCGCGTTCACCGCAGCCGGGGCCCGGACCTGCCGGCTCGGACCTACCGTGCTGCGCACCTCGACGGCCGGTACGGCGGCAACGGCCCTGCTGCTGGGCCGCACCGGCCGCTGGTCATGAACCCCGCTGTTTTCCGCCACTCGGGCCGGTTGTGGCCGCGAGCGGTCTACCGCACCGTCAGGAGCGGTGGGAAGCTGCCCGTATGGGGACATCAAGGGCATGGAGCAGTCGAGGGATCCGTCGCTTTCCGGCCGTGATCTGCCTCACCGGCACGGTCGTCGCGGGACTGGCGGCCTGCGATCCGGTCAACGGCCTGAACTCCGCGTCCATCGCCGTGACCACCGACCGGACCGCCACCCGCGCGCTGGAGCACGAAGGGGTGCACGTGCAGTGGCTGACCTGCACCGCACGGACCGGCCAAGGCGCGAGCTCCCGCACCGGTTCGGCCACCCCCGCCACCAGCCGGGTCGCGGACGTGGACTGCAACGGCCGCACCAAGGAGGGTAAGGACATCAGTCTGGACGGCAAGGTCGACCGGGAGGTCGAAGGCCGTTGCGTCAGCGGTGACATGACCGCGAAGGCGGGCGGCGAGACCGTCTTCCGCGCCACGATGCTCGGCAACTGCGACGCCGCGCCCTCGCCGTCCACGCCGTCCGCGCCGTCCCGGCCCCCGGCGGGCGGCGGTGCGGACGACGGCGGGTCAGGCGCCCGGCCGACCGTGACGGTCACGGTCACCGTGACCGAGTCGCCCCGGGGCAAGTGAGTGTGCGGGGCACCGACTGTGTCGGACTCCGGCCAACTCCGTTTCCCCGGGCCCGGCCTCGGCCTAGGGTGATCGCTGTGACACAGCCTTCCTACCTCCGGTATCCCCATGTCCAGGGCGACCTGATCGCCTTCACCGCCGAGGACGACGTCTGGCTCGCGCCACTCGACGGCGGCCGGGCCTGGCGGGTCAGCGCGGACAACCGCCCCGTCGCCCAGCCGCGGATCTCTCCCGACGGCACCCTCGTCGCCTGGGCGTCCACCCGGGACGGGGCACCCGAGGTGCACCTGGCCCCGGTCGACGGCGGCCCCTCCAAGCGGCTGACCTACTGGGGCGACGCGCAGACAGCCGTGCACGGCTGGACACCCGAGGGCGAGGTGCTGGTCCTCAGCACCCAGGGCCAGGTCTCGCTGCGCCGCACCTGGGCCCGCGCCCTGCCGGTCGACGGAGGCCCCGCGCGCACCCTGCCGTACGGACCGGTCGGCTCCCTCGCCTACGGGCCCGGCGGCCGGATCCTGCTGCTCTCGGCCACCATGGGGCGCGAGGCCGCCAAGTGGAAGCGCTACCGGGGCGGCACGGCCGGCAAGCTCTGGATCGCCGCCGAGGAGGCACCGGCGGAGCCGCAGGAGTTCGTCCGGGTCAACGAGGAGCTCGACGGCAACATCGAGTGCCCGATGTGGGTCGGCGAGCGCATCGCGTTCCTCTCCGACCACGAAGGCGTCGGGGCCCTCTACTCCTCCCTCCCCGACGGCACCGGACTGCGCCGGCACACCGGCGTCGAGGGCTTCTACGCCCGGCACGCCGCCACCGACGGCACCCGGGTCGTGCACGCCGCGGGCGGTGAGCTCTGGCTCCTGGACGGCCTGGACGGCGACGAGCCCCGCCGCCTCGACATCCGGCTCGGCGGCCAGCGCGCCGACCTCCAGCCCCACCCCGTGCACGCCGGCAGCCACCTGAGCGCCGCGTCCCCGGACCGCACCGGACGCGGCAGCGCGGTCGGGTCCCGCGGCGCCGTCCACTGGGTCACCCATCGCGAGGGCCCCGCCCGCGCACTCGCCGTCGAACCCGGCGTACGGGCCAGGCTGCCCCGCACCTTCCAGGCCGACGGCGACCAGCACGTCGTCTGGGTCACCGACGCCGAGGGCGACGACGCGCTGGAGTGCGCACCCGCCACCGGCACCGCGCCCGACGCCGTACCGCGCCGCCTCGCCGCCGGCCGGCTCGGCCGGGTCCTCGACCTGGCCCCCGCCCCCGACGGCAGCCGGTTCGCCGTCGCCGCCCACGACGGACGCGTACTGATCGTCGAACGGGAGAGCGGCGAGGTCCACGAGGTGGACCGCAGCGAGCACGGCGACGCCTCCGGGCTCGCCTTCTCACCCGACTCCTCCTGGCTCGCCTGGTCCCACCCCGGACCCCAACCGCTGAGCCGGCTCAAGCTCGCCCACCTGGCCGACCTGACGGTCACCGAGGCGACCCCGCTGCGGTTCCGGGACTTCGCACCCGCCTTCACCACCGACGGGAAGCACCTGGCCTTCCTCTCCGAGCGGGCCTTCGACCCGGTCTACGACTCACACGTCTTCGACCTCGCCTTCATCGGCGGCTGCCGGCCGCACCTGCTGACCCTCGCCGCGACCACCCCCTCCCCGTTCGGGCCGCAGCTCCACGGCCGCCCGACCGAGCGGGAGAAGGGCGGCGAGGGCGACGACAACCCCACCGCGCTCCCGGTCACCCGCATCGACCTGGACGGCCTCGCGGACCGGATCGTCGCCCTGCCCGTCGAGGCGGCCAGCTACTCCTCGCTCCGGGCCGCGAAGGACGGCCTGCTCTGGCTGCGCCACCCGGTCGTCGGGGTCCTCGGCACGAGCGCGGCCACGCCCGACGCCCGGCGCCCCGAGACCGTGCTGGAGCGGTACGACCTGGAGAAGCTGCGCTGCGAGGAACTCGCCTCCGACGTCACCCGGTTCGCGGTCAGCGGCGACGGCAAGCGGCTGGTGCTGCACAGCCGGGGCTCCCTGCGCGTCGTACCGTCCGACACCCGGGTGGCGGCGGGCTCCGACGACGACCACGACGGCGACGGCAGCGTCACCGTCGACCTCTCCCGGATCCGCCGCACCCTGGACCCGGCCGCCGAATGGCGGCAGATGTACGACGAGGCCGGCCGCATCATGCGGGACAACTTCTGGCGCCCCGACATGGGCGGCATCGACTGGAACGGTGTCCTGGACCGCTACCGGCCGGTCCTGGAGCGCGTCGCCACCCACGACGACCTCGTCGACCTGCTGTGGGAGGTACAGGGCGAACTCGGCACCTCCCACGCCTACGTACGGCCGGCCGGCGGCTGGCACGACGACTACGCCCGCCAGGGCCTGCTCGGCGCCGACCTCTCCCGCGCCGATGACGGCAGCTGGCGCCTCGACCGGATCCTGCCCTCGGAGACCTCCGACCCCGCCGCCCGCGCGCCGCTCGCCGCACCGGGCGTCGCCGTCCGCGCCGGTGACGCGATCCTGGCCGTCGACGGACACCCCGTCGACCGGGTCACCGGCCCCGGACCGCTGCTCACCGGCTCGGCCGGCCACCCGGTCGAGCTGACCGTCTCACCCGTCGACGGCGGCGACCCGCGCCATGTCGTCGTCGTACCGATCGCCGACGAGGAACCGCTGCGCTACCACGCCTGGGTCGCCGACCGGCGCGCTTACGTCCACGAGCACTCAGGCGGTCGCCTCGGCTACGTCCACGTCCCCGACATGGCCGGCCCCGGCTGGGCCCAGATCCACCGCGACCTGCGCACCGAGGTCGCCCGCGAGGGGCTGGTGGTGGACGTCCGGGAGAACCGGGGCGGCCACACCTCGCAGCTGATCGTGGAGAAGCTGGGCCGCCGCATCGTCGGCTGGGACCTGCCCCGCGGCAGGCAGGCCCAGAGCTACCCGGGCGACGCGCCGCGCGGGCCGGTCGTCGCGGTGGCGGACGAGTTCTCCGGTTCGGACGGCGACATCGTGAACGCGGCGATCAAGCTGATGGGCATCGGCCCGGTGGTCGGCACCCGCACCTGGGGCGGCGTGGTGGGCATCGACAGCCGGTACCGGCTGGTGGACGGCACGCTGGTCACCCAGCCGAAGTACGCCTTCTGGATGGACGGGTACGGCTGGGGCGTCGAGAACCACGGCGTCGACCCGGACGTCGAAGTCGTCATGACGCCGCAGGACCGTGCCGCGGGGCGCGATCCGCAGCTGGACGAGGCGATCCGGATCGCTCTGGAGACCCTGACCCGCACCCCGGCGAAGACGGCGCCCTCGTTGCCGGAGTGACGTCGGAGGAGAGCGGGGCGGGGTGCGGAAGCCCGTACACCGCCTCGTGCCCGGAACGCCGGCGAGGGGCAGGAACCAGCCTCGCCGGCGTCTGAGGCGCGGGGAGCCCGGGGGCGGAGCCCCCGGAAACGGCCGGGCCCGCCCGGCTAGGCTGCTCCCTGACGGATCACCGAGACCGAAGGAGCACCAAATGGCGGGGGAACCCCAGCCCGACTGCCTGTTCTGCAAGATCGTCTCGGGTGACATCCCGGCCACCATCATCCGGGAGACCGACACCACCGTCGCCTTCCGCGACATCAACCCCCAGGCGCCCACGCACGTACTCGTCATCCCGCGCCTCCACCACCCGGACGCCGCCTCCCTCGCCGTCGCCGAACCGCAGGTCCTCGCGGACGTCCTGCGCGAGGCCGGACAGGTCGCCGCCGACGAGAAGATCGCGGACACCGGCTACCGGGTCGTGTTCAACACCGGCGCGGGCGCCGGGCAGACCGTCTTCCACGCGCACGCCCACGTCCTGGGCGGCCGCGGCCTCCAGTGGCCCCCCGGCTAGTGCCGCGGCAGCCAAGGTCCGCCCCGTCGCGACGCCCGGCACGCACTCTCGCCGCACCGGCCGAAAACCCAAGTACATCCAGTACAAGGGCTTCCGGCCGGCACGCCGAGAGCACGCACCTGACGCCGCTCCTTGACGGGCAAACCCTGACTGACGCGGCACTGGAACGGACCGCCGCACACCGTGTCCGCACGTGAACTCGTCGTCCTGGGCACCGCCAGCCAGGTCCCGACCCGGCACCGCAACCACAACGGCTACCTGCTGCGCTGGGACGGCGAGGGCCTCCTCTTCGACCCCGGCGAGGGCACCCAGCGCCAGATGCTGCGGGCCGGCGTCGCCGCGCACGACATCAACCGGATCTGCGTCACGCACTTCCACGGCGACCACTCGCTGGGCCTGGCCGGGGTGATCCAGCGGATCAACCTCGACCAGGTCCCGCACCCCGTCACCGCGCACTACCCGGCGAGCGGACAGCACTTCTTCGACCGGCTACGGTACGCGACCGCCTACCGCGAGTCCGTCGAGCTGCACCAGGCCCCGGTCGCCGCCGACGGGCCGCTGGCCACCACGGACGCGTACACACTCAGCGCCCACAAGCTGTCCCACCCCGTCGAGTCGTACGGCTACCGCCTCGTGGAGCCCGACAGGCGGCGCATACTGCCCGCCCGGCTCGCGGAGCACTCCATCGCCGGACCCGACATCGGCCGGCTCCAGCGCGAGGGCTCCCTCGGGCCGGTCACCCTCGACGACGTCTCCGAGCACAGGCGCGGACAGCGGTTCGCGTTCATCATGGACACCAGGCTCTGCGACGGCGTGTACGCCCTGGCCGAGGGATGCGACATGCTGGTCATCGAGTCGACCTTCCTCGACGAGGACGAACGGCTCGCCACCGACCACGGCCACCTGACCGCCGGCCAGGCGGCCGGGGTGGCGCGCGAAGCGGGCGCACGGCACCTCGTGCTCACCCACTTCTCGCAGCGCTACCCGGACCCGGAGGCCTTCGAGACGCAGGCCCGCGCCGCCGGATTCGAGGGCGAGCTGACCATCGCCCAGGACCTGATCACGGTCCCGGTCCCCACCCGTCACCAGTAAGAGCACCAGCACCAGCACCAGCACCAGTAAAAGCAACAGCACCAGCACCACACGCGTTAGCGAGACACCCGTGCACCTCCCCAAAGCAGAACTCCACCTCCACATCGAAGGAACCCTCGAACCCGAGCTGGCCTTCGAGCTCGCCGCCCGCAACGGCGTGCGGCTGCCCTACGCGGACACCGAGGAGCTGCGCACCGCCTACCTCTTCGACGATCTGCAGAGCTTCCTCGACCTGTACTACGCGCTGATGGCGGTGCTGCGGACCGAGGACGACTTCACCGAGCTCGCCGACGCCTACCTCGCCCGCGCCTCGGCCCAGGGCGTGCGGCACGCGGAGATCTTCTTCGACCCGCAGGCGCACACCGCCCGTGGCGTCCCGATCGGCACGGTCGTCGAAGGACTAGGCCGGGCGCTGGAGCGCAGCGAGGAGAAGCACGGCGTCTCCACCCAGCTGATCATGTGCTTCCTGCGCGACCGGTCCGCCGAATCGGCGCTGGAGACCCTCCAGGCCGCGAAGCCGCATCTGCACCGCATCAGCGCGATCGGCCTGGACTCCGCCGAGGTCGGCCACCCGCCGGCCAAGTTCCGCGAGGTGTACGCCGAGGCCGAGGCGCTCGGACTGCGCAAGGTCGCGCACGCCGGCGAGGAGGGCCCGCCCGCCTACATCCGGGAGGCCCTGGACGTGCTCGGGGTGGAGCGCATCGACCACGGGCTGCGCTGCATGGAGGACCCGGAACTGGTGGAGCGGCTGGTCGCGGACCGGGTACCGCTCACCCTGTGCCCGCTGTCCAACGTACGGCTGCGGGCCATCGACACCCTGGAGGAGCACCCGTTGCGGGCCATGATGGACGCCGGGCTGCTCTGCACGGTGAACTCCGACGACCCCGCCTACTTCGGCGGGTACGTCGGGGACACCTTCCACGCCGTCCACGAGGCGCTCGGCCTGGAGCGCGAACAGCTGCGCACCCTGGCCCGCAACTCCTTCGAGGCGGCCTTCCTCGACCACGACGAGGAGCGGCGGGCGCGCTACCTGTCCGAGGTCGAGGCGTACGCGTTCGACTGACCGTCCCCGCCGGCCGGGCCCGCCGTCCGGAACGCACTCCGGACCAGGCGCCTGCGGCGCAGCTCGGGCAGGCTGAGTTCCGTGATGGCCTGCTCGGGCGCGCCGAGCCTCGGCACGGCGCCGGACACCGCGCCGGTGGTCACGGCGAGCAGGGCCGCCGGAGCACCGCCCCTGCGGCGCACCGATCCCGGCACCAGCGGGCGGCCGCCGGTGTGCAGGGCGACGGCCGTCACCGGGACCGCGACCAGCAGGGTCACCGCGCCCAGGATCAGCCCCATCGCCCGGTAGCCGGACTCCTCGGACAGCACGCTGCCCAGCAGCGGCCCGCAGGCCACGCCCACCGACGAGGCCGAGCCGGCGAGGACCGCCCAGCGGCCGCGTACGTCCAGTGACGCGGCCAGCCCGATCAGGTACGACAGGACCACCGGGTAGAAGGTGTTCCACATGATCTCGCCGGTCGCGAACGAGCCGAGGTCGCCCGCCGACGAACTGAGCACGATGCTCGCCGCGATGATCACGGTGCCGAGACCGATCGGGACGGCGCGTCCGAGCCGGGAGCCCAGCATTCCGGCGCCCATCACCCCGAGCAGACCGGCGCCGAGCGCGGCGGCGAAGACCGCTCCTATGGTGACCTCGGACAGCCCGGCCTGGACCACTCCGATGCGGCTGCTGACACCCCACAGCGCGTTCTGCGCCATCGACCAGACGAGCATGCCGCCCGCCAGCACCAGACCGGAACGGCGGTGCGGCAGCCGCCCGGAGGCGGGGACGGCGGGACCTGCGGGGACCGCGCCGCCCAGCCGTGACGTGGCGGGCCACACGAGGAGCGCGACCAGGGCGATCGAGGCGAACGGCAGCCGGTGCCCGCCACCCAGGTGAGGGATCGTCAGATACAGGAGGCCCGCGGTCGCGGAGACACTGAGCAGCCCCAGCGACGAGGTCCGGTGCGGATCACGCTGGGCGGCGATGCCCGCCGCGGCGACCGCGGTCGCCGTACCGGAGCCGAAGCCGCCGACCATCACACCCATGACCACCAGCGGTACCGAACCGGCCAGCGCCGCGCAGCCGTAGCCGAGAGCGGCGAGCAGCAGCCCGATCCGCGCGGGTCTGCGCGGCCCGTACGTCTCGACCCGGCCCGCCAGGCAGAACCCGGCGGAGGCCGAACTCAGCAGCAGAGCACTGCCGACCAGGCCCGCCTGGGCCGCGCTGAGGCCCAGATAGACGGAGAGCCTCCCCACGATGGTGGGGAGCAGATAAGCGGCGAGGTAACCGGCGGTGAACACGGTAACCAGCGGCCACGCGGCGCGAGGGCGCGAGGACATGGGCGTTCCTGAAGACATGCCAGAAGAGGCGGAAGAAGACAGCGAGGGGGTAAGGCAGACCTGCGAAAATGCGAGAAATGAGGGAAATGCGAAGAAGTCGACACACTCGCCGGAAAACGCCTCCAGCGGTGCTCGCGGGCCAATTTGTATCAAGCGCCCCCGCCTGACCGAAAGTCGCCTCGCTGTGATCTAAGCCACTTATGTGTTTGCAGCGTCTATATGCGGGTAGCAACGCATGTTTATGCAGGTCAGGCTCTGTGTGAACCGACTCGGCGTGGACCCCCCGGACGGCGGAGTGAATCGGGCACACTGGCCGGAACTGCCACGACCGGGGAGTGCAAGGTGAGCACTGGGATGCCAGGAATCGACCCACTGGGCGGACTGCGCGCGCCGCAGGACCCGGACTGCGACGTCTTCCTCACCGGCACGGTCTTCCTCGACATCATCTTCACCGGCCTGGACAGCGCCCCCGTGCGCGGCACCGAGTCCTGGGCGCGCGGCATGGGATCGAGCCCCGGCGGCGTCGCCAACATGGCCACCGCACTGGCCCGGCTCGGCCTGCACACCTCACTGGCGGCGGCCTTCGGCGACGACCACTACGGCGAGTACTGCTGGGATGCCCTGGAGCAGGGCGAGGGCATCGACCTCTCGATGTCGCACACCGTCCGGGGCTGGCACTCCCCGGTGACCGTCTCCATGGCGTACGAGGGCGAGCGGACGATGGTCTCGCACGGCCACGAGGCCCCGCCGCCCGCCGTGCCCGGCCCGGCCACCGCCGCCTTCCCCCAGTGCCCGCCCCGGGCCCGCGCGGCCGTCGCCTCACTCGCCCCGGGCCGCAGCGAGCCGTGGGTGGCCTCGGCCGCCCGACGCGGCGCCATGGTCTTCGCCGACGTCGGGTGGGACGAGACCGGCCGCTGGGACCTGGCGGGGCTGACCGACCTGGAGCACTGCCAGGCGTTCCTCCCCAACGCGCAGGAGGCCATGCGCTACACCCGTACCGACTGCCCCCGCGCCGCCGCACACGCCCTCGCCGAGCACGTACCGCTCGCCGTCGTCACCCTCGGTGCCGAGGGCGCCTACGCGGTCGACTCGGCCACCGGCACCGCCGCCGAGGTCCCCGCGATCGCCGTCGAGGCGCTCGACCCGACCGGTGCGGGCGACGTCTTCGTCGCCGGGTTCGTCACCGGCACCCTGGCCAACTGGCCGCTCGCCGACCGGCTCGCCTTCGCCGGGCTCACCGCCGCCCTCTCCGTCCAGGAGTTCGGCGGCTCCCTGTCGGCCCCCGGCTGGGCCGAGATCGCCGCCTGGTGGCAGCAGGTCCGCACCTGCGCCGACCAGGACCCGGCGGCGCTCCAGCGCTACGCGTTCCTCCAGGACCTGCTGCCGGCGACGGCCCGCCACTGGCCGTTGCGCCGGGCCGTCCCGACGATCGGCTTCCGGCCGTGACCGGACGGGCCGCGCTCCGCCCGCGAAAACCTCTCGGTGTTGTCGTTGCGGAGTCGTAGGCTTGGTACTCCAGAGGTTGTCGAGCAGCGAGAACCCTGCAACGGGAGGTATGCGCAGGCCCGAGGGCCGGCCCATGACTCAGACACCAACACAGCCGCAGGCGCGTGCCCAGATCAGGATTCCGGCCGCACACCCCATGGTGATGCTCCTGGGATCGGGCGACTCGCTGCTGCGCGTGATCGAAGCGGCGTTCCCGGCAGCCGACATCCACGTCCGGGGCAACGAGATAAGCGCAACGGGGAACGCGGCGGAAATCGCCCTGATCCAGCGCCTGTTCGACGAGATGGTGCTGGTGCTCCGCACCGGTCAGCCGATGACGGAGGACGCTGTGGAACGTTCGATCGCGATGCTCAGGGCCAGTGACAACGGCCAGGCGGACGGCGCGGAGACCCCGGCCGAGGTGCTCACCCAGAACATCCTCTCCAGCCGGGGCCGCACGATCCGCCCCAAGACCCTCAACCAGAAGCGCTACGTCGACGCGATCGACAAGCACACGATCGTGTTCGGCATCGGCCCCGCCGGTACCGGCAAGACGTACCTCGCCATGGCCAAGGCGGTCCAGGCCCTGCAGTCCAAGCAGGTCAGCCGGATCATCCTGACCCGGCCGGCGGTCGAGGCGGGCGAGCGGCTCGGCTTCCTGCCCGGCACCCTCTTCGACAAGATCGACCCGTACCTGCGCCCGCTCTACGACGCGCTGCACGACATGCTCGACCCCGACTCGATCCCGCGCCTGATGGCGGCGGGCACGATCGAGGTCGCGCCGCTGGCATACATGCGTGGGCGTGCCCAGCCGGTCTTCACCAACGTGCTGACACCGGACGGCTGGCGTCCGATCGGCACCCTGGAGGTGGGCGACCTCGTCATCGGCTCCGATGGCGCGCCCACGCCCGTGCTCGGGGTGTACGCGCAAGGCGAGAAGGACATTTACCGCGTCAGTGCCCAGGACGGCTCCTGGACCCTGTGCTGCGGTGAGCACCTGTGGACGGTCCGTACGGCGGCGGACAAGCGGCGGGACAAGCCGTGGCGGGTCATGGAGACCAAGGAGATGATCGGCAACCTTCGCGCGGCGCACGCCCGGCGCTACGAGCTGCCGATGCTCACCGCTCCGGTCGGCTTCCCCGAGCGCGGGGTTCCGATGGACCCGTACGCGTTGGGTCTGTTGCTCGGCGACGGCTGTCTGACCGGGTCGACGACTCCGTCGTTCGCCACCGAGGATCCTGAGCTCGCCGATGCGCTGGAGAGCGCGCTCCCGGGCGTTTCCGTACGGCACAAGGGCGGGCCCGACTACGTTCTGAACCGGGTGAAGGCTCCGGGCGATGTGGTCACGCTGGAGAACCCGGTCACTCGTTCGCTGCGCGAACTCGACCTGGTGGGCACGCGCTCGCACTCCAAGTTCGTACCGGACGCATATCTCTTCAACTCCGTCGACGTCCGTCTTGCCGTTCTTCAAGGACTGCTCGACGCGGACGGGGGGCCCGTCACTCAGACGGACCGGACATGCCGCGTCCAGTACTCGACGGCATCGATCATGCTGCGCGACGACGTGATCGCCCTCGTACAGTCCCTGGGTGGGGTCGCGTACACCCGCCGGAGGGCCGCTGAAGGCCGTGCACCGGGATTCGCGAAGGGCCGCGAGGTCCATCACCGCTACGACGCACACATCGTCGAGATCCGGCTCCCCGAGGGCATCGAGCCCTTCCGCCTCGCTCGTAAGGCGGAGAAGTACCGCGAGGCAGGAGGTGGTGGCCGTCCTGTGCGCTTCATCGACAGCATCGAACCGGCCGGCCGCGAGGAAGCCGTCTGCATCCAGGTCGCGGCCGAGGACTCGCTGTACGTCACCCAGGACCATCTGCTGACGCACAACACCCTTAATGACGCCTTCATCATCCTGGACGAGGCGCAGAACACCAGCGCCGAGCAGATGAAGATGTTCCTGACCCGGCTCGGCTTCGACTCGAAGATCGTCGTCACCGGTGACGTCACCCAGGTCGACCTGCCGAACGGGACCAAGAGCGGTCTGCGCCAGGTGCAGGACATCCTGGAGGGCATCGACGACGTGCACTTCTCCCGGCTCACGTCCCAGGATGTCGTCCGGCACAAGCTCGTCGGCCGTATCGTCGACGCGTACGAGAAGTACGACAGCCAAGGCGAGCAGAACGGCCCGGCCGGCAAGGACCGGGGCCGTCACAACGGGAAGCAGTAGCAGCGCACCATGTCGATCGACGTCAACAACGAGTCCGGAACCGAGGTCGACGAGCAGGCGATCCTCGACATCGCCCGCTACGCACTGGCCCGGATGCGGATCCACCCGCTCTCCGAGCTCTCGGTGATCGTGGTGGACACCGACGCCATGGAACAGCTCCACATCCAGTGGATGGACCTGACGGGTCCGACCGATGTCATGTCCTTCCCGATGGACGAGCTGCGTCCGCCGGCCAAGGACGACGAGGAGCCCCCGCAGGGGCTCCTCGGTGACATCGTGCTCTGCCCGGAGGTCGCCAAGAAGCAGGGCGAGGACGCCGAGACGCAGCACTCCATGGATGAGGAGCTCCAGCTCCTCACCGTCCACGGGGTGCTGCACCTGCTCGGCTACGACCACGAGGAGCCGGACGAGAAGGCCGAGATGTTCGGCCTCCAGGCGGCGATCGTGGACGGCTGGCGCGGTGAGCGCGGCATGACCGGCCCGTCGCCCGCCCCCACCGTCTCGTGAGCCTGCCTCTCGTCCTCGGGGCCGTGGTACTGGTCGTCGTCGGCTGGCTGGCGGCCTGTGCCGAGGCCGGTATCGCGCGGACGTCGAGTTTCCGGGCCGCCGAGGCGGTCCGATCGGGCCGGCGCGGCAGCGAGAAGCTGGAACAGGTCGCGGCCGACCCCACGCGCTATCTCAACGTCGCCCTGCTGGTGCGGGTGGCCTGCGAGATGTCGGCCGGGGTGCTGGTCACCTACGCCTGCCTCAAGGAACTCCCGGAGACCTGGGAGGCGCTGGCAGTCGCCATGGGGGTGATGGTCCTCGTCTCCTACGTCGCCATCGGGGTCTCGCCGCGCACCATCGGCCGCCAGCACCCGCTGAACACGGCCACGGCGGCTGCGTACGTGCTGCTGCCGCTGGCCAGGATCATGGGCCCGATCCCGCAGCTGCTGATCCTCATCGGCAACGCGCTGACGCCGGGCAAGGGGTTCCGCAAGGGCCCGTTCGCCAGCGAGGCCGAACTGCGGGCGATGGTCGACCTCGCGGAGCAGGAGTCGCTGATCGAGGACGAGGAGCGCCGCATGGTGCACTCCGTCTTCGAGCTCGGTGACACCCTCGTGCGCGAGGTGATGGTGCCGCGCACCGACCTGGTCTGCATCGAGCGCTACAAGACGATCCGCCAGGCCCTCACCCTCGCGCTGCGCTCCGGCTTCTCGCGGATCCCGGTCACCGGGGAGAACGAGGACGACATCGTCGGGATCGTCTACCTCAAGGACCTCGTCCGCAAGACGCACATCAACCGGGAGTCGGAGGCCGACCTGGTCTCCACGGCGATGCGGCCCGCGGCGTTCGTGCCCGACACGAAGAACGCCGGTGACCTGCTGCGCGAGATGCAGCAGGACCGCAGCCACGTCGCGGTCGTCATCGACGAGTACGGCGGTACGGCGGGCATCGTCACCATCGAGGACATCCTGGAGGAGATCGTCGGCGAGATCACCGACGAGTACGACCGCGAACTCCCGCCGGTCCAGGAGCTGGAGAACGGCTGCTTCCGGGTGACCGCGCGCCTCGACATCGGGGACCTCGGCGGGCTGTTCGGCCTCGACGAGTACGACGACGAGGACGTGGAGACCGTCGGCGGGCTGCTCGCGAAGGCGCTGGGCCGGGTCCCGATCGCCGGTGCGTCCTCCGAGGTGGAGCTGCCCGACGGGCGACGGCTGCTGCTGACCGCCGAGTCCCCGGCGGGCCGCCGGAACAAGATCGTCACGGTGCTGGTGGAGCCGGTGGCTCCGCCCGAGGAGGAGGCGGTGGCATGACCCCGAAGGAGCTGAGGGCGTTCTGCCTCGGGTTCAACGCGAGTACCGAGGAGTTCCCGTTCGGGCCGGAGGCGTCCGTCTTCAAGGTGCTCGGCAAGATGTTCGCGCTGAGTTCCCTGGACGGGCGGCCGCTGACGGTGAACCTCAAGTGCGACCCCGACGACGCGGTGCGGCTCCGGGAGGAGCACGAGGCCGTGGCGCCGGGGTGGCACATGAACAAGCGGCACTGGAACACGGTGACGGTGTCGGGGCTGCCGGCCGCGAAGGTGCGCGAGCTGATCGAGGACAGTTACGACCTGGTGGTGGCGGGGCTGCCCAGGGCGGAGCGGTTGCGGCTGGACCGGGGGTAGGTGGTGCAGGTGGTTTCGGGGGCGCTGCCCCCGGGCCCCCGCTCCTCAATCGCCGGAGGGGCTTGATTTTGCCGCAGCCGGGCTTGATTCTGCCGCGGCGGGGCTTGAGACGGTCCTCAGACCCGTTGCCACCACTCCCGCCGTGACGATCAGCAGGCCCGCGGTCACCGCCACCACGGTGCGGACCCCGTCGTACAGCGAGCTGTCGGCCGTCGCGATCACCCCAAGCACCGGGATGCCGATCGTGAGGCCCACCTGCTGGGTCGTGGTGACCAGGCCCGTCGCCAGGCCCTGCTCCTCGTTCGGCACGCCCGAGGTGACGGTCAGCCCGTACGCGATGATCGCGCCCAGGTGGCACACGCTGGCCAGTGAGACCGCGACGGTCGCCAGCCAGACGCCCGAGTCCGCGCCGAGGCCCAGCAGCGCCGCGATGAACAGCCCCTGGCCCAGCAGCGAGAAGGACAGGGTCCGCCGGGCACCGATCCGCCCGATCACCTTCGGGGCGTACACCCCGGCCGCCACCGACGCGATGCCCTGCACCCCGAAGACCAGCCCGGTCCCGAACGCCGACAGGCCGAGCACCTCCTGGAGGTACAGGGTCAGCACGAAGACGACGGTGGTCATCATCGAGAAGGTGAGCAGCCCGCCCAGATTGCCGAAGGCCACCGTGCGGCGGCGGAGCATCGGCAGCGAGACCAGCGGGACCGGGGTACGCGACTCGACGACCGCGAAGGCGGCGAGCAGGGCGATGCCGGCCACCAGTGACACCTGCACGTCCGTGCGCCCGAACCCGTGCTCGGCGGCCGTGGAGAGGGCGTAGATCAGGGCGAGGAGCCCGCCGGTGACCGTCGCCGCACCCGGGATGTCGAGCCTCGGCCGGTCGGGCGTACGGGACTCGGTGAGCAGCGCGGGGGCCGTCGCGAGCACCGCCACCGCGGTCACCGTCAGCAGCCCCATCGTGGAGCGCCAGCCCAGGGTGTCGGTGAGGGTCCCGCCGGCCACCATGCCGACGGTGAAGCCGAGGGAGAGCAGCGTGCCGCTGATGCCGAGCGCGCGGTCGCGCAGCGGCCCCTCCGGGAAGGTGGTCGTGAGCAGGGACATCCCGGTCGGGACGATCACCGCGGCACCGAGGCCCTGGAGCGCCCGGCCGGTGAGGAAGACGGCCGGGTTCCAGGCGAGGGTGGCCAGCAGCGAGGCGGCCCCGAACACGGCGAGGCCGGTGAGGAACATCCGGCGGCGGCCGTAGAGGTCGGCGATCCGGCCGAACAGGAGCAGGAAGCCGCCGGACGGCAGCGCGAAAGCGGTGATCGCCCACTGCAGACCGGACCGGCTGAGGCCGAGGTCGTCACCGAGGACGGGCAGCGCCACGTTCAGTACGGAGAAGTCGAGCGACACCATGAACTGGGCGGCGCACAGGACGAGGAGGACCAGCCGGGCCCGGCCGGAGAGCCGGTCCTGGGCAGGAGGAGTGGGAGCGGGAGGGATGACAGCTTCTTGAGCCGGGGGATGGATCGCCATGCCCATGAGCCTGCGGCCGCCGGAATATCCGTGGGGAGCGGGAACTTATCCTGTTGGCCGCACCACCAGGCAGGGGCGCGCCCGGACACCAGGGGGAGCACGTGGGCGCACCGGCCCGGATCATGGCCGACACGGGCAAGGCGCACCGCCTCGGCGAGCTGCGGGAGTTCCTGATGAGCCGCCGGGCGCGGGTCAGCCCGTCCGATGCGGGCCTCCCGGACGGCGGTGCCAGGCGCCGCACCCCGGGGCTGCGCCGCGAGGAGGTCGCCGTCCTCGCCGGAGTGGGCGTCTCCTGGTACCAGTGGCTGGAGCAGGGCCGGGACATCACCGTGTCGCCGCAGGTGCTGGACTCGGTGGCGCGGGTGCTGCGGCTCAGCAGCGCCGAACGCCGTCACCTCTACGTGCTCGCCGGACTCAACCCGCCCGCCGCGCAGGTCGATCCGGCCCATGCGGACATGTGCGACGGGCTGCAGCGGCTGCTGGACCGCTGGATGCCGTTCCCGGCCCACATCATGGACGCGTACTGGAACGTCATCCTGTACAACGACGCGGCCGCGACGGTGATGGGGATGGGGCCGGGCCGGACGCAGAACTGCGTGATCGACTTCTTCACCGACCCGGTCCACCGCGCCCGGCGCAAGGACTGGGAGGAGATCGCGGCGCAGGTCGTCGCCCAGTTCCGGGCCGCCTGTTCCGAATGCCCCGACGACGAGGGGTTCCGGGAGATCGTGGCCGAGGCGCGGGAGCGCAGCTCCGAGTTCGCCGAGCTCTGGGAGCGGCGGGACATCGCGCCCGGCGGCCAGATGCGCAAGGAGCTGCACCACCCGGTGGTGGGCTCGCTGGTCGTGGAGGCCACCCAGCTGCGCATCCCGGCCCGCCCGGACCTGGTCATCGTGCTGCACAACCCGTGGCCCGGCACCGGCACCGAGGAGAAGTTCCGCCTGCTGGCCTCCCCGGAGGGCCGCCGGGGCATGATGCGCCAGGTCCGGGGCTGAGGGGGCCGGGCGCCCCGGTGCCGCGCACCCGGCCGCCCGCTTCGTATGCTCGGCACATGAGCGATAGCACCGAACTCGGCGCCGAGGACCGCAAGATCGTCACGCTGGCGCGCAGCGCCCGCGCCCGCAACGGAGTGCCGGAGGGCGCGGCCGTACGGGACGAGACCGGACGCACGTACGTGGCGGGCACGGTGGAGCTGGAGTCGCTGCGCCTCAGCGCGCTGCGGACGGCCGTCGCCATGGCCGTGGCGAGCGGCGCCACCTCGCTGGAGGCGGCCGCGGTCGTCTCCGAGGCCGACGAGCCCTCGCCGGAGGACCGGGCCGCGGTACGGGACCTGGGAGGGGCGGGAACGCCGGTGCTGCTCGCCGGCCCGGACGGGGTGCTGCGGCTCACCGTGACGGCGGGCTGACCTTCGCGGGACCGGCACATCGTGTGCGAACGCCCGGCGTCCCACCGGCGCCGGGCGTTCGCACACGAAGTGCGGGAAACATGGATCTTGACACTATCTGATGGTCCATCAGTCAGCGCGTTTCGATCCCATTGACTTCTTTTCGGCCCCAGTCATCAATGGCCCCCTGCCGGCGCGGAAGAGCCGCCGCGCCGCACATTCCGCAGGAGGGGGCTCCATGAGTCCAGCCGTTCGAAGATCCGACAGCCCGGGAACGCGGCGCCGAAGCCGCCGCTGGGCCGCCGCGCTGGGGGTGGGCGCGCTCGTCGTCACCGGGGGAGGGCTCCTCGCAGGCCCCGCCCAGGCCATGGCGACGGCCTCCGTCGCGGTGGACTTCCCGACCCACTGCATCCCGCCCGCCATCGCCGGGATCCCGCCGATCGACGGCACGACGTCGGCGCAGATCAGCGTCGACAACGCGGCCCCGAAGGTCGGCGACACGGTCACGGTGACGTACACGGTCGTCAAACCGGCCGCGAGCAATCCGGTCGATCTGGCGCTGCCCGCCGACATCATGACGCCGACCGGCAAGGTCACCGTCGCCGGAGCGCAGTCCGCCGACATCACGGTGGCCGGTCCGAAGAAGAACGACCCGGTGCCCGGCAAGGGCGAATTCCCGTCGTTCTCCATGACCGGCACCTTCACGGTCACCGCGCCCGGCCAGATCACGCTGTCGCCCGGCGACTACAACATCCACACCAGCTACATCATGGAGCTGGACACGCCCTGCACGGTCACCGATCCGCCCGCGCCCGTCTCCCAGACGATCCTCGCGACGGACGGCGGCGGCCAGGTCAACGAACGCGCCATCCAGCTCGCCGCAGCCTCCGGCGCGGCCGGTGACCAGGTCGGCGTGACCGGGTCGAAGTTCACCCCGGGCGCGTCCGTCACCCTCGGGGGCCGGGCCGGGGACGCCCCGACCGGCGACACGGCGACGGCCACAGCGGACGGCTCGGGCGCCTTCACCGGACAGCTCACCGTCAACGACCCGGCGACCACCGCAATCGTCGCCTACGAGGGCGAGGCCTGGGACGCCGCCAAGGGTGCGGGCCCCCAGGCCTACACCGTCACCGGCGGCGGGGAGACACCGGACGGCAGCCAGAAGCTGACCTCGACTGTCAAGGCGGGCACGCTCTCCATGACGCAGGCCGGGGACTCCGTCGAACTCTCGGCGGTCGACTTCGGCGAGGGCGGCGCATCCACCGGCGCCCTGCGGACAGTGACGGTCAAGGACTTCCGGGGCGGCCCCGCAGGCTGGTCGCTGACCGGCAAGGTCACCGACTTCAAGGGCCCGGCCGGTGCCGCCATCGGCGCCTCCGCGCTCGGCTGGAGCCCGGCCTGTACGGCGAAGGCCGGCAGCCCGAGCACCTGCGCGGCGGGTTCCGAGGGGCCGGTCGGCAGCGCGGGAGCCACCCTGGCCTCCACGCCGAACGGCGCCTTCACCGGCGGCGAGTTCACCGTCGACGCCGGGCTGTCGCTGGACGTGCCGGCGTACTCCGCGACCGGCACCTACTCCGGAGTGCTCACGCTCACCCTGACGTGAGCCCGTGAGCAGTGATCCACCGGTGGGCCGGGCGCGCACCCGGCCGGTCCACCCACCCCGCCAACGCGTGCACCCTGGGGGCCCGCACCGTGCGCAAGCTGTCCGTTCTCCTGTCGTCCCTGCTGTCCACAGCCCTGCTCCTGCTGGGCGCCCCCGCGGCCGGCGCCGCCGACAACGGCAGCTGGTCGGTCTTCCCGGCCACCACCGCCACCGGCACCCGGCCGTACTTCTACCTCTCGGCCGACCCCGGAGCCACCCTCACCGACAAGGTCACCGTCAAGAACAAGACCGCGGACCCACTGACCTTCCGGCTGTACGCGGCCGACGCGTACAACACCGAACGCGACGGCGGGTTCGCGGTCCGCGCGCGGAACGAGAAACAGCGCTCCGTCGGCGCCTGGGCCACCACCGACCGCGACCGGGTCACGGTCAGACCGCACGGCTCGGTCACCGTGCCCGTCACGATCAAGGTCCCCGAGGACGCCGAACCGGGCGACCACCCCGGCGCCCTCGTCGCCCTGGACGAGCGCATCGACCCCGCCGACGCGGGCGCGGTGGCCGTCGGCATCCAGAAGGCCGTCGGCGCCCGGATCTACCTGCGGATCAACGGCCCGACGATGCCCGCGCTCTCCGTCGACGACGTCCACGTCGAGCACACCCAGCCACTCGTACCGGGCACCGGGAAGTCCCGCGCCGTCATCTCGTACACGCTGCACAACCGAGGCAACGTCACACTCAGCCCCGAGGTCGCGCTCAAGGCCGAGGGACTGTTCGGCCGCACCCTGCTCGCCCGTGACCTGAAACGGATCCCGGCCGAGCTGCTGCCCCGCCAGGAGGTCCGGCTCACCGAGGAGTGGAAGGGCGCGCCGCAGCTGGAGTGGGGCGAGGTCAAGCTGACCGCCAGCGCCCGCGACACCCGCGAGTCCGCCGCCGCCGGGTACTTCGCGCTGCCCTGGCTGGTCGCCGGGGTACTCCTGGTGATCCTCGCCGGGGGCGCGGGACTGTGGATACGGGCCCGCCGCAGCCGTCGCCGCACGGCCTGAGACGGGGCCCCGGCGGCGCCGCCGGCCGCATTGGTGCGGCAGTGCCGCCGGGATCGGGGACAATGGGCGCCATGAGCGCTCGACCTAACCCAGAAGCTGCTGCGCCGCAGGCAGAGAACACCGCCCCGCACCGGGCCGGCTTCGCCTGCTTCGTGGGCCGTCCCAACGCGGGCAAGTCCACCCTTACGAACGCTCTGGTCGGCCAGAAGGTGGCGATCACGTCCAACCGGCCACAGACCACCCGGCACACCGTGCGCGGCATCGTGCACCGGCCGGACGCGCAGCTGATCCTGGTCGACACCCCCGGCCTCCACAAGCCGCGCACCCTGCTGGGCGAGCGTCTCAACGACGTCGTACGCACCACCTGGGCGGAGGTCGACGTCATCGGCTTCTGCCTGCCCGCCGACCAGAAGCTCGGCCCCGGTGACAAGTACATCATCAAGGAACTCGCGGGCATCAAGAAGACGCCCAAGATCGCGATCATCACCAAGTCCGACCTGGTCGAGTCCAAGCAGCTCGCCGAACAGCTGCTGGCCGTCTCCCGCCTCGGCGAGGAGCTCGGCTTCGAGTGGGCGGAGATCATCCCGGTCTCGGCCGTCAAGGACGACCAGGTCGGCCTGCTCGCCGACCTGATCGCCCCGCTGCTCCCCGAGAGCCCGCCGCTCTACCCCGAGGGCGACCTCACGGACGAGCCCGAGATGGTCATGGTCGCGGAGCTGATCCGGGAGGCCGCGCTCGAAGGCGTACGCGACGAGCTGCCGCACTCCATCGCGGTCGTCGTCGAGGAGATGCTGCCGCGCGAGGACCGTCCGGCGGACAAGCCACTGCTCGACATCCATGCCAACGTCTACATCGAGCGGCCCAGCCAGAAGGGCATCATCATCGGCCCGAAGGGCAAGCGGCTCAAGGACGTCGGCACCAAGTCCCGCAAGCACATCGAGGCCCTGCTCGGCACGCCGGTCTTCCTGGACCTGCACGTGAAGGTCGCCAAGGACTGGCAGCGCGATCCCAAGCAGCTGCGCAAGCTGGGGTTCTGACCGGGAGCACGCACCGACGGCCGGAGGCCGGCGCAGCCGTGCGAAGCCGCTGAGGCCCCCGGGCCGAAGGGTGCGAGGACGGCCGTGGGAGTGGGCCCCAAGCAGCTGCGCAAGCTGGGGTTCTGACCCTCGGCAGCGGCCCCGGCCCGCGTGTCCGCGCCTTCAGCCGTGCGCCGGTCTCACGCGCCCTCCTTCAGGACGCGTGAGACCAGCGAGCGCTGGGCGTCGGTCAGCCGGGGGTCCGCGCAGTGCACCGTCCGGTCGCCGACCGTGATCCGGTAGCCGAAGCCGTCCGGAACGCCGGCCGGCGGGGTGTCCCGGCCGCCGGTGAGCGCCGATTCGGCCAGGGCCTCCCATTCACGGGCGTCGGCCCGCCCCGAGGTGTCGATCTCGCGGTGGCGTGCGATACCGGCGAAGCCGCCGGTCCTGCTCACCTGGATCCGCATACGGTGTCCTTCCCCTGCGGACGGGCCCTGTCAGCTGCCTACGCGGTCGGTACGCCCACCTCCGACCAGGCCTTGAGGACCGCCTCCACCTCGTCGCCCGCACCGAAGCGGCTGCGTGCCGCCGCGACGGTCAGCCGGGCGAAGGCCGCGAAGTCGGCGTCCACCGCCAGTTCACCACCCGTGAGGACATCGAACCAGAGCTGTCCGGCCTTCTCCCAGGAACTGCCGCCGAGCGCGGTCGCCAGCAGGTAGAACGCCCGGTTCGGGATGCCGGAGTTGAGGTGCACACCGCCGTTGTCGTCGCCGGTGTGGATGTAGTCGTCCATGGACGCGGGCTGCGGGTCCTTGCCGAGCACGTCGTCGTCGTACGCGGTGCCGGGCGCCTTCATCGAGCGCAGCGCCACGCCCTGGACGCGGGGTGCCAGCAGGCCCGCGCCGATCAGCCAGTCGGCCTGCTCGGCGGTCTGGTTCAGCGTGTACTGCTTGACCAGCGAGCCGAACACGTCCGAGACGGACTCGTTGAGCGCGCCGGACTGGCCGTAGTAGCTCAGGTTGGCCGTGTACTGGGTCAGGCCGTGTGCCAGCTCGTGGGCGATGACGTCGATGGCGACGGTGAAGTCGAGGAAGATCTCCCCGTCCCCGTCGCCGAACACCATCTGCTCGCCGTCGAAGAAGGCGTTGTTGTACTTCTCGTCGTAGTGCACGGAGCCGATGAGCGGCAGGCCCTTGCCGTCGATCGAACGCCGCCCATAGGCCTTGAGCAGCAGTTCGAAGGTGGCGCCGAGGCCCGCGTAGGCGCGGTTGACGCTGGCGTCGCCCGTGGGGTCCTCGCCCTCGGCGCGGACCTTGGTGCCGGGCAGCTCGGTGCCGTGCCGGCAGTCGTAGAGGGTGCGGTCGGGTTTGCCGGAGCGGTCGTCCTCGGGGGCCGGGGCGACGCGCGGCGGGACGGGGGTCGTCACCTGGCGGCGGGTGCGCCGGGCGGCGTCGGCCTCCAGGGTGCGGCGGGCCGGGCCCGCCAGGACGGGATCGTCGGACTGGGACAGCTTGTCGAGGACGTGGGGCGGCACGATGGTGCAGAAGACGGGGTGGATTCCGTGCTGAATTCGAGGCTGCATGCACTCGACTGTGGCAGCGCGTGATCGTCCTGTCACTGGTTGCCACCAGGATTGACGAAATAGAGTGATCGATCACTGTTCACCCGTTACCGGCGTCCGGTCCCGCATACTGATACGGCACAGACGCCTCGGGTGTCGCTGGGCTAGTGTCTTCGCATCATGCGTTTCGGGCTGCTTCTTCTTAGCTGCCGCGGCGAGGGTCTGTAGTCGTAGGCCGACCCCCTCCCCGCGGAGTCTTGTGTTGCAGCGACACAGTCGGCCTCCCCTTGCCGGACCCCGAGGAGCCCTACGCCATGACCGCAGTGAATCCCGCCCAGACCCCCGTCGAGAACGCCGTCGGCCGCCCCACGCCGATCACCAACACCACGGGACTGCAGAAGCCGTCCGGGATGCCGATCAACAAGTACGGGCAGTACGAGGCCGTCGACATCCCCGACCGCACCTGGCCGGACAAGCGCGTCACCGTCGCACCCCGCTGGCTCTCCACGGACCTGCGTGACGGGAACCAGGCACTGATCGACCCGATGTCGCCGGCCCGCAAGCGCGAGATGTTCGACCTGCTGGTGCGCATGGGCTACAAGGAGATCGAGGTCGGCTTCCCGTCCTCCGGCGAGACCGACTTCGGGTTCGTCCGCTCCATCATCGAAGAGGGCGCGATCCCCGAGGACGTGACGATCTCCGTCCTGACGCAGGCCCGCGAGGAACTGATCGAGCGCACCGTGGAATCGCTGCGCGGCGCCCACCGGGCCACCGTCCACCTGTACAACGCGACCGCCCCCACCTTCCGCCGCGTGGTGTTCCGCGGCTCCAGGGAGCAGGTCAAGCAGATCGCCGTGGACGGCACCCGGCTGGTCATGGAGTACGCCGAGAAGATCCTGGGCGAGGAGACGATCTTCGGCTACCAGTACAGCCCGGAGATCTTCACCGACACCGAGCTGGACTTCGCCCTGGAGGTCTGCGAGGCGGTCTGTGACGTCTGGCAGCCCGAGGCCGGCCGCGAGATCATCCTCAACCTGCCCGCCACCGTGGAGCGTTCGACGCCGTCCACGCACGCCGACCGGTTCGAGTGGATGTCGCGCAACCTGTCGCGCCGCGAGTTCGTCTGCCTGTCCGTCCACCCGCACAACGACCGGGGCACCGCCGTCGCCGCCGCCGAACTGGCCCTGATGGCAGGCGCCGACCGGATCGAGGGCTGCCTGTTCGGCCAGGGCGAGCGCACCGGCAACGTCGACCTGGTGACGCTGGGCATGAACCTCTTCTCGCAGGGCGTCGACCCGCAGATCGACTTCTCGCAGATCGACGAGATCCGCCGCACCAGCGAGTACTGCAACCAGATGGAGGTCCACCCGCGCCACCCCTACGCGGGTGACCTGGTCTACACCGCCTTCTCCGGCTCCCACCAGGACGCCATCAAGAAGGGCTTCGACGCCATGGAGGCCGACGCGGCCGCCCAGGGCAAGACGGTGGACGAGATCGAGTGGGCGGTGCCCTACCTGCCGATCGACCCGAAGGACGTCGGCCGCAGCTACGAGGCGGTCATCCGGGTCAACTCGCAGTCCGGCAAGGGCGGAATCGCCTACGTCCTGAAGAACGACCACAAGCTGGACCTGCCGCGCCGGATGCAGATCGAGTACTCCCGGATCATTCAGGCCAAGACCGACGCCGAGGGCGGCGAGGTCACGCCGGCGCAGATCTGGACCACGTTCCAGGACGAGTACCTGCCCAACCCCGAGAACACCGCGGCTCAGTGGGGGCGCGTACAGATCCGTTCCGGCCAGACGACGACCGGCTCCGACGGCCAGGACACGATCACCGTCGAGGCGACGGTGGACGGCGCGGACACCGTGCTCACCGGCACCGGAAACGGCCCGATCTCGGCGTTCTTCGAGGCGCTGCAGGCCATCGGTATCGACGCCCGGCTGCTGGACTACACCGAGCACACCATGAGCGAGGGTGCGAGCGCGCAGGCCGCCTCGTACATCGAGTGCGCGATCGACGGAAAGGTCCTGTGGGGCATCGGCATCGACGCCAACACCACCCGGGCCTCGCTGAAGGCGGTCGTCTCGGCCGTCAACCGCGCCACCCGCTGACCCCGCGCCCGCCCGAAAGGGTATGAATCCACACGGTCCGCGAACCCCGCCCCCCGCACCCGGGGGGCGGGGTTCGGCCATCTCGGAGCGGTTGTGACGGGCGAGGTGCTGACGCCGCTTCGTGGATGTGGTTAACATCACGTCCAACACGGCAATGTTGCCGTGGGGGTACCTCCCGTGTCCGCAGGGCTACGGGGGAGTTACGGAGGTGTGCGACGTGCGGTCAGCCCTGGGACAACGCGCAACGAAGCTGCGTATCTGCGGCATCCGCACGATGTGGGACACCGTCGGGGACGGCGAGTTCTTCTGCACCGGCTGCGGAGGCGACCGCAACTACCGCCGCCTCACCGGACGTCGCCGGTTCACCTTCCTGGGCGTACCGCTGCTGCGGCGCGGCACCGTCGGCCCGGTCGTCGAATGCGCCGCGTGCCACGACCACTTCGGCACCGACACCCTCGACCACCCCACCACCAACCGGTTCTCCGCGATGCTCAAGGACGGCGTCCACACCGTCGCGCTCGGCGTCCTCGCGGCCGGCGGCACCACCTCCCGCACCGTCCTGGAGACGGCCGTCGCCACCGTGCGAGGCGCCGGGTTCGACGGCTGCACGCAGGAACAGCTCGCCACCGTCGTCGAGGTCCTCTCCGTCGACATCGGCCACGGCTCGGCGTTCGACCCGGCCGCCGAGGCCTGCGGCGCGGCTCTCGCCATCGAGCTCCACGAGGCGCTGGAGCCCCTCGCCCCGCACCTGGCCCCGGCCGGCCGGGAATCGATTCTGCTCCAGGGCGCCAGGATCGCGCTGGCCGACGGTCCGTACAGCCAGGCCGAACGCGAGGTGCTGACCACGGTCGGCGGGGCGCTCCAGCTCCGCGCCGAGGACACCGCCCGGCTGCTCGCCGCCGCGGCCCGTACGCCCTCCTGAACCCGCTCCCGGTCCACCGGCCGCTACTCCCGCGGGAGTAAGCCGGCGCACCGCACCCTCCCCGGCAGTAACGGGGATGTCGGTCTCCGGCGCGATGAACCGGCCCCGGCCCGACGGGAGTCTGGACATGAATCCAGACACCCGGACGGAAGGGGGCCCGTATGCGGGCCGCGACGCAGAACAAGGGCAGACAGCCACAACCACAGCCACAGCCACAGCCGCGGCAACGGGCACGGAGCCGGTGGCGCAAGCTGCCCTGGGCGGTCGTCGCGCTCTGGGTCGCCGTCATCGCGATCGCCGGGCCCCTCGCCGGGAAACTCTCGGACGTACAGGCCAACCACGCGGTCGACTACCTGCCCGCGAGCGCCGACTCCACCCAGGTCGCGAAGATCCAGGAGACGCTGCCCGGCGGCGAGTCCACCGACCTCGTCCTCGTCTACCACCGCGACGGCGGGCTGACCCCGGCCGACCGGACCACGGCAGCCCGGCAGACCGCCGAGGTGGCCGCCGGTCACCCCCTCACCGCACCCCCGCGCGCCGTCCCCTCCAAGGACGGCACGACCCTGATGTACCCCGTCTCCACCACCGGGCCCGGCCAGGACGACGACGCCAGGACCGCGTTCGTCGACGAGGTGCGCGAGAGCGCGAAGGGCGGCGACGGGCTGAGCGTCCTGGTCGGCGGCCCGGGTGCGCTCAACACCGACGCGCAGAAGGTATACGGCTCGCTCGGCGGCCCGTTGCTCTACACGACCGTCGCCGTCGTCGCGATCCTGCTGATCCTCATCTACCGCAGCCCGCTGCTCTGGCTGGTACCGCTCGTCGTCGCGGGCGTCGCCGACGCCCTGTCGATGGCCGTCGTCTACGGACTCAACCGGGGCTTCGACATCACCGTCACCGGCCAGAGCTCCGCCGTGATGACCATCCTCGTCTTCGGCGCCGGCACCGACTACGCGCTGCTGCTCGTCTCCCGCTACCGGGAGGAGCTGACCCGCCACGCCCGGCCGCAGGAAGCGATGGCGGCAGCGCTGCGCGGCTGCGGCCCGGCCGTCGTGGCCTCCTCGGCAACGGTCGCGGCGGGCCTCCTGTGCCTCCTGGCGGCCGATCTCACCAGCAGCCGCGGAATGGGACCCATCGCCGCCGTCGGGGTGCTGTGCGCCCTCCTGGCCATGCTGACGCTGCTCCCGGCGCTCCTGGTGCTCCTGGGCCGCCGGGTGTTCTGGCCGATCGTCCCCGCGTACGGCAGCGAACCCGTGCGGCGGCGCTCCCTCCTCGCCGCCGTGGGCAGCTCCGCCGGCCGCCGGCCCGTCGCGGTACTGGTGACCGGCGGGGTACTGCTCGGCGCGCTGTCGCTCGGCGTGTTCAACCTGCCCGGCGACCTCAAGCAGGCGGACTCCTTCACCAGCAAGCCGGACTCGGTCGCCGCCATGGAGACACTCGCCGACGCCTACCCCGGCCGCTCCAGCCAGCCGATCACCGTCCTCGCACCCACCGGCCGGGCCGACCAGGTGCTGGCCGGAGCCCGCGCCACCGAGGGCGTCGCCTCCGCCGAACGCGGCCGCAGCGGCGGCGGCTGGACCGAACTGTCCGTCCTCGCCACGGCAGGGCCCGAGTCCGAGGGGGAGCGGAACACCGTCAACGCCCTGCGCGCGCACCTGGACGGGGCCCACGTCGGCGGACCCGGCGCCCAGCAGATGGACCTGGAGCGCTCCAGCTCCCGCGACCTGCGGACCGTCGTCCCGCTCGTCCTGCTGTCGGTCCTGATCGTCCTGATCCTCCTGCTGCGCAGCCTCGTCGCCCCGCTGCTGCTCGTCGCGGCCGTCGTCGCCGTCTGGGGCGCCGCGCTGGGCATCGGCGGACTGCTCTTCGAACCGCTCCTCGGACTCAAGGGCACCGACCCCGGACTGCCACTGCTGTCCTTCGTCTTCCTGGTCGCACTCGGCGTCGACTACGGCATCTTCCCGATGCACCGGGTACGCGAGGAGTCCCTGGCCGGCGCCGGACCGACCGCCGCCGCGCTCACCGCCCTGCGCACCACCGGCGCCGTGATCGCCTCGGCGGGCCTGGTGCTCGCCGCCACCTTCGCCGTCCTGACGAACATGCCGCTGACCGCCCTGGTGGAGATGGGCTTCGTCATCGCCGTCGGTGTGCTCCTCGACACCTTCCTCGTCCGCACCTATCTGGTCACCTCGGCCGCCGTGGCCCTGCAGCGCCGGATGTGGTGGCCCGGAGCGCTCAGCCGCACCCCCGCCGCCCCCGGGCCGCAGGAACCGGAACTCGTCCGGGCGCCCTGACAGTGCCACGCCCCGTACCGGAGGATGGCCGCGTGTCCCGAACCACGCGCCGCCGCGAGCGCATCCTGGCCGTCGTCAACCGCGACCCCATGCACGCGCCGCACAAGACGCGCACCGACGCCCTCATCGCCGTGGGCGCCGGTGCGCTCTCGGCCGCCCTCGCCCTGTTCGGCGGCCGCACACCCGACGCGCTCGGCCTGCTCCTGCTGGCGGCCGGCGTGCTCCCGCTCGTGTGGCGGCGGCGCGCACCCGTGCTCGTGGTGGCCGCCATGGTCCCGCTGCTGGCCCTCTACCACGGCCTCGACTACGACCACACGGCCCCGATGCCGCAGACCTGGATCGCGCTCTACACGGTGGCCGTCACCGGCCGCCCGCTGCGGACCCTGTTCACCGGCATCGGTGTGCTGGCCGTGATGATGACCGTGGTCGTCGGCATCAGCACCCACGACGGGCTCGAACTCCTGCGGATCTCCGGCTGGATCGTCGCGGTCCTGTTCTGCGGGGTGGACGTACGCATCTACCGCCAGTACGTCGCCTCGATGCTGGACCGCGCCGAACGGGCCGAGCGCACCCGGGAGGAGGAGGCCAGGCGGCGGGTCGCCGAGGAACGGCTGCGGATCGCCCGCGACCTGCACGACCTGCTGGCCCACAGCATCACCCTCATCGGCGTGCAGACCTCGGTGGCCTCGCACATCCTCACCGTCGACCCGGACCGGCTCGACCGGAAGGCCATCGCCGCCTCGCTGGACGACATCGCCGGCACCTGCCGGGAGGCCCGCGCCGAACTGCGCACCACCCTCCAGGTACTGCGTGACACCGGGCAGGCGGGCCGCGACGACGCGGACGGACCGCTGCCCGACCTGGCCGCCCTGCCCGGCCTCGTACGCGCCGCGGAGGCGGCCGGGGCACGGGTCGACCTCCGGGTGCGCCCGCCCCACGGCCGGCTCGCCCCGGCGACCGGAGCGGCCGCCTACCGGATCGTGCAGGAGTCCCTGACGAACGCGGTACGGCACGCCGGCTCCGGCGTCCGCGTCGGCGTCGTCGTCGAGCCCACCGCCGGCGCCCTGCGCGTCACCGTCACCGACGACGGGACCGGTCCGGCCGGCGACGGCTCCCCGCCCGGGTTCGGCATCCTCGGCATGCGGGAGCGCGCCCGCAGCACCGGCGGCACCCTGGACGCCGGCCCCCGCCCCGGCGGCGGCTTCGAGGTGTCCGCGCTGCTGCCCTTCCAGAAACAGGAATCGGAGACCCTCTCATGATCCGCGTGCTGCTCGCCGACGACCAGACGCTCGTCCGCGCCGCGTTCGCGATGCTCGTCGGCTCCGACCCGGACATGGAGGTCGTCGGACAGGCCGCCACCGGCCTCGAAGCGGTCGCGCTCGCCCGCTCGGAACGGGCCGATCTGGTCGTCATGGACATCCGGATGCCCGAACTCGACGGCATCGGGGCGACCCGCCGCATCGCCGCCGACGAGGACCTCGCCGGGGTGAAGGTGCTGGTCCTGACCACGTACGACACCGACGAGCACGTCGTGGACGCGCTGCGCGCCGGCGCCTCCGGCTTCCTGGTCAAGGACACCCGGCCCGCCGATCTGCTCGCCGCCATCAAGACCGTGGCCGCCGGCGAGGCCCTGCTCTCACCCGGCCCGACCGCCCGGCTGATCGCCCGGGTCCTCAGCACCCCCAGCGCGCCGACCGCCTCCGGAACGGGCGGCCCCGAGGCGCTCTCGGACCGCGAACGCCAGGTCCTCGGCCTCGTCGCACGCGGCCTGAACAACACCGAGATCGCCGAGACCCTCAGCCTCAGCCCGCTCACCGCCAAGACCCACGTCAGCCGGATCATGGGCAGACTCGGCGCCCGCGACCGCGCCCAGCTGGTGATCATCGCGTACGAATCCGGGCTGGTCGTCGCCGCAGGCGGCGGGGCGGCCGGAAACTGAGCCGCCCGGGTTCGGGGGGCGGCCCCGGCCGGCCGGCCGCGTACCGGACAATGGAGCCATGAGCTTGTTCCGGGACGACGGCGTGGTGCTCCGCACGCAGAAGCTGGGCGAGGCCGACCGGATCATCACGATCCTGACCCGCGGCCACGGCCGGGTACGGGCCGTCGCGCGCGGCGTGCGACGCACGAAGTCGAAGTTCGGCGCCCGCCTCGAACCGTTCTCCCACGTGGACGTCCAGTTCTTCGCACGCGGCAGCGAACTGATCGGACGCGGCCTGCCGCTCTGCACCCAGAGCGAGACGATCGCCCCCTACGGCGGCGGCATCGTCACCGACTACGGGCGCTACACCGCGGGCACCGCGATGCTGGAGACCGCCGAGCGCTTCACCGACCACGAGGGCGAACCCGCCGTCCAGCAGTACCTGCTGCTGGTGGGCGGACTGCGCACGCTGTCCCGAGGGGAACACGACCCCCACCTCATCCTCGACGCCTTCCTGCTGCGCTCCCTCGCCGTCAACGGCTACGCACCCAGCTTCGACGACTGCGCCCGGTGCGGAATGCCCGGACCGAACCGGTTCTTCTCCGTCGCGGCGGGCGGCGTCATATGCGGCGACTGCCGGGTACCGGGCAGCGTCGTACCCTCGGCTCAGGCCGTCACCCTGCTGAGCGCACTGCTCACCGGCGACTGGGCGACGGCGGACGCGTGCGAGGCGCGTCACGCCAGGGAGGGGAGCGGGCTGGTGTCCGCCTATCTGCACTGGCATCTGGAGCGCGGCCTGCGTTCGCTGCGGTACGTGGAAAAGTAGACACAGGGAGACGGAAAAGCTCATGGCAGTACGCGGAATCCTCGGCGGACGCAACCGGCGGGACCACAAGACCCCGGAACCGCACCCCTCCGGTGCCACGCCCCCGAAGATCCCCGGTGAGCTGGTGCCCAAGCACGTCGCCGTGGTGATGGACGGCAACGGCCGCTGGGCCAAGGAGCGCGGTCTGCCGCGCACCGAGGGCCACAAGGTCGGTGAGGGCGTCGTCATGGACGTGCTCAAGGGCTGCATCGAGATGGGCGTCAAGAACCTCTCGCTGTACGCCTTCTCCACCGAGAACTGGAAGCGGTCCCCGGACGAGGTGAAGTTCCTGATGAACTTCAACCGGGACGTCATCCGCCGCCGCCGTGACGAGATGGACGCGCTCGGCATCCGGATCCGCTGGGTCGGCCGCATGCCGAAGCTGTGGAAGTCCGTCGTCCAGGAGCTCCAGGTCGCGCAGGAGCAGACCAAGGACAACGACAAGATGACGCTGTACTTCTGCGTCAACTACGGCGGCCGCGCCGAGATCGCCGACGCCGCACAGCGGATCGCCCAGGACGTCGCGGCGGGGAAGCTCGACCCGTCGAAGGTCAACGAGAAGACCTTCGCGAAGTACACCTACTACCCGGACATGCCGGACGTCGACCTCTTCGTCCGGCCGAGCGGCGAGCAGCGCACGTCCAACTACCTGATCTGGCAGAGCGCGTACGCCGAGATGGTCTTCCAGGACGTGCTGTGGCCGGACTTCGACCGCCGTGACCTGTGGCGGGCCTGCCTCGAATTCGCCCAGCGCGACCGGCGTTTCGGCGGTGCGGTGGAGGCCGAGGAATCCGGCAGCTGAGCGGGACGGCTACGGGGGCGCCGCCCCCGTAGCCGCAGGATCACTTACTTCCCGGCGCTCGCACACTCCGCGCAGGTACCGAAGACCTCCACCGTGTGCGCCACGTTGACGTAGCCGTGCTGCGCCGCGATCGTCTCCGCCCACTGCTCGACCGCCGGGCCCTCGACCTCGACGGCCTTGCCGCACACCCGGCAGACCAGATGGTGGTGGTGGTCGCCGGTCGAGCACCGCCGGTAGACGGACTCGCCCTCGGTGGTGCGCAGCACATCTACCTCGCCCGCGTCCGCGAGGGACTGCAGGGTGCGGTAGACCGTGGTCAGCCCGACCGAGTCGCCGCGGTGCTTGAGCACGTCGTGCAGCTCCTGCGCGCTGCGGAACTCGTCCACCTCGTCGAGCGCCGCGGCCACCGCAGTCCGCTGCCGGGTCGAGCGGCCGCGTACCGGGGCCGCGTTCGTGCCGCTGATCGGCGCCGTCGCCACAGGAGCCTCCTCGTGTCGCCCGTACGTTTGTCGGGCCATTGTGCCAGCCCGGACCGGCCGCGGGGTCAGACGCGGACGTCGTCCGCGGCGCGGCGGGTCGCCGGTACCTCCAGGGTGCACCGTTCGGCGGCCGATTCGCCGATGCGCGCACGCCTTCTTCCCAGCGGGGCGGCGAGCAGGGTCAGTGCGATGAAGACGCCGATGGCCAGCAGCACGATCGTCGCCCCGGGCGGTACGTCCTGGTAGTACGAGGTCACGGTGCCGGCCAGGGTCACCGCCACCCCGATGACGACCGAGAGCACGAAGGTCACCTTGAAGGACCGGCTGATCTGCTGCGCGGCGGCGACCGGGACCACCATCAGGGCGCTGACCAGCAGCAGCCCGACGACCCGCATCGCGACGGTGACGGTGACCGCCGCGGTGACGGCGATCAGCAGGTTCAGGACCCGCACCGGCAGTCCGGTGACCCGGGCGAACTCCTCGTCCTGGCTGACCGCGAACAGCTGCCTGCGCAGCCCGACCGTCACCAGCAGCACGAACGCCGCCAGCAGGCCGATCGCGGTGATGTCCTCGGAGGAGACCGTGGACAGCGAGCCGAAGAGGTACGAGGTGAGGTTGGCGTTGGAACCGGTGTCGGAGAGGTTGATCAGCAGGACACCGCCCGCCATGCCGCCGTAGAAGAGCATCGCCAGCGCGATGTCGCCCCGGGTGCGTCCGTACCAGCGGATCAGCTCCATGACGACCGCGCCGACGACGGCGACGGCGGTGGCCATCCAGACCGGGCTGGTGGAGAGCAGGAAGCCGAGGCCGACGCCGGTCATCGCGATGTGGCCGATGCCGTCGCCCATCAGGGCCTGCCGGCGCTGCACCAGGTAGATGCCGACGGCGGGGGCGATGACGCCGACCAGTACGGCGGCGATCAGCGCCCGCTGCATGAAGGGAGGGGTGAGGAATTCCATGATCAGCTCAGCAGTCCCGTCCGGACGGGCTCGGAAGCCGCGTGGGGGTGTACGTGGTCGTGGCCGGGCAGCGCGTGCTGGCCCAGCGCCTTCGGGGGCGGTCCGTCGTGCATCACGCAGCCGTCGCGCAGGACGACCGCGCGGTCGATCAGCGGCTCCAGCGGGCCCAGCTCGTGCAGGACGAGCAGCACGGTGGTGCCCGCCGCGACCTGGTCGCGCAGGGTCGCGGCGAGGATCTCCTGGCTGGCCAGGTCGACGCCGGCCATCGGCTCGTCCATGATCAGCAGTTCGGGTTCGGCGGCGAGCGCGCGGGCGATCAGGACGCGCTGGTGCTGGCCGCCGGAGAGGGCGTTCACGGAGTCCTTGGCGCGGTCGGTGAGGCCGACGAGTCCGATCGCCCGGTCGACGGCGGCGCGGTCGGCCTTGCGGGGCAGGCCGAGCTTTGTGCGGGAGAGCCGCCCGGAGGAGACGACCTCGCGGATGGTGGCCGGTACGCCGCCGGCCGCGGTGGTGCGCTGCGGTACGTAGCCGACCCGGGCCCAGTCGCGGAACCGGCGCAGCGGGGTGCCGAAGAGTTCTACGGCGCCGCCGGTGAGCGGGACCTGGCCGATGGCGGAGCGCACGGCGGTCGACTTGCCGGAGCCGTTGGCGCCGAGCAGCGCGACGACCTCGCCGCGGTGCACGGTCAGGTCGACGCCGCGCAGTACGGGGCGCGCTCCGAGGGTGGCCGTGGCGTCGCGCAGGACGATCACGGGTTCGGGGGTGGAGCTCGCGGGCTCGGGCATGAGCGCCTCCGGTGCTGCTGCGGGGTTCGGGCCGGCCGGTTCGGTGGGGTCGTCGCTCACTTCGCGCCGAGCGCCTTCTGCAGCGCGGCGAGGTTGGACTTCATGACCTCGATGTAGTCATCGCCCTTGGACCTGTCCGTGATTCCCTCCAGCGGGTCCAGGACGTCGGTCCGCAGGCCGGTGTCGCGGGCGACGGTCCTGGCCGTCTTGTCGCTGGCGAGCGTCTCGAAGAAGACCGTGGTGACCTTCTTCTTCTCCGCGATGGAGTGCAGGGCGCTGATCCGGGCGGGGCTGGGCTCGGCCTCGGGGTCGATGCCGGCGATGCCCTCCTGGGTGAGGCCGTAGCGCTCGGCCAGGTATCCGAAGGCGGAGTGGGTGGTGATGAACGTCTTGGTGGCGGTGTCCGCCAGCCCCTTCTTGTACGCCGTGTCGAGCGCGCCGAGTTCCTTGACCAGGGTGTCGGTGTTCTTGCGGTAGTCCGCGGCGTGGTCCGGGTCGGTCTTCTCCAGGGACTTGCCGACTCCCTTGGCGACCTCCGCGTACTTCACCGGGTCGAGCCAGATGTGCGGGTCGGCGCCGGCCTCCTCGCCCTCGTGCTCGTGGCCGTGCTCGTGGTCCTCGCCGCCGACCTCGGCGCCGTGGTCCTCCAGCGTGGTCAGCTTCGCGGCGTCGACGGTGTGCTTGGACTCGGAGAGCTTGATCGCGTCGTCCACCGCGGGCTGGATGCCCTTGAGGTAGAGGATGTAGTCGGCGTCGCTGAGGCCGCCGATCTGCCGAGGGCTGAGCTCCAGGTCGTGCGGCTCCACGCCCGGCTTGGTGAGAGTGGAGACGGAGACGTGGCCGCCGCCTATTCGCTCGGCCAGGAACTGCATCGGGTAGAACGACGCCACCACCTTCAGCTTGCCGCCGCTCTTGTGGCCGGCGGCGTCGGACGTCGAACAGGCGGAGAGCGCGGTGAGGCCGAGGACGACTGCTCCGGCGGCGACAGCGGTGGGTATGAGGCGGCGGCGTTTGTTCATGACAGTCATTTTCAACAAAAGTGGAAACGATTGTCAACAAGGTCGATGGGATGACCTCGGGCACACGGCCCGGCGGACCGGTCCGATACCGATTTGATCGAAGGGGCGTGCCCGCCGGTAATCTGAGGACTTCGCCGTTCGCCGTCGTCGTAATGAAGAGAGCACCGTGGCCGCCGACAAGATCGACTCCATCGTCAGCCTGAGCAAGCGCCGTGGCTTCGTTTTCCCCTGCAGTGAGATCTACGGTGGTCAGCGCGCCGCCTGGGACTACGGACCGCTGGGCGTTGAGCTCAAGGAGAACCTCAAGCGCCAGTGGTGGCGCTACATGGTCACTTCGCGCGAGGACGTGGTCGGGCTCGACTCGTCGGTCATCCTGGCCCCCGAGGTGTGGGTGGCCTCCGGTCACGTCGCCACGTTCTCCGACCCGCTGACCGAGTGCACCTCCTGCCACAAGCGCTACCGCGCGGACCACCTGGAGGAGGCGTACGAGGAGAAGCACGGCAAGCCGCCGGTCAACGGCCTCGCCGACCTCAACTGCCCCAACTGCGGCAACAAGGGCACCTTCACCGAGCCCAAGCAGTTCTCCGGCCTGCTCTCCACGCACCTCGGCCCCACCCAGGACTCCGGCTCGGTCGCCTACCTGCGTCCCGAGACGGCTCAGGGCATCTTCACCAACTTCGGCCAGGTGCAGCAGACCTCGCGCAAGAAGCCGCCGTTCGGCATCGCGCAGATGGGCAAGTCCTTCCGGAACGAGATCACTCCGGGCAACTTCATCTTCCGCACGCGCGAGTTCGAGCAGATGGAGATGGAGTTCTTCGTCAAGCCGGGCGAGGACGAGCAGTGGCAGGAATACTGGATGGAGCAGCGCTGGAACTGGTACACCGGCCTCGGTATGCGCGAGGAGAACATGCGGTGGTTCGAGCACCCGGCGGAGAAGCTCTCCCACTACTCCAAGCGCACCGCTGACATCGAGTACCGCTTCCGCTTCGGCGGCAGCGAGTGGGGCGAGCTGGAAGGCGTCGCCAACCGCACGGACTACGACCTGAAGGCGCACTCCAAGGCCTCGGGCACGGACCTGTCCTTCTTCGACCAGGAGGCCGGCGAGCGCTGGACCCCCTACGTCATCGAGCCGGCCGCCGGTGTGGGCCGCTCGGTCCTGGCGTTCCTGCTGGACGCCTATATCGAGGACGAGGCGCCCAACGCCAAGGGCGTCATGGAGAAGCGCACCGTGATGCGCCTCGACCCGCGCCTGGCGCCGGTGAAGGTCGCGGTCCTGCCGCTGTCCCGCAACCCGCAGCTCTCGCCGAAGGCCAAGGGCCTCGCGGCCGACCTGCGGCAGAACTGGAACATCGAGTTCGACGACGCGGGCGCCATCGGCCGCCGTTACCGTCGCCAGGACGAGATCGGTACGCCGTTCTGCGTCACCGTCGACTTCGACACCCTCGACGACAACGCGGTGACGGTGCGCGAGCGCGACACGATGACACAGGAGCGCGTCTCCCTGGACCAGATCCAGGCGTACCTGGGCGCACGGCTGCTCGGCTGCTGACGCCTCGCATCCGCTGCACGATGCCCCCGGTTCCCCGAACGGAACCGGGGGCTTCGTGCACACTGGGCACAATCGTCCACAGGAGGCTCGGATGCCGTCCATGACCACGAGCAAGGTCAGCAGATGGGACCAGCACGGCCGTGAACACATAGTCCACGTACGGAAGTCGGGGATGCAGCGGCAGTTGAGCTGCGACACCTGCGACTGGCGCAAGGGGGTGCAGTTCCTGCCCTGGCTCAAGGCCGAGGAACACCTCGCGGAGGCGCACCAGGCGACGGTCGACCCGACGGCGACGTAGCCCGGCCTCCGATTCCGGCCCCGATCCGGGGCCGGCGCCGGCTCTGATCCCGCTTCCGGTCCCGGTCTCGCTTCCGGTACCGCCGCCGGTCCCGTTCGGCCGGTACGGGCGCGGTCTCAGGCCCGCAGGCCTCGCAGCAGCAGGTCCGTGACGGCGGTGAACTCGGCGGCGATGGCGGGTTTCTGCCACTCGGCGGCATACGCCGGGTCGTGGAAGCGTGCCGTCGCGTCGAAGACTGCCTGGGCGGCCGACGCGGGGTCGGCCACCGCGAACTGGCCGTCGGACACCCCCTCCTCGATCATCTCCCGCAGCTGGCCCACCAGTTCGCGGATGTGTTCCTCGACCACCGTGCTCTCGCCCATGAGCACCTCATAGGTGGCGAACAGCTCCGGATCGTCACCCGCCTTGTGCCGCTTGGCCTCGAACAGCGTCTCCAGCCACTGCCGCAGCTTCGCCGGGGCGGGCTGGGCCGAGGCGTGCAGAATCTCGGTGAGCGCCAGCTCCGTGCGGGTCAGCCAGCGGCCGGTCACCGCCTCGCGCAGGGCGGCCTTCGTACGGAAGTGGCGGTACACGCTGCCGTGGCTGACGCCGAGCGCCCGAGCCACGTCGACCACGGTCGCCTTGGCGGGGCCGTAGCGGCGCAGCACGTCCTCGGTGGCTTCGAGGATGCGCTCGGGAGTCAGCGGGTCGGGCGGCGGCGTCATGGTGGGTGTGCTGCCTTTCGGGGCGGGGCGTCGAGCGGCTCAGGTCGCCGTCGGGCGGCTTCGACCGTACCCGGACGTCAGCGCTCGCTGTCCAGGTGGGCCATCTGGCTGTCGGGGTAGCGGGCGCCCGCCGCGGCGCCGGCCGGGACGGCCTCCTCGATCGCCGCGAGGTCGGCCTCGGTCAGCTCCACGTCCAGGGAGCCGAGGGCCTCGGTCAGACGGTCGGGCCTGCGGGCGCCGACCAGCGGCACGATGTCCGTGCTCTGGGCCGCACCCTGGGCCAGGACCCAGGCGATGGCGATCTGCGCGACCGTGACGCCCTTCTGCCCGGCGATCTTCCGGAGCGCCTCGACCAGGTCGAGGTTGTGCCGGAGGTTCTCGTCCTGGAAGCGCGGGCTCATGCTCCGGAAGTCACCGGCGGCCAGCTCGCGGTCGCGGGTGAAGTGGCCGCTGATCAGTCCTCGGGAGAGCACCCCGTACGCGGTGACGCCGATGCCCAGCTCGCGGCAGACCGGGAGGATCTGCGCCTCGATGGAGCGGGAGAGCAGCGAGTACTCGATCTGCAGATCGGAGATCGGGGCGACGGACGCCGCCCGCCGGATGGTCTCCGCACCGACTTCGGAGAGGCCGATGTGCCGGACGTGCCCGGCCTCGACCAGCTCGGCGATGGCGCCGACGGTCTCCTCGACCGGTACGTCGGGGTCGAGCCTGGCGATGCGGTAGACGTCGATGTGGTCGAGCCCCAGTCGCTGGAGCGAGTAGGCCGCGAAGTTCTTGACCGCCGCCGGGCGGCCGTCGTATCCGCTGAAGGCGCCCTCGACCGTCCGCAGCGCGCCGAACTTCACGCTGGTCAGCGCCCGTTCCCGGGCGGACGCGGGCGCGGTGCGCAGGGCCTCGTTGATCAGGAGCTCGTTGTGCCCCATGCCGTAGAAGTCGCCGGTGTCGAGCAGGTTGATTCCGGCGTCGAGCGCCGCGTGGACGGTGGCGATCGACTCGGCGCGGTCGGCCTCGCCGTACAGCGCGGACATGCCCATGCAGCCGAGGCCGAGCGTGGAGACCTGCGGGCCGGTGGAGCCGAGGGTGTGGGTGCGGAGGGCGGTCATAGGGAACTCCCGGGTGTGCTGGGGCCAGGCGTCATGGGTACATACCGACCATGACATAGGTGATGACAGATTTCAATATCTGTCAGTCCATGTTCCCTCTGTGGGGTGATTCCGGTCGACCGAAAATCCGGTGCGGGAGCCGCTCGGCGCGGGGTACCGTTCCGGCATGGCTTCGTTCTTCCAGATCTACGAGTGAGTGCGCGGCGGGTCCGAGCACCCGCCGCCCACCGGATCGATCCAGGGTCGTTTCAGACCTCACTTTCACCAAGGATGGGAGAACCCCGTGGCCAAAAGCCGTAACAACCTTCTCGGCGTCGGCGGACAGCGGAAGAAGCTGTCCCGTGCCGAGCAGCAGGGCACAGGTCCCGAGCGCAACGCCAACCGGAAGACGGCGGCCGACCAGAAGCAGGAGCTGCTGCGCAAGATGCGGGAGCGCGCCGGTCACGCACCGTCGGACGAGGCCGCCGAGCAGGACGCCCAGGCCCAGGACGCACCCGCCAAGGACGCAACCGAGCAGGACGCCCCGGCGCAGAGCTGACCCCCTGCTCGCCCAGCCCGGTCAGCAGGGACACCTGCTCGCCGAACCCGGTCAGCAGGGACAGAACAGGAAGTCGAGCGCGGGAGCCCAGGGCACCACGCGTACGGCCGGGGGGGCCGGGAACCCCCGGTGTTTCGGGGCCCCCCCCGTGCGGAGGCCCCGGGGGCCCCGGCCCCCCCCCCGCCCCCCCGCCCGGCGGCCCCGCCAACACCCACCCCGCGGGCCCGCCGCCCCCCCCCGCCGTTCCGGACGCCCTGGGCTCCCCGGACGCCCCGCACGCCCCGGGCTCATGCGACGGTGCGTGGCAGCCGCAGACTCAGCAGTGTCGTCAGCACCACCGCGCCCAACTGCACCAGCAGCGTCACGACCAGCGCGTCCCGCATCCCCGACCCCGGCGCCAGCGACAGGAACAGCGAACCGAGCGTCGCCACACCCAGTGCCAGCGCCGCCTGCTGAGTCGTCGTCATGACTCCGCCGCCGACCCCGGCCCGCTCCGGCGGTACGTCGGAGAGCACGATGCGGAACAGGACGGGCAACTGGAGCCCCTGGCCGAGACCGGCGATCGCCATTCCCGGCAGCAGCCCCAGCAGCTCCAGCCCGGACCAGCTGTGCCACACGGTGAGCGCCAGCACCACCACGCCGACCGCCTGGATGAGCCCGCCGGCCGTCACGACCCGGCTGCCGTAGCGCCGTACCAGCCCCGGGCCGGCCAGCGAGGCGGCGAAGAAGGCCGCCGCCATCGGGGCCATCGAGAGGCCGGACGCCGCCGGACCCAGCTTCAGGCCCTGCTGGAGGGCCACCGCGATGACGAACATGAAACCGCCGAAGCCCACCGAGAAGGGCAGCACCAGCGACAGCCCGCGCCGCAGCGAGTCGAGCCGCAGCAGGCTCGGCGGGACCAGCGGGATCAGGCCGTTGCGGTCGGCCCGCCGCTCCACCCGGTAGAAGGCGGCCGCGGCGAACGGGAACAGTGCCAGCGAGACCCAGGTCCACAGCGGCCAGCCCGCCGCCCGGCCCTCGGTCAGCGGGGCCAGCAGGGTGACCAGTGACGCGGCCAGCAGCAGCGTGCCCGGCACGTCGACCGGAGCGGGCCGCTCCGAACGCGTCTCCGGGACCGAGCGGGCCGCCAGTACCAGCCCCACCGCCGCCACCGGGACGTTGACCAGGAACACCGATCGCCAGCCCGCGCTCTCGCCGAACACCGACGACAGCGGCGCGGCGGCGACCAGCACCCCGCCGAGGATCTGGCCGGCGACCATGGAGAGCCCGGCCGTCGCCCCGTACAGGCTCATCGCCCTGGCCCGCCGGTGCCCCGAGGTGGCCGCCTGGATGGTGGCGAGCACCTGCGGCAGCATCAGCGCCGCCGCGGCGCCCTGGGCGACCCGCGCGCCGACCAGCGTCCAGGCGTTCGGCGCGAGCCCGCAGGCCAGCGAGGTGAGCCCGAAGGCCGCGATGCCGAGCAGGAACAGCCGGCGCCGGCCGGCCATGTCGCCGAGCCGGCCGCCGAGTACGAGCAGGACGGCGTACGCGAGCCCGTACCCCGCCACGACGAGCTCCAGCAGCGCGGGTCCCGCGGCCAGGTCGTGGTCGATGGTGGGCAGGGCGACATTCACGATGAAGAAGTCGATCAGGGGGAGCGCCGCACCGAGCAGCACGGTGAACAGCCCGAGCGCGCCGAGCACCGGCGTGGGGTGGTCGTGCCGTACCACCGGCGCGGCAGTGGGGGCGGATGTCTTCGGCCGTACAGGGGATTCACTCACGGCATCGACGATGGCTCTTCTCGAAGCCTGGTACCAGAGTGTCTTTATCCTGGTACAAGTAGCACCCGGCATGGCGCCGGGCCGTGCCGCACGCTGGAGGAATGACGACGATGGCGACCGTAGCCCCCGAAACCGCCGGAGCAGCCGCGAACACGACCCCCGCGGCCCCCGAGGCCTCCGGGACGACCACGACCGCCGAGACCGCCGCCACCTTTGAGACCTCCGAGACCGACATCCGGCGCCACGAGCTCGCGGACTTCCTGCGCAGCCGCCGGGAGCGCATCACCCCCGAGCAGGTGGGCCTGGTCCGGGGCCGTCGCAGGCGCACGCCGGGGCTGCGCCGCGAGGAGGTGGCGCAGCTCTCCGCCGTCGGCGTCACTTGGTACACGTGGCTCGAACAGGCCCGTGACATCCAGGTCTCGCCCCAGGTCCTGGACGCGCTCGCCCGTGCGCTGCTGCTCGACCGCAGCGAGCGCAGCCACCTCTTCTCACTCGCCGGAGCCATCGACCCGGCCCCCGGCACGGACTGCCCGAGCATCACCCCGGCGCTGCGCGCGATGCTGCGGCAGCTGGAGCCGATCCCCGCATGTGTCCAGAACAGCCGTTACGACGTGCTCGCCCACAACCGGACCTACGGCCGGCTGCTCTGCGAACTGGACGCCGTGGCACCCGAGGACCGCAACATCATGCTGCTCGCCTACACGAACGAGCAGTGGCGTTCCACCGTCATGGACATCGCCGAGGTGACCCGCTTCCTGACGGCCAAATTCCGTGCCGCGATGGCTGAGCACCTGGCCGATCCCGCGTGGAAGGCCCTGCTCAAGCGGCTGGAGTCGGCGTCGCCCGAGTTCCGGGAGACCTGGGCGAGGCATGAGGTGGTCGGCTCCGGCGGCCGGTCCAAGGTCTTCCGGAACCGGTACGTGGGGCTGCTGCGGCTGGAGACCTCGGATCTGTGGCTGGGCCCGGCGGCCGGTCCGCGCCTGGTCACCTACGTGCCGCGCGACGAGGAGACCCAGGAGCGGCTCCAGCGGCTTCAGGCCCTGGTGCTCGCGGACGAGGACTGACCACCTGGCCCGCCACCGGACTGACCGTCGGGCCCGCCACCGGACTTGCCGTCGGACTTGCCGTCGGGACGGGCCCCCGGCCGGCCGGCGGCCGGTCCGTGTCCCGCCGTCGCCGCGCCCTCCAGCAGTTCCGCGGTCCGGCGGGCGGTGCCCCGTGCCCAGCGCCCGCTGCTCAGCGCCCCGACCACCAGGACGCACACACCGCAGCCGGTGATGATCCACCAGGCGGGCTTGCTCGCCGCCACGAAGTCGCCGGCCGGCCCGATGCCGCCGGACGAGCCGGCGCCTGACACACCGGCCGCCAGCACGGCGCCGATCACGGCGACGCCCAGCGTCTGCCCGATCTGGCGGCTGGTCGAGGCGACCGCCGCGGCGACGCCCGCCTGGGAGCGGGGCATGCCGGAGACGGCGGTGTTGGTGATGGGCGCGTTCACCGCGCCGAAGCCCAGCCCGAACAGCACATAGCCGGTGAACATCAGCGCGTTGTCGGTCTCCGCGTCGAACAGCGCGAACATGAGACCGCTCGCCGCCATCCCCACCCCCGCGACCAGGAGCGGGATGCGTGGCCCCCGGGTGGCGACGACGCGCCCCGAGAGCGGCGGCAGAACACAGACCACCGCCGCCATCGGGAGCATGTACAGGCCGGCGCCCAGCGCGCTCATCCCCCGTACGTCCTGCAGATAGAGCGTGTTGACGAAGAGGAAGCCGCCGAGCGCGGCGAAGGCGCTGACCGCGATGACGGTGGCCCCGCTGAACGGGGCGCTGTGGAAGAACCGCAGGTCGATCAGTGGATCGGCGCGCCGGGGCTCGTACACCAGCAGGCCGATGAGCGAGGCTGCCGCGACTGCGGCGAACAGCAGGATCTCGGCGGAGGTCCACCCCTTCTGCGGCGCCTCGATGATCGCGTACGTCAGCGAGCCCAGCAGCGCGATCACCAGCAACTGGCCCACCGGGTCGGGGCGGCGGGCCTTCGCGGCACGCGACTCGGGGACGTACTTCAAGGTCAGCAGCAGCGCGGCGATGCCGACCGGCAGATTGATCCAGAAGATCGACCGCCAGCCGACCGAATCGACCAGGCTGCCGCCGACCACCGGTCCCGCGGCCATCGAGATGCCGACGACACCGCCCCAGGCGCCGATCGCCCGAGCGCGTTCGCGCGGGTCGGTGAAGGTGTTGGTGATGATCGACATCGCGACCGGGTTGAGCATGGAGCCGCCGACGGCCTGCACCATCCGGAACACGATCAGTGTCTCCAGACTGGGCGCGATGGAGCAGAGCGCCGAGCCCAGGGTGAAGAGGACGAGTCCGGCCATGAAGACCTTGCGCCGGCCGATCCGGTCGGCGGTGGACCCGGCGAGCATGAGGAGGGAGGCGAGGACGAGGGTGTACGCGTCGATCGTCCACTGCATCCCCGCGACGCTCGCGTGCAGGTCCTGGCGCATGGACGGGAGGGCGACGTTCAGGACGGTGCTGTCCAGGCTGACGATCAGCAGACTCATGCAGCAGATCGCCAGCACCAGCATCCGTCTCCGGTGGCTGAGCTCGGGCATGCATGGATAGTACGACTAACTAACGACCCTCGCTGACGGTGGCACCGCACCCGGGGCCCCGGGCCCGCTCCGGACCGGACGCGCGCCCGGAGCAGTTCCCCGGGTGCGCGACAATGGGGCAATGACCACGCTCGCCCCCGCGCCCCAGCTGCTCCGCATCGGCCCGCACACCGTGCAGCCGCCGGTGGTCCTCGCCCCCATGGCCGGCATCACCAACGCGCCCTTCCGCACGCTGTGCCGGGAGTTCTCGGGCGGCAAGGGGCTGTTCGTCAGCGAGATGATCACGACGCGGGCGCTGGTCGAGCGCAACGAGAAGACCATGCAGCTCATCCGGTTCGACGCGAGCGAGACGCCGCGCTCCATCCAGCTGTACGGAGTGGACCCGGTCACGGTCGGCAAGGCCGTCCGCATGATCGTCGACGAGAACCTCGCCGACCACATCGACCTGAACTTCGGCTGCCCGGTCCCCAAGGTCACCCGCAAGGGCGGCGGCTCGGCGCTCCCGTACAAGCGGCCGCTGCTGCGCGCGATCCTCCAGCAGGCCGTCTCCAACGCGGGCGACCTGCCGGTCACCATCAAGATGCGCAAGGGCATCGACGACGACCACCTCACCTACCTCGACGCCGGCCGGATCGCCGTGGAGGAGGGCGTGACGGCGATGGCCCTGCACGGCAGGACCGCCGCCCAGCACTACGGCGGGACCGCCGACTGGGATGCCATCGCCCGGCTGAAGGAGCACGTCCCGGAGATCCCCGTCCTCGGCAACGGCGACATCTGGTGCGCGGACGACGCGCTGCGGATGATGCGCGAGACCGGCTGCGACGGCGTGGTCGTGGGCCGCGGCTGCCTGGGCCGCCCCTGGCTCTTCGGCGACCTCGTGAGCGCGTTCGAGGGTACGGAGACGAGGCAGACGCCCTCCCTGCGCACCGTCGCGGACGTCATGCTGCGGCACGCGACGCTGCTCGGTGAGTGGATCGGCGACGAGACCCGGGGCGTGATCGACTTCCGTAAGCACGTGGCCTGGTACCTCAAGGGCTTCGCGGTCGGCTCCGAGATGCGCAGGAACCTCGCGGTCACCTCCTCGCTGGAGGAGCTGGGCGCGCAGCTGAACGAGCTGCGGCTGGACCAGCCGTGGCCGGACGGCGCCGACGGCCCGCGCGGCCGCACCTCGGGCAACAACCGGGTGGTGCTCCCGGACGGCTGGCTGAAGGACCCGTACGACTGCGCGGGCATCTCCGCCGACGCCGAGCTGGACACCTCGGGCGGCTGAGCTCCGGTCCCGGCGGTCCGGGCCAGGGCCGGCCTCAGGCCTGTACGTACGGGCCCGGGATGAGCCTCAGCCCCGGACGTCCGGGCCCGGTCGGCGCTCCAGCGGGGCCGCCGCCACGGAGTTCATGACGTTGAAGACCATGCTCCCCGCCCGATAGCGGTCGTCCGTCCACTCGATGGCGCGGCCCGCCGCCGTGTACGTCAGGTGCCGCTGCCGCAGCAGCGGGCTGGCCCGGCGCACCCGCAGCAGCCGGGCGTCCTCGCTGCCCGCCGCGACCGCGTCGATCAGGTGCTCGCCGTAATGCGCGACGATGTCGGCACGTTCCGCGATGCTGTTCATGATCGAGACGCAGTCCTCCGGCAGCGCCAGGACGGCCGGGGCCACCCAGTCCGCGTACACGGTCCGCTCGACCATCACCGGCTCCCCGTCGAGCCGTCGCAGCCGCAGCACGTACAGCACGTCGCTGCCCGGTTCCGCGTCCAGGCGGTCGGCCTCCTCGGCGGTCGCGGTCCGCGTGGTGCGGGTCAGGATGCGGCTGGAGACCTCGCACCCCATCGCCTGGGCCCACTGGGCGAAGCTGTTGAGCTGCTGGAAGCTCTGGCGGCGCTCCCGGCGCAGGACGACCCGCCGCGCCCCCTGCCGGGAGCCGATCAGCCCCTCGGACGCGAGGAGCGCCACCGCCTGGCGGACCGTGCCGCGCGAGGCGGACCAGGCGGTGGCGAGATCGCTCTCCGAGGGCAGCAGTGAGCCGAGCGGGTAGGCCCCGCTGCGGATGGAGTGCCGCAGCGACTCCGCGATCTCCCGATAGCGTGAATGTCCCATGGGCTCTCCTCGGCCGGCCGGTCCCGGGTCCCGGACCGGTTGCGGAAGATGGATCTCTACAGATCATGGACTGTGTACAGGTCCGCTCATCGATCGCGGTCCTGACGCTCACTCTAATGCCGGTGCGAAGTGTTCCGATGCAGGGTCGTTATCTACCACGGCCGCTGAATAGTCGGCTTTCCTCTTCCTCGCCTCTTGCCGCACCGGACATCGGACGTTAACTCCCAGGACACCTGGACCGGGCGAACTGGTGCCAGCTTGTATGAACAAGTGGCACTCGCTTCGCTTCCAGGAGACACACCGTGCGCAGACACCTTCCCCGTCCCCGCATCCGCGCCAACGGCCGTACGGTCCTCGCCGTCGCCCTCGGTACGGCGGCCCTGACCGCGCTCACCGCCTGTGGCGCCGCACCCGAGGAGAAGGCCGGGAGCGCGGCCTCCGGTGTGAAGCCCGCCGAGGCCACCGCGGCAGCGGACTTCGGCGGGATGGACAAGCTGGTCGCCGCCGCCGAGAAGGAGGGCGAGCTCAACGTGATCGCCCTGCCGCCGGACTGGGCGAACTACGGCGAGCTGACCAAGGCCTTCGAGGCCAAGTACAAGATCAAGATCAAGAGCGAGAACCCGGACGCCGCCAGCGCCGACGAGATAGCCGCCGTCAAGTCCCGCAAGGGGCAGAAGCGCGCCCCCGACGTCCTCGACCTCGGCATCGCCTTCGCCCGCAGTGGCGCGGCCGAGAACCTCTTCGCCCCCTACAAGGTCACCGCCTGGGACAAGATCCCCGACAGCCAGAAGGACGCGGACGGCCGCTGGTACAACGACTACGGCGGCTACGTCTCCATCGGCTGCGACGCCGCCCGGATCAAGAACTGCCCCGAGACCTTCGCCGACCTGCTCAAGCCCGAGTACAAGGGCAAGGTCGCCCTCAACGGCAACCCGACCAAGTCCGGCTCCGCGTTCGGCGGCGTGTACGCGGCGTCCCTCGCCGCCAAGGGCTCCTTCGGTGACATCCAGCCCGGCATCGACTTCTTCGGCAAGCTGAAGAAGAGCGGCAACTTCATCCCCGTCGAGTCGACCCCGGCGACCGTCGAGAAGGGCGAGACACCGATCAGTATCGACTGGGACTACCTGAACGCCGGGTACGCCGACCAGTTCAAGGGCAAGGGCGTCGACTGGAAGGTCTCCGTGCCCTCCGACGGCGTGTACGCCCAGTTCTACTCGCAGGCCGTCAACAAGGAGGCCCCGCACCCGGCGGCCGCCCGCCTCTGGATGGAGTACCTGTACAGCGCCGAGGGCCAGAACCTCTGGCTCAAGGGCTACGCCCGCCCGGTCCTGCTGCCCGCCATGACCGAGGACGGCACCGCCGACAAGTCCTTCGTCGCCAAGCTCCCCGAGGTCGAGGGCACCCCGGCCTTCCCGTCCTCCGCCGAGCTGGACAAGGCCAACGCCACGCTCTCCGAGAACTGGGACAAGGCCGTCTCCTGATGACCGCCGCCCATCCCTCCGCAGCCCCGGTCCCCAGTGCGGCCGCCCCGAAGACCGGCGGCCGCACCCGCCGGCGCCGCCCGCCCCGCCCCTGGCTCGGCGCCCTCCCGCTGCTCGCTTTCGCCGGGCTCTGCTTCGGGCTGCCCGCAGGCGCCCTGCTGTACGGGGCGGTCACCCGCACCGTCCCCGCCGGCGCCACCGAGATCACCGGCGAGCACCTGCGACGCTCGCTCCAGGGGCCCTACCTCGCCTCGCTCACCGGCAGCGTCGAACTGTCCGCGCTCACCGCGGGCCTCGCCACCGTGTTCGGCGTACTGATCGCCCAGGCCGTCGTCACCTCCCGTCGCGGCACGCTGCGCGGGGCCGTGCTCACCGCCTCCGGGGTGCTCGCCAACTTCGGCGGGATCCCGCTGGCCTTCGCCTTCGTCGCCACCCTCGGCATCTCCGGTGTGGTCACCCAGCTGGGACATCTGGACACGCTCGGCTGGAACCTCTACTCCTTCACCGGACTCACCGTCATCTACCTCTACTTCCTGATCCCGCTCATGGTGCTCGTCGTCGTCCCCGCGCTGGACGGGCTGCGCCCGCAGTGGCGCGAGGCCGCCCGCAACACCGGCGCCACCACCTGGCAGTTCTGGCGCCACGTCGGACTGCCGGTGCTCGCGCCCTCCCTGCTCGGCGGGTTCGTCCTGCTCTTCGGCAGCGCCTTCGCCGCGCACGCCACGGCCGCCGCCCTGGTCGGCGGCTCCGTACCGCTGGTCACCCTGAAGATCGCTGACGCGCTCTCCGGGAACGTCCTGGTCGGCCAGGAGAACGTGGCGCTGGCGCTGAGCCTCGACATGATCGTGATCGCCGGACTGGTGATGGCGGTCTACCTGCCCCTCCAGCGACGGAGCTCCCGATGGCTGCACTGACCACCGTCTCCACGGCCCCCGCACCCGCCCCCGTCGCCGCCGCGGCGAAGGCGGCCCGCCGCAGGCCGCGCTACTGGCGCGGGGCCGTGCTGGCGGCCGCCGGGCTGTACTTCGTCACCCCGCTGCTCTCCTCGTTCGTCTTCACGGTCCATGTACCGGGCCAGGGCGTCACCTTCGAGGCGTACCGGGGAATCCTGTCGGCCGACGGGTTCACCGACAGCCTGTTCCTCTCGCTCTCGCTGGCCGCCGCCACGATCGCCCTCGCCCTGCTGCTCGTCGTCCCCGCGCTCGTCGCGGTACGGCTCGGCCCGCCCCGGCTGCGGGCCGTCGTCGAGGTCGTCTGCATGCTGCCGCTGGTGGTGCCGCCGATCGCGCTGGTCACGGGCATCACCACGGTGCTGCGCTGGGGACCGGACTATTTCTCGCGCACCCCGCTCTACCAGACGTTCCTCGCCGTACAGGACGAGTCGTTCCCGGTGGTCCTGGTGCTCGCCTACACCGTGCTCGCGCTGCCGTTCGTGCACCGTTCGCTGGACGCCGGGCTGCGCGCCGTCGACGTACCGACCCTGGTGGAGGCGGCCCGCAACTGCGGGGCGGGCCGGGCGCAGGTGATCCTGCGCGTCATCCTGCCCAACCTGCGCTCCTCGCTCGCCGGGGCCTCCTTCCTCACCCTGGCGCTGGTGCTCGGCGAATACACCATCGCCTCCCTGCTGGGCTTCCGGCCCTTCGCGGTGTGGATCGTCAGCGTCTCCGGCGCCGAGGCGCGGATGTCGGTCGCCGTCTCGCTGCTCTCCCTGCTCATCACCTGGGCCCTGCTGCTCGTCCTCTCGCGCGCCGGAACCGGTCCTTCCACCTCGGTGCCGGCCGCGTCCGCAGCCGGCACCGCCCCCACACCCGTAACTGCACCCGGCACCGCCCCCACACCCGTACCCGGCAAGGAGTAGCCACCCATGTCAGCCCTGCCCACCGCCACCGCAGGACGCCCGGAGCCGGCCAGGTCCGCCGCGCCGCAGGGACGCGCCGCCACCGGAGCCCGGGTGGAGTTCCGCTCGCTGCGCCGGGCGTTCGGCCCCACCGTGGCCCTCGACGGACTCGACCTCACCGCCGAACCGGGCGAACTCCTCGCCCTGCTGGGGCCGTCCGGCTGCGGCAAGACCACCGCGCTTCGGGTCCTCGCCGGGTTCGAGCAGCCGGACTCAGGTGAGGTCCTGGTCGACGGCGAGGACATCACTCCGGTCCCCGCCAACCGGCGCGACGCCGGGATGGTCTTCCAGTCCTACAGCCTCTTCCCGCACCTGAACGCCCGCGACAACGTGGCCTTCGGCCCCCGGATGCGGGGCGTCGCCACCGCCGAACGGCACACCACCGCCGCCGGACTCCTGGAACTCGTCGGGCTGCCCGACCACGGCAACCGCTTCCCGCACCAGATGTCCGGCGGCCAGCAGCAGCGCGTCGCGCTGGCCCGCGCGCTCGCCCTCCGCCCCAGGGTGCTGCTGCTCGACGAACCGCTCTCGGCACTCGATGCCAAGGTCCGGCTGACGCTGCGCGAGGAGATCCGCCGCCTCCAGCTGTCGCTGGGCATCACCACCATCTTCGTCACCCACGACCAGGAGGAGGCCCTCTCCATGGCCGACCGGGTCGCCGTCCTCAACGCGGGCCGCCTGGAGCAGTGCGCGCCCCCGGCCGAGCTGTACGAACGCCCCGCCACCCCCTTCGTGGCCGAGTTCGTCGGCACCATGAACCGGCTGCCCGGCCGGCTGACCGGCGACGGCCGCGTCGAGGTCACGGGCGTGACCCTCCCGGTCGACGGCGAGGTGCCGGCGGGCAGGGGAGCGGCCGACGTCCTGATCCGGCCCGAGAACATCGGCGCCGCGGCCGACCCGGACGGCACGGCCACGGTCGTCTCCGCCGCCTTCCTCGGCTCGGTCACCCGGGTCCTGCTCGATCTGCCCGGCGGTGTCTCGGTGAAGGCCGACCTCCCCTCGCGGGACGCCGCAGAGCTCGCTCCGGGGGTACGGGCGCGGGTGACCCCGGTCCGGCGCCCGGTGCTCGTCGTGCCCGCCGGGGACGCGGCCGTGCCCGGAGCCGTGGACCGGGACAGCCGGGTGGACGCGTGAAGGCCCCCGCAGCCGTCCTCTTCGACATGGACGGCACCCTGGTCGACACCGAGGTGCTGTGGTGGGAGACGGCCCGCGAGGTCGCGGCCGGGCTCGGCCACCAGCTGACCGACGCCGACGCGCCGGAAGTCGTCGGCCGGGCCGTCGCGGACACTGCCGCTCATCTGATCGGGGTGACCGGCCAGGCCGCCGCCGCGCTGGACCGGACCGCCGCCGAGCTGACCGGCTCCTTCTTCCGGAAGGTCGACGCCGGAGTGCCGCTGCGCCCCGGGGCCGCCGCGCTGCTGGCCTCGATGGAAGCCGCCGGAGTGCCGTTCGCCCTGGTCAGCGCCTCACCCAGGAGTGTGGTGGACGCGGTGGTGGCGGGGTCGCTGGCCGGGGTGGACTTCGCCTTCACGCTGTCGGCCGACGACACCGTACGGACCAAGCCCCACCCCGACCCGTACCGGGCGGCGGCCGAGCGGTTCGCGGCGGCACCCTCGGCGTGTGTCGCGGTGGAGGACTCCCCGGACGGCACCGCGTCGGCGGACGCGGCGGGGTGTGCGGTGCTGGTGGTCCCGTCGCTGCTGCCCGTGGCCCCCGGGCAGGGGCGGACGTTCGCCCGTAGCCTGGAAGAGGTGGACCTCGGGGTGCTGAGCGAGTGCCTGAGGCGTCCGGATCCTGAAATCCGGGGTCCGAAATCAGCGTGATTCGCGCCACGTCTGATCGGTGTGGCGCTCAGGTGAGCGCGACAGCGATGGCTGCACTTCTGGAAGATCTGGCACTCAGTGCCACGTGGCAACCTTCAAGAAGTGTACTCAGATGCGAGGAGGTCAGCTCACATGAGCGTCGAGGCTCAAGGAATGGCCATGCCGCCTTCAAGGCCCGAACATGGCGCCTCCGCTTGATCGCCGCAGAGATTCTTTGGATCTGCTGGCGGACAGGTGGTTGCAGCCGCAAGACGGCCAGGTGGACGTACCCCAGACACCTTCGATCTGGGTATGTTCCTCGCCGTCAGGGCAGCCACCGCGTCGTCGAGGAGTCGAGACCCGTGTCGGAAAACGAAGACCCTCAGAAGTTCGTCTACGACTTCACCGAGGGCAACAAGGATCTGAAGGACCTGCTCGGCGGGAAGGGTGCCAACCTCGCCGAGATGACCAACCTCGGGCTCCCCGTCCCTCCGGGCTTCACGATCACCACCGAGGCGTGCAAGGTCTACCTCGGCAGCGGTGAGGAGCCGGCCGCGCTGCGCGACGAGGTGAGTGCGCACCTCGACGCCCTTGAGACGCGGATGGCCAAGAAGCTCGGCCAGTGCGACGACCCGCTGCTGGTCTCCGTCCGCTCCGGCGCCAAGTTCTCGATGCCCGGCATGATGGACACGGTCCTCAACATCGGCCTCTCCGACGCCTCCGTCGTCGGCCTCGTCGCCCAGTCCGGCGACGAGCGGTTCGCGTGGGACTCCTACCGCCGCCTCATCCAGATGTTCGGCAAGACGGTCCTCGGTGTCGACGGCGAGCTCTTCGAGGAGGCGCTGGAGGCCGCCAAGGAGGCCAAGGGCGTCAGCGTCGACGTGGACCTCGACGCGGCCGACCTCAAGAAGCTGGTCAAGCAGTTCAAGAAGATCGTCACGCGGGACGCCGGACGTGACTTCCCGCAGGACCCGCGCGAACAGATGGACCTGGCCATAAAGGCCGTCTTCGACTCGTGGAACACCGACCGGGCCAAGCTCTACCGCCGCCAGGAGCGCATCCCGGGCGACCTCGGCACCGCGGTCAACGTCTGCTCCATGGTCTTCGGCAACCTCGGCCCCGACTCCGGTACGGGCGTCGCGTTCACCCGCGACCCCGCCAGCGGCCACCAGGGCGTCTACGGCGACTACCTGCAGAACGCGCAGGGCGAGGACGTCGTCGCCGGTATCCGCAACACCGTGGCGCTCGCCGAGCTGGAGTCGATCGACAAGAAGTCGTACGACGAGCTCATCGCGATCATGGAGACGCTGGAGACCCACTACAAGGATCTCTGCGACATCGAGTTCACCATCGAGCGCGGCCGGCTGTGGATGCTGCAGACCCGGGTCGGCAAGCGCACCGCCGGTGCCGCCTTCCGGATCGCCACCCAGCTCGTCGACCAGGGCCTCATCGACGAGGCCGAGGCCCTCCAGCGGGTCAACGGCGCACAGCTGGCGCAGCTGATGTTCCCGCGCTTCGACGACGAGGCCAAGGTGCAGCTGCTCGGCCGGGGCATCGCCGCGTCCCCGGGCGCGGCGGTCGGCAAGGCCGTCTTCGACTCGTACACCGCCATCAAGTGGTCCCGGTCCGGCGAGAAGGTCATCCTGATCCGCCGCGAGACCAACCCCGACGACCTCGACGGCATGATCGCCGCCGAGGGCATCCTGACCTCGCGCGGCGGCAAGACCTCGCACGCCGCCGTCGTCGCCCGGGGCATGGGCAAGACCTGTGTCTGCGGCGCCGAGGAGATCGAGGTCGACACCAAGCGGCGCCGGCTGACGGTCGGGACCACCGTCGTGGAGGAGGGCGACCTCGTCTCCGTCGACGGGTCGACCGGCAAGGTCTACCTCGGTGAGGTACCCGTCGTACCGTCGCCGGTCGTCGAGTACTTCGAGGGCCGGATGCACGCGGGCGCCGACGACGCCGACGAACTGGTCGCCGCGGTGCACCGGATCATGGCGTACGCGGACCGGGTGCGCCGGCTGCGGGTACGGGCCAACGCGGACAACGCCGAGGACGCCCTGCGGGCCCGCCGCTTCGGCGCCCAGGGCATCGGGCTGTGCCGCACGGAGCACATGTTCCTCGGCGAGCGCCGCGAGATGGTCGAGAAGCTGATCCTGGCCGACACCGACCAGGAGCGCGAGACGGCCCTGGAGCACCTGCTGCCGCTCCAGAAGGCCGACTTCATCGAGCTGTTCGAGGCGATGGACGGGCTGCCCGTCACCGTGCGGCTGCTCGACCCGCCGCTGCACGAGTTCCTGCCCGACATCACCGAGCTGTCGGTCCGGGTGGCGCTCGCGGAGTCCCGCAAGGACGCCAACGAGAACGACCTGCGGCTCCTCCAGGCCGTGCACAAGCTGCACGAGCAGAACCCGATGCTCGGTCTGCGCGGGGTCCGGCTCGGCCTGGTCATCCCCGGTCTGTTCGCCATGCAGGTACGAGCGATCGCGGAGGCCGCCGCCGAGCGGAAGAACGCCAAGGGCGACCCGCGCGCCGAGATCATGATCCCGCTCGTCGGCACGGTCCAGGAGCTGGAGATCGTCCGCGACGAGGCGGACCGGGTGATCGCGGAGGTCCAGGCCGCCACCGGCACGAACCTCAAGCTGAAGATCGGCACGATGATCGAGCTGCCGCGCGCCGCGCTGACCGCCGGTCAGATCGCGGAGGCGGCGGAGTTCTTCTCCTTCGGTACCAACGACCTGACCCAGACGGTGTGGGGCTTCTCCCGCGACGACGTGGAGGCCTCGTTCTTCACCGCGTACCTGGAGAAGGGCATCTTCGGGGTGTCGCCGTTCGAGACGATCGACAAGGACGGCGTCGGCTCGCTGGTGCGCAGCGCCGTCGCGGCCGGCCGGGCCACCCGCCCGGACCTGAAGCTCGGCATCTGCGGCGAGCACGGCGGCGACCCGGAGTCGGTGCACTTCTTCCACGAGGTGGGACTGGACTACGTCTCCTGCTCGCCCTTCCGCATCCCGGTGGCCCGTCTCGAAGCGGGCCGGGCGGCGGCGGAGTCACGCGGCAGCGACAGCCGCTGATCCGCTGATCGCTGAGCTACCGGAACCACTGCTCCACCGATCCACCAGAACCACTGATTCCGCAGAGGCCGCCGGTCGGGGCGACCCTCAACCGGACCGGCGTCCGGCGCGGAATTCCCCGGAGGCGGCGGCACCCTGTGCGGGGGTGCCGCCGCCTCGTCATGTCCGCCGGGCCGTGGGCTCGCGGACCGGGCTGCGGACGCGGCGAGTCGGCGGGCACAGCGAGCGCTTTCTGTCTTTCCGGCTCCCCATTGCTTCGTTTAATGCGCAAAGAGATGGCCCGGAACGGACCGGGGTGCGGTTCATGGATCCCCACCCATGAACCGCACCCCGCTTACCCCCATCGGGTACGGAGCCGCACCATTGCCGACCGCCGCCGAGCGAGCAAAACCCCCCACGGCCTTCACTCGCTCTTCCGGTGGCTCTGGATCGCATCCCGACGTCGTACAGCTTTTCGGGTGACACCAGGTCGGGGCGAGACGTTTCACCTCTGGCCGAAACCCCGTGGTGACGTGGCGTGACGACTCGCATACCCTTGCGTGGGGGCAATTGCAGGTGCAAGCGGGTGGGGGTTCGGTGCTGCGTATCCATATATCCGGATGGGACCTTTCCAAGGTGCGGATGGCCACCGGGCCGGACGCATTGTGGGAGACCATTCTCAGTTTTCATCGACTGAGGGACCGGCGTGCTTCCACGGTGTTCGGGAAATGGCGCACGGAAACCCGTCCGCGGTTGAATGGTGAAGTACGCCTGCTGTCCGCCGTGGTTCCACCGCGCGGCTATTTCCCCGACTTTCTGACGCCTTCTCAGGAAGGTTCGGAACCCCTGGATTTCGGCACCGGAACGGAGGCCCTGCGCGACACCCCGCCCGAGCGGCTGCGGGCCGAACTGGCGATGCTGGGCTCCGAGGGGCCCGTCGACGGCCGGATCGCCACGGCCCGGCGGGCGGTACGGCCGGTGCGGCTGGACGCGCTGCGGGAAGGGCGCTCCGAGCCCCTGGGCCGCCTCATCGGGGCCCTGCGCGGCTACCACCGCGCCGCGGTCGAGCCGTACTGGCCGCATATCCAGGCGAGCGTCGAGGCCGACCGCGCCGTCCGGGGACGCGCCCTCCTGGACGGTGGTCCGGAGGAGCTGCTCGCCTCGCTTCCGCCGGTGATCCGCTGGCGGGCGCCGGTGCTGGAGGCCGACTACCCGGTCGACCGCGAACTGCGTCTGGACGGCCGGGGGCTGCTCCTCCAGCCGTCGTTCTTCTGCCGGGGCGCGCCGGTTGTCCTGCGCGATCCGCTGCTGCCGCCGGTCCTCGTCTACCCGGTCGGCCACCCCAGTGCCCCGGTCTTCGCCGAACCGGGCCCCTGGCTCGGCCGGCTCCTCGGCCACACCCGGTCGACGGTCCTGCGGACCATCGGGGACGGCTGCACGACCAGCGAGCTCGCCCGCCGCGCCGGGGTCTCCCTGGCCTCGGCGAGCCAGCACGCCTGCGTGCTGCGTGAGGCGGGCCTGGTGCACACCCTGCGCCACGGCAGCTCGGTCCTGCACACGGTGACCCCGCTGGGCGGCTCGCTGCTGCGGGGCGGTGCGCCGCTCGCCGTGTAGCGCGCGGCGGCCGCGATGGCCGGGGCGGGTTGGTCGTCGGGGCACCGATGAGTTTCCGGTGGCCCCGCCGTCTACCTGTCGTAACGAGTTCGCGGAACACGCGGCGGTTCGACCACCGGATCGCCCATCGGATCGCGCAGCGCACCCGTGCAACGCGTCCCCGCACCGAATTCACCACCGAGAGAGCGAGACGGCCATGCCTCAGATGATCTTCGTCAACCTGCCGGTCAAGGACCTGGAGACGACCAAGGGTTTCTTCGGGAAGCTGGGGTTCTCCTTCAACCCGCAGTTCAGCGACGACAACACCGCCTGCCTCGTCATCAGCGACACGATCTTCGCCATGCTGATCACCGAGCCGCGCTTCAAGGAATTCACCAAGAAGGAGATCGCGGATTCCTCGAAGACCACCGAGGTGCTCCTGGCGCTGAGCGCCGAGAGCCGCGAGAAGGTGGACGAGCTGGCGGACGCGGCGCTCGCCGCCGGCGGCTCTCCCGCCAACGAGCCCCAGGACCTCGGCTTCATGTACGGCCGGTCCTTCCAGGACCCCGACCACCACATCTGGGAGGTCGTGTGGATGGACCCGTCCGCCGTCGAGGGCCAGGGCTGAGCCCACGGGCACACGGCGGCCGCCGGAGGGAGCGGGCCTCGGCCGGATCAGACCCCGAGGCCCGCGAACGCGACCCCGGTCAGCTGCTCCGACGCCACCCACAGCCGCTCGCTCGCCACATCGTTGAGCGTCCAGCCCGCCCGCCAGGACGGCGCCGGCGCACCGCGCCACCCCAGCAGCCTCGGACCGGTGAACGAGTCGGGCCGGATGCCGGGTGCGGTGGCCGCGTACAGGGTGGGCAGGGCGCCCGTGGCCGCCGGCTGGGCGACGATCCTGTTGCCGAGCTCGATGACCCGCTCCGCCACCCTGCGGTTCTCCATCCGGACTCCCGCCGTCTGCAGGTTGGTCGACGCGTAGCCCGGGTGCGCGGCGGCGGCGACCAGCCCGCTGCCGACGGACGCGGTCCGCCGGGCCAGCTCGTGGACGAACAGCAGGTTGGCCGTCTTCGAGCGGCCGTAGGCGATCCAGCGGCGGTAGTTGCGCTCGCTGTTGAGATCGCCCATGTCGATGTTGGACAGCACATGGAGGCCGCTGGACACGGTCACCACCCGGGCGCCCGGGGTGGCGAGCAGCTTCGGCAGCAGCAGCCCGGTGAGGGCGAAGTGCCCGAGGTGGTTCACACCGAACTGCGTCTCGAAACCGTCGGCGGTCCGCCGGTAGGGGAGGGCCATCACCCCGGCGTTGTTGATCAGCAGATCGAGCCGGTCCGGGGTGTACGCGGCGGCGAACTCCCGTACCGACGAGAGATCGGCCAGATCCAGCCCGGCGAACTCCACGTCCGCGTCCGGCACCGCGCTGCGGATGCGGGCCGCCGCCTCCTTGCCGCGCCGCTCGTCACGGCAGGCGAGCAGCACCCGCGCGCCGTGTCGTGCCAGCTCCCGTGCGGTGATCAGCCCGATACCGCTGTTGGCTCCCGTCACCACGGCCGTACGGCCGCTCTGGTCGGGAAGGTCGTTCGCGTACCGGCGCTGCGTCATGGATCAAGCGTACGACCGGTCGGCCCGATGGCCGGAAGGGGCCGGTCCGCCCGCCAGGCCCCCACCTCTCCCGGTCCGTTCAGTCCGCGCGGACCTCGAAGACCGGGACGGAGACCTCGTCGTCGTCCAGGCAGGCACCCGTCGCCAGGTCGAAGCGCTGCTTCAGCAGCGGGGAGGCGACGAACGGCTGCCCGCCGTCCGATCCGACCAGGCCGCGCGAGAGGACGTAGGCCCCGGTGAACGGGTCGCGGTTGTCGATCGCGTACGTGCGTCCGGACCGGTCCACGAACAGCGCGACCTGCCTGCCGTCCGGGAGCAGCGCCGCGACCCCGCGGCCGGGTGTGAGGAGCGAACGGTCGCAGACCGCGAGCCAGTCGCCCCCGGTGGCGAGCCGGATGACCCGGGTGTCCCGCGCGGTGTCCGGTGTCGCGTTCATCGTCCGGGTCGTCATCAGGAGGCTGTCCCTTCGAGAGTGCGGATGGCGAGGACCGGTCCGGCGAGGATGTCCAGGTCGGGCTTGACCTGGTCGCGTTCCGGGACGAACCTCACCGAGGGGTCGGGTGCGTCGGGTGCGTTGACGAAGGTGACGAAGCGGCGCAGCCGCTCCGGGTCGTTGATGGTCTCGGCCCACTCGTCGCGGTAGCCGCGGACATGGTCGGCCATCAGCCGCTCCAGCTCGTCGCAGAGCCCGAGCGAGTCGTGCACGACGACATCGCGCACGTGGTCCAGGCCGCCCTCGATCCGGTCCAGCCAGGTGGAGGTGCGCTCCAGCCGGTCCGCGGTGCGGATGTAGAACATCAGGAACCGGTCGATGAGGCGGACCAGTTCGGCGTCGGACAGGTCCTGGGCGAGCAGGTCGGCGTGGCGCGGGGTGGCGCCGCCGTTGCCGCCCACGTACAGGTTCCAGCCGCCGGCGGTGGCGATGATCCCGAAGTCCTTGCCGCGGGCCTCCGCGCATTCCCGGGCACACCCCGACACCGCCGACTTCAGCTTGTGCGGGGAGCGCAGGCCCCGGTACCGCAGCTCCAGGTCGATGGCCATCTTCACCGAGTCCTGCACGCCGTAGCGGCACCAGGTCTGCCCCACACAGGACTTGACCGTCCGCAGCGACTTCCCGTACGCGTGCCCGGACTCGAACCCCGCGTCGACCAGCCGGGTCCAGATCAGCGGCAGCTGTTCGACGCGGGCGCCGAACAGGTCGATGCGCTGGCCGCCGGTGATCTTGGTGTAGAGGCCGAAGTCCCGGGCCACCTCACCGATCACGATCAGTCTCTCCGGAGTGATCTCACCGCCGGGGATGCGCGGCACGATCGAGTACGAGCCGTTGCGCTGGAGGTTGGCGAGGAAGTGGTCGTTGGTGTCCTGGAGGGCCGCCTGCTCGCCGTCCAGGACATAGCCGCTCGCGCCGACCGTCGGGGCCAGCGAGGCGATGATCGAACCGACCGTCGGCTTGCAGACCTCGCAGCCGTCGCCGCCCCGGGCCTCCTCGCGGCCGTGCGAGTCGAGCAGTTCGGCGTACGAGGTGACCTCCAGGGCGCGGACGATCTCGTACAGCTCGCTGCGGGTGTACGGGAAGCAGCCGCACAGGCCCTTGTCCTGGCTCTGCGGCAGCAGTTGGCCGATGACCTTGACGCAGCTGCCGCAGCCGGTGCCCGCCTTGGTGCACTTCTTCACCTCGGGCAGCGTGCCGTGCTCGCGGACCGCGCCCTTGGTGACGTTGTGGCAGGAACAGATCACCGCGTCGTCGGGCAGCGCGGACGGGCCGAGGACGGCCGGGCCGCCCGTGCCGGCCGGCAGCACCAGCTGCTCGGGGGCGACCGGCAGGACGGTGCCCGTCATCGGCCGCAGGGTGCCGTACTGGTCGGCGTCCCCGATGAGCACCCCGCCGAGCAGCGTGCCGTCCTGCCCGATCACCAGCTTCTTGTAGACGCCGGAGCGGGAGTCCGCGTACACCACGTCGAGGCAGCCGTCCGAGGTGCCGTGCGCGTCACCGAACGAGGCGACGTCCACCCCGAGCAGCTTCAGCTTCGTCGACATGTCGGCACCGGTGAACGTGGCCTTCTCGCCCGCGATCACCCCGGCCGCGGTCTGCGCCATCTCGTAGCCGGGCGCCACGAGGCCGTACACCCGGCCGTCCGTGGCGAGCGCGCACTCACCGATCGCGAACACCGCCGGATCCGAGGTGCGGCACTCCTCGTCCACGACGATGCCGCCGCGCTGCCCGACCGTGAGGCCGCAGTCCCTGGCCAGCTGGTCGCGGGGCCGCACCCCGGCCGAGAAGACCACCAGATCCGTGGCGAGCGCGGAGCCGTCGGAGAGCGACATCCCGTTCACCGTGCCGTCCTCGCCCGCCGTCACCTCCTGGGTGCCGACACCCGTGTGCACGGTCAGGCCCATGTTCTCGATGGTGCGCAGCAGTGCCGCGCCCCCGCCCTCGTCCACCTGCACCGGCATCAGCCGGGGCGCGAACTCCACCACGTGTGTGTCGAGCCCGAGGCCCTTCAGCGCGCCCGCGGCCTCCAGGCCGAGCAGCCCGCCGCCGACGACCGCGCCGGTCGTCGCCGTCCTCGCGTACTCCTCGATCGCGAGCAGGTCCTCGATGGTGCGGTAGACGAAGCAGCCCTCGGTGTCCTTGCCGGGTACCGGCGGGACGAACGGGCAGGAGCCGGTGGCCAGCACCAGCGCGTCGTAGACGAAGGTCTCGCCGGAGCGCGCGGTGACCGTGCGCGCCTTCCGGTCCACGGACTCCGCCGGGTCACCCAGGCGCAGCTCGAAGCCGTGCCGCTCCATGAAGCCGGGCTCGACGAGCGACAGTTCGTCCGGGGTGCGCCCGGAGAAGTACGAGGTCAGCTGGACCCGGTCGTAGGCGGCGCGCGGCTCCTCGCACAGGACGACGACCCTGGCGGTACCGGCTGCGGCGGTCAGCCCCCGGTCGGCGAGCGCCTCCAGGAACCGCTGGCCGACCATCCCGTGCCCGACGACCACGAGGGTCGGCACGGCGGTCGTGGAGCGGGAGGCGCGGGCGGTCGGGGGAGTGGACACCGGCATCTCGGAAGCCTCCGTCGTTGGTGAGCGGGTGGAGCGGCCGGAGCGGGGGAGCCCCGGCCCGTGTGCTCATGAAGGAAGCGTGTCCGGTGGGTGTTACCCGTCCGGTTCCCCGCTGTTTCCCGGGGGGAACCTTGCGCTCAGCGCCGGCGGACGCGGTCTGTGAGGGGAGCGAGGGGGCGAGGATGCCCGAGGGGAGGGCGCGAGGACGCCCGAGGCGGAGGGGCGCCGCGGGCTCTGCCGCACGCTCTGGATTCGCTCAACTTTTCGCCGTACGGGCCGGACGGTTGGACGCGACACGTGCCGTTTCCTTAGTGTCGCGATCATGCCTGACATAACCCTGACCACCCTCGTCGTGCTGTGCCTCGCCGCGGGCGCGGCCGGCTGGATCGACGCGGTGGTCGGCGGCGGCGGACTGCTTCTGCTGCCCGCGCTGCTGCTGGGACTGCCGAACCTCCCCGCCGCGCACATCCTCGGCACCAACAAGGCGGTCGCCATCGTCGGTACGTCCGGCGCCGCGGTCGCCTATGCCCGCAAGGCGCCGGTGAAGGTCGGCACGGCGCTGCGGATCGGTCTCGCGGCCCTGGCCGGATCGATGACCGGTGCCTTCTTCGCCGCCGGGATCAGCAGCGAGGTGCTCCGGCCGGTGATCATGGTGGTGCTGCTGGCGGTCGCGGGGTTCGTGATGCTGCGGCCCCGGTTCGGCAGGGCGCCCGAGGACGGTACGGCGCCGCAGGTCACCCGGGCCCGCACCGTTACCGCGATCGTGCTGGTGGGCGGCGGCATCGGCCTGTACGACGGGCTGTTCGGACCGGGCACCGGCACCTTCCTGGTGCTGGCGCTGACCGCCGTGCTCCACCTGGATCTGGTGACGGCCTCCGCCACCGCGAAGATCGTCAACGTCTGCACCAACGGCGGCGCCTTGGCGATGTTCGCGTACCAGGGCAACGTGATGTGGCAGCTGGCCGGCCTGATGGCGGTGTTCAACCTGGCGGGCGGCCTGATGGGGGCGCGGATGGCCCTGAGCAGGGGCAGCGAGTTCGTCCGGGGGGTGCTGCTGGTCGTGGTGTTCTCGCTGGTGGCGAAGCTCGCCTTCGACCAGTGGAACGCGTGAGCGCCCCGGCCGGATCCGAGGCGCCGTCCGGGGTCAGCGCACCGAGGTGAGGTGCGCGTACGCCACCACGTTGCCCTCGTAACCCGTCGACGCGGAGAATCCGCCGCCGCAGGTGATCAGCCGCAGCGAGGCGTGTTCCGAGGCCCCGTACACCCGCTTGTCGGGGAAGTCCTCGCTGTCGTAGACCTCGATGGCGTCCAGCGCGAAGACGGCGGTGCGCCCGTCCTGCCGGTCCACCTCGACGGTGCTGCCCTTCTTCAGCGAGCCGAGGTCGTAGAAGACGGACGGGCCCTGGGCGTTGTCGACATGACCGGCGACGATCGCGCTGCCCTTGGCGCCGGGCGGGGTGCCGTCCTTGTACCAGCCGACGATGTCGGTGTTCCCGGCCGGCGGTACGTCGAGGCTGCCGTCCGGGCCGAGCCCGAGCCGCATCATCGGGGCGTCCACCCTGATGGCGGGGATCCGGATGCGGACGGGGGCCGACGGGCGCAGCGGCTGGGCGACCGGCGACCCCGGCAGCAGTTCAGGTCCGGCGGCGAAGGCCTGGGCGGCGGCCGGGCCGGGCGGGGTCAGCCGGGTGCCGGCGCCGTTGCGGATCAGCCAGACACCGGCCAGCGCCGCGACGACGAGCAGCCAGCCCTTGGCCTTCTGGGACACGGTCGTCCTCCGGGGTGAACGAAGGTGGATGCGGTCCCGTCCCGGTGGCGCAGGGCCACCGGGACGGAAACCAGGCGGTACGGAGAGGTGGAACCTCCGTCAGCTGTCGTCCTGCGTGCCGCTCGCCCGGCGACGCAGGAGCCAGGCTCCGCCGACGGCGGTCGCGGCGAGAACGCCGGCGCCCGCCGCGATCTGGGTGGTGTCCGGTCCGACGCTGCCGCCGATACCGGTCTTGACGTGCCCCGTGGGGGCGGTGGGTGCGGCCGAGGAGCGGTGGCCGGAGGGGGAATCGCGGTCCGACGGGCTCTCGCGGCTGTCCCGCCCGGCGGAGCTGTCGTGCGTGCCGGAGCTCTCGTGTCCGGACGGGCTCGGCCGCTCGCCGGAGTCACCCCGGCCCGGAGTCGTGGGGGCGTCCGGCACGAGGGCGGAACCGGCCGCCTCGGCCTCGTCGAGCCCGGTGGAGTCGTACGCCGAGGGATCGGAGGACGAGGCGTCGGCGGCGGAGTCGTACGCCGAGGAGTCGTCGGCGTCCGCGGGGGAGCTGTCGTCGGAACCGTCCGGGGCCGTCCGGGAGGATGCGGCACTGTCCTTGCCCGTGGTGCCGGCGGCCTTCACCTCGATCTCGCCGCTGGCCTTCTTGCCGTTCTCGCAGGCCACGTCGATGTCGTACGGGCCGGGCTCGACGTTGCCCGGCACCCGGAACGAACCGGCCAGGACCTCCTTGAGGGTGGCCGGTGCCAGCGCGAAGCGCGAGGCCTCCAGGGCGCTCGCGTCGCCCGTCGCCGCGGTGTCGCTCCCACAGGCATCGGTGTTCACGGTGACCGTGGCGCCCGGGGCCGCGCTCGCCGGGGTGATCTCCAGCGGAACCGGTTCGTCCGCGAACGCCGACGGGGCGGCTGCGCAGAGGCCGAGCGCGGCTGCGGCGAGGGCCGCGGCGGCTGTGCCGGTCACGAGGCGAGCAGGACTGCGCATGGGGGGTTCCTCCGAGCAAGGGGCGCTGGCGGGTGTGTCCTGGCTCCGAGCTAACGGCCGGGCGACCGCGCACGCCTGCTGACACCGAGTCAGCTGTCACCCGTCCGGACCGGCGCAGCCTCCTTGCCATGGGGCATGCGTGCAGGTCAGCGCGGTGATGGCGGGGGAGGTGCGGCCCCCTTCGGCATTCGGTGCCGATCGGGTGACGCCCCTCGAAGTGAATGTGGTGCACATCACATGCATGACCTTGTGGCCGAGGGGCACACGCATCACACCCCCCACGGGACGGCGTCCCCTCGTCGCCCCCGGCCGTCGCCCTCATCGGACTCGCCCCCCCCTGGGCCCGATGAGGGCGGCTCCTTGTCCGGCGCCCCGCCCCCGGCGCCGCTCCTCTCGCCTCTTGCTTCCGGCTTCTGGTGTGCCTACTCCGGGCCGGTGGCGGACCACTCGACGACGGGCGGCCGGACCCGTGCGCAGAGCGGCTGGCCCTTCGCGTCGGAGAGCGGCAGCCGCGCGGTGAGGTGACCGGAGCGTACGGCTGCGCGGAGGGTGTCCGTCCCGATGTCGGAGAACATCAGCTTGGCCCGCCGGAACATCGAGAAGAGGCCGTCCTCGTCGACCGTGCCCCATGACAGGTAGACGAACCGCCCGCCGAGCCTGTTCTGCACGTACGGCCCGCTGATCTCCACCCCGCCCACGAGGTCGCCGGGGTCGGTGACGGCGGCCGTGCAGTCCAGGGTCCAGGAAGCGGACGGGGCGTCGCCCGGAAGCAGTCCGAGGAGTTCGCCGGGCCGGTCCTTGCGCTGGACGCCCACGTGGATGTTCTCGTAGCCGTCGAAGTCGCCGCCGGGCCCGCAGGCGCGGCCGGGCAGGCGGGAGCCCTCGATATGGATCTGCATGCGCGACTGGGGGCCTTCGGTGGAGTTCTCCATGTGCCCCATGGTCCCCTCCCGGCGGCCCGCCCCAGTCCCCGCCCCCGTTGGCGCCGGGCGTCTCAGACCCTGTCCCAGGGTGCCCTCGCGCAGGCCGCGTCCAGCCGGCCCATCAGCTCCCCGTCCACCACGAACTCGGTGTCGTCGATCCGCCGGACCGGCGCGATGCCCTGCGAGTTGGTGACGAACGCCGACCTGTAGGCCCCCAGCCCGTCCAGTGTCACCGGACTCCGCCGAGACCGGATACCCGCGCCGGGGAACTCCTGCTCCAGCAGCGCCATCGTGGTGCCGAGCAGCGCGGGAGCCTGCGGCCAGACGACCGATTCGCCGTCCCAGAAGCCGATGTTGGTGAACGCCCCCTCGGTCACCGAGCCGTCCGGCAGGGTCAGCACCGCATCGTCGAAGCCCGCGCGGGAGGCGAGATTCCCGTAGTACGTCTGGCCGAACTCGCCGGGCCGCTTGAGATGCGGCACAGCACGGGCGTACGGCACCGACATCATGCTCTTCGGTTCGGCGGGCATCGTCACCGGTCCGCGCACCGTGACCATGACGGTCGTCGTGGTGGCGCCCGGCGGCAGGAATCCGTGCACCCGCACCGAGCCGTCCGCGACCCCCGCGCCCCGCAGCGCGTGCCGGATCAGCTCGCGCACCGAGTCCCCTTCCAGAGGGAGTTCGAAGAGTGCCCGGTTCGCGCTGTCCAGCCGGTCCAGGTGCAGCCCGAGTCCGCGGACCCGGCCCTGCCTGACCTGCATGGCGGTGAAGTGGCCGTAGTTGAAGAAGGCGGCCGTCCGCAGATCGTCCTCGGTGGCCGGACGTCCGTCGAACTCGGCGTACGGGACCGGTGCGGCTGCTGGAGTCGTCATGCCTTCCACCGTATGCCGACACGCCGGATGGAGCGGCCGACGGACCGGCGCTTGACCTCAACCACGGTTGAGGCGTGAGTCTCGTCCCATGGACCTCACCACTGCTGAAACCACAGCCGCCACCACGGACACCGCCACCGCCGACGCCCCGCTGAAGGTCGCGGTCATTCTCGCCAGCAACCGGGAGGGCCGCTTCGCGCCCGTCGTCGCCCGCTGGTTCCTCTCCCACACCGACGGCCACCCGGATGTCGTGACCGACCTGGTCGATGTCGCCGAGGTCGACCTCCCGACCGTGCACTCCTACCGCCCCGAACCCGGGGCGCGGGACCGACTGGCCGAGGTCGCGGGCCGGTTGGCGGCCGCCGACGCCTTCGTGGTCGTCACCCCCGAGTACAACCACTCCTACCCGGCCCCGCTCAAGAACCTCATCGACTGGCACCACGCCGAGTGGCAGGCCAAGCCCGTCGCCTTCGTCTCCTACGGCGGGGTCTCCGGCGGCCTGCGCGCGGTCGAACACCTGCGGCAGGTCTTCGCCGAACTGCACGCAGTCTCGATCCGCGACTCCGTCTCCTTCCACAACGCCGGCGCGCTGTTCGACGACGAGGGCAACCACCGCGACCCGGCCGGTGCCGACGCCGCCGTCAAGTCGCAGCTCGACCAGCTGGTCTGGTGGGGCCGGGCACTGCGGGACGCGAAAGAGGTTCGGCCGTACGGCAGCTGACCGGGCACCGGCCGGCCCCGTACCCGACAATCGGGGCAGGACCGCTGCCGAACCCGAGGAGACCGAAGGTGACTTCGCCCGCATGGCTGACCGTTCTGACCACGACGGACAGCGAGGAGAAGGCCCGGCTGCTGGCACAGGGCGTGGTGGAGGCACGGCTCGCCGCCTGCGTGCAGATCTCCGCGCCCGTCATCTCGGTCTACCGGTGGGAGAACGCCATCGAGACCACCGAGGAGTGGCAGCTGCTCCTCAAGACGACCGCTGAGCGGTACGACGAACTGGAGGCCCATCTCCAGGAGGCGCACGACTACGACACCCCGGAGATCATCGCGATCCCCGTGGTACGGGGCAGCGCCGGCTACCTCGGCTGGGTGTCGGCGCAGACGTCGCCGTTCACCTCGGGCGCCGCAGCTGCCCCGGGGACCGCAGGCGCCTTTGGCACTTCGGGCCCCTCGTAAGGGAGCCGGGGCCGGGCGGGTTCACCCGGCGTCCGCCGCGAGGGCCGTCTCCACTCCCGGCTCCCGGGGGCCCAGGAAGTGCGGGTCGGGCTTGAACAGCGCGTCCAGGGCCGCCTTCCCCGCCGCGGCGATCTCCCGTGTCCCGCCGTAGTACCAGGTCGCGTCGTGTCTGGCGTCGACCCCGACGCCGTACGCGTCGATGCCCGCCGCCCGGCACAGCGCGATCGCCCGCCGGACGTGAAAGCCCTGGGTCACCAGCAGGGCCCGGTCCACCCCGAAGATCTTCTTGGCCCGGACGCAGGAGTCCCAGGTGTCGAAACCGGCGAAGTCGCTGACGATCCTGCTGTCCGGCACCCCGTGCCGGACCAGGAACGTGCGCATCGCGTCCGGCTCGTCGTACTCCTCCCGGCTGTTGTCACCGGTCACCAGCACGACCTTCACCTTCTTGTCCCGGTACAGCCCGGCCGCGGTCCGCAGCCGGTTCGCGAGATACGGGGACGGCTTCCCGTCCCACAGTCCCGCCCCGAACACCACGGCGACCTGCCGTACGGGCGCGTCCGCCGCCGTCCTGACCCGGGCGTCCGCGACCGAGTGCATCCAGGTGGCGGGCGCCAGCCCCAGTACGCAGGCGACCATCACCCCCTGCACGGCCCGGCGCCGCCCCCGCGGGGTCCGTGGCAGCCGGGGCCGCAGCCGGGCGGCCGCCCTCCCCGGCCCGGCCCGGCCCCGGCCGTCCGCCGCTGCTCCTCGTCGTCCCAGCCGCATGGGAGCGCCCCCGTTCCTGTCTGTCCTGTGCTGTGCCGGACCGCCCGGCCGAACCGTCCCCTGTGACTTGACGACAGAACGGCCCGAAGGGTTCTCCGCGCAGGGCCGTCGGTAGCATCGGCCGATGCTGCTCCCACGGCTCATCGCGTCAGATCTCGACGGCACCCTGCTGCGCAACGACGGCACGCTCTCGCCCCGCACGCTGCGCGCCCTGCGCGCGGCCGAGGGCGCCGGTGCGGAGATCGTCATAGTCACCGCCCGCCCGCCCAGGTTCGTCGACCGGCTCGCGGCCGCCACCGGACTCGTCGGTACGGCGGTCTGCAGCAACGGTGCCCTCGTGTACGACATCGCCACGCGCACCGTCGTCTCCTCCCGCCTGCTGTCCCTGATCACCGCCCGGCGGGTGGCCACCGCACTGGCCGCCGCGGTGCCCGAGGTGGGCTTCGCCCTGGAGACCGGCAACCAGGTGCTGTACGAACCGGCCTACCGGATGCGGTTCTCCGAGGAGGAGGGTGCCGAGCTCCCCGTACCGTCCCTCGCCGACCTGTGGCTGACCGAGGCCCCGGTCACCAAGCTGCTCGCCTGGTCGGACCGGCTGGACGCGGACACCCTGCTGGCGGCGGCCCTGCCGGGCGCCGGCGACGAGGTACAGCTCACGCACTCGGGCGGGCGCGGACTGCTGGAGATCAGCGCGCCGGGCGTCACCAAGGCCGGCGCCCTTGCGCTGCTGTGCGCGGGGCGGGGCATCGAAGCGGCCGAGGTCATCGCCTTCGGGGACATGCCCAACGACCTGACCGTCCTCGACTGGGCCGGCACCGGCTACGCCATGGCCAACGCGCACCCGGCCGTCCTGGCCGCCGTTCCGGTGCACACCGTCAGTAACGAGGAGGACGGAGTCGCCCGCGTCATCGAACGCCTGCTCGCCGAAGCCGCAGCTGAGGCAGGGACCGAAGCAGAAGCCGAAGCCGACCCCGTCTGACAGCATCCCCGTCCGGGCCGTGAGGCGCCGGAAAAAACCCGTGACCGGCCCGCAACGACGCGGCAACGTGCGCCCGGCACCATCGGTCCATGACGGAGCCGGCACCGGAACGCCCGCAGGAATCCCTGCCCCTCGACAGCACGGCGCAACTGCTGAGCCGTATCACCGCACAGCTCGACACCCAGCTCGGCCTGGTCTCCCTGAACGGAACCCGACGCCCCATGCACCGCACCCGGCACCAGCCCGCACCGGGACGGGCCCGCCCGCCGGCCCCCACCACCCCCGTCCCCGCTCCCGCCCTCGTCGCCGTCGCACACGGCAGCCGGGACCCGAGGGCGCTGCACACGGTGACGCGGCTGCTCGACCGGGTGCGTGAGCTGCGGCCGGGGCTCGACGTCCGGCTCGGGCACATCGAGCTGAACGCACCCCTCCTGCCGGCGACCCTGCACGCGCTCGGCGACGGCGAGGCGGTGCTGGTGCCGCTGCTGCTGGGCCGCGGGTACCACGTGAAACAGGACATCCCGGAAGCCGTCGCCGGTGCCCCGGCCCTGCGCACCCGGATCGCCGCGCCGCTCGGGCCGCACCCGTTGCTGGTCGAGGCGCTGCACGGGCGGCTCGCCGAGGCCGGGTGGCAGCCCGAGGACGACGGGAGCCGCAGCAGCGCGGTGGTCCTGGCCGCCGCCGGTTCGCGCGATCCCGAATCGGCCGCCGACACCCGCCGCACCGCGCACCTGCTCAGCGAACGGCTCGGCGGGGTGCCGGTCGTTCCCGCGTACGCCTGCGCCGCGACGCCCACCGTCCCGGCCGCCGTGCGCGCGCTGGCCGCCCGGGGCCGCCGACGGGTCGCCGTCGCCTCGTACTTCACCGCCCCCGGGCGCTTCGCCTCGGCCGCGTCCGAGGCCGCGCCGTGGATCGCCGCGGCCCCGCTCGGCGCGCACCCGGCGATGGCCCGGCTGCTGCTGCACCGCTACGACCAGGCACGGGCGGCCGCCGGTGCCCCGGCACAGGAAACTCCGATGAACACACATTTCCTGGCATCCGCCTGAGCACTCTTGTCGGCGCGGCCGATTAATGTCGACCCCATGGACGGCACGCACGGCACGCACGGCACGGACCACCCGCACAGCACCCACTGGCCGGACACGGCGCCCTACGGCGCCGCCGACGCCGAGCGCTGGGACACCGAGGCGGACAAGAGGCCCGGCCGCACCGCCTTCCAGCGCGACCGCGCCCGGGTGCTCCACTCCGCCGCACTGCGCAGGCTCGCCGGGAAGACCCAGGTGGTCACCCCCGGCACCCGCAGCTACGCCTGGGACGCCAGCCCCCGCACCCGGCTCACCCACTCCCTGGAGTGCGCCCAGGTGGGCCGCGAACTCGGCGCCGCGCTCGGCTGCGACCCCGACCTGGTCGAGACGGCCTGCCTGTCCCACGACATGGGCCACCCGCCCTTCGGCCACAACGGCGAGCAGGCGCTCAACGACTTCGCCTCCGACTGCGGCGGCTTCGAGGGGAACGCCCAGTCGCTGCGCCTGCTGACCCGGCTCGAACCGAAGCGGTTCGTGCCCGATCCCCGTACCGGCGAGCTGCTCAGTGTCGGGCTCAACCTGACCCGCGCCGCCCTCGACGCCGCCACCAAGTACCCCTGGCCCCGGGGCGGCCACCCGACCGACCCCGGCTCACCGAAATTCGGGGTGTACGAGGACGACGTGCCGGTCTTCGACTGGTTCCGCAAGGGCGCACCGCAGGACCGCAAGTGCTTCGAGGCCCAGGTGATGGACTGGTCCGACGACGTGGCGTACTCCGTCCACGACTTCGAGGACGGCCTGCACGCCGGGCACATCGACCCCAACTGCCTGGACGCCGAGCCGGAGCGGCAGGAGATCTGGCAGGTCGCCATCGGACGGTACGTCCCGGCGGACACCGACCCGCAGGAGCTGTCCGACGCCCTGGACCGGCTCATCGGCCAGGACTGGTGGCCGCACGGCTACGACGGTTCGGCCGTCGCCCAGGCCCGGCTGAAGGACGCCACCAGCCAGCTGATCGGCCGCCTCTGCCTCGCCGCCGAGACCGGCACCCGCAAGGCGTACGGCACCGGCCGGCTCACCAGGTACGGCGCCGAGCTGGTCGTGCCCCGCGAGGCCCGCAACGAATGCGCGGTGCTCAAGGCGGTCGCCGACCGCTACGTCATGCAGCGCGCCGAGCAGGAGGCGATCCGCGCCGGCCAGCGCATCGTCATCGCGGAACTGGCCGCGGCCCTGACCGCCCGTGCGCCCGAGGGGCTGGAGCCGCAGCTGCGGGCGCTGTACGAGGCCGCGCCCGACGACCGGTCCCGCAAGCGCGTCCTGGTCGACCAGATCGCCGCCCTGACCGACGCTTCCGCCCGTACCCTGCACCACTCGCTCACCGCGCCCGGCCGATGACCCCGCACCGCACCCCTCCCGCGCGGCTGCGCCGCCGACGAAGGAGCAGATGGTGTGCTGGGGTGGACGTACCGCGTGGTCCCACCGCGTACCCGCCACCCTTTCCCCGTGGCGCGGCACCGCCCTGCGGACCGGCCCACGACCACTGGGCGTGACCTGATCGGGTCACACCCTCTTTCGCCATCACGCTGCGTGCGGGACGCTCGCAGTTGGCGCCGCGCAGCAAGCACCGAGGAGGCATCAAGTGGTCGACGCACATCGGACGTTCGTCATTGTCGGCGGAGGACTGGCCGGAGCGAAGGCGGCGGAGACGCTCCGCTCGGCGGGATTCAGCGGCCGGGTCATCCTGATCGGTGATGAGCGCGACCATCCCTACGAACGCCCGCCCCTGTCCAAGGGGTACCTGGCCGGCAAGGAGGAACGCGACAGCGTCTTCGTCCACGAGACGGCCTGGTACGCGGGGGCCGACATCGAGCTGCACCTGGGCCAGCCGGTCACCGTACTGAACCGCGACGCCCGATCCGTGGAGCTGGGCGACGGCACCGTCATCCACTACGACAAGCTGCTCCTGGCCACCGGCGCCGAACCGCGCCGCCTCGACATCCCCGGCACCGGCCTGGCCGGCGTCCACCACCTGCGCCGCCTCGCCCACTCCGACCGGCTGCGCAACGTGCTGGCCGCGCTCGGCCGCGACAACGGCCACCTGGTGATCGCCGGAGCCGGCTGGATCGGCCTGGAGGTCGCTGCCGCGGCCCGCGGATACGGCGCCGAGGTCACCGTCGTCGAACCGGAGGCGACCCCGCTGCACCGGGTCATCGGCCCCGAGCTCGGCCAGATCTTCACCGACCTGCACAGCGACCACGGCGTCCGCTTCCACTTCGGCGGCCGCCTCACCGAGATCGTCGGCCAGGACGGCATGGTCCTCGCCGTCCGCACCGACGACGGCGAGGAACACCCCGCCCACGACGTCCTCGCCGCGATCGGGGCCGCCCCGCGCTCCGCCCTCGCCGAGGCGGCCGGACTGGACATCGCCCCTCGCGCCCAGGGCGGCGGCATCGCCGTGGACGCCTCGCTGCGCACCAGCGACCCGCACATCTACGCCGCCGGTGACGTCGCCAACGTCGCGCATCCGGTGCTCGGCACCCGGCTGCGGGTGGAGCACTGGGCCAACGCGCTGAACGGCGGACCGGCGGCGGCCCGCGCCATGCTCGGCCAGGAGGTCTCCTACGACCGGGTGCCGTACTTCTTCTCCGACCAGTACGACCTGGGCCTGGAGTACTCGGGCTGGGCACCGCCCGGCAGCTACGACCAAGTGGTGATCCGAGGCGACGCGGGCAAGCGCGAGTTCATCGCGTTCTGGCTGAAGGAGGGCAAGGTGCTCGCCGGGATGAACGTGAACGTGTGGGACGTCACCGACACCGTGCAGGAACTGATCAAGGCCGGTCAGCCGGTCGACCCGGACGCCCTGGCCGATCCGTCGGTGCGGCTGGAGTCCTTGATCTGAAGGGCCCTCGGGTCCGGGGTTCCGTCCTCAATCGCCGGACGGGCTTGAGTGGTGCGGGTGCTCCGCGCTGTGGGGTGCGCCTGGTCCGGTGGGACCCCGAACCCCCACCCACCGGACATGGGCACACCCGCGGGGGACCCGCACACCAAGCCCGTCCGGCGCTTGAGGACGGAACCCCGTACCCAGGAACCCCGTACCAAGGAGACCGGCGCACGGGCCTCGCGCGCCCGCCCGGCCGAGGGCTGTCGTATCCCACCCGTAGACTTCACTCGTGGCAGGCAGGATCAATGACGACGACGTGAAGGCGGTCCGGGACGCGGTCCCGATCGACGCCGTCGTTTCCGAGTACCTCCAGCTGCGCAACGCCGGCGGGGGGAACCTCAAGGGGCTGTGCCCCTTCCACGACGAGAAATCCCCCTCCTTCCAGGTCAGTCCGAGCAAGGGTCTCTTCCACTGCTTCGGCTGCCAGGAGGGCGGCGACACGATCGCCTTCGTGATGAAGATCGATCACCTCCAGTTCTCCGAGGTGGTCGAGCGGCTCGCCGCCAAGGCCGGCATCACCCTGCGCTACGAGGAGGGCGGGTACAACCCCTCCCACCAGCGCGGCGAGCGGATCAGGCTGGTCGAGGCCCACAAGGCGGCCGCCCAGTTCTACGTCGAGCAGCTGGACGGCCCCGAGGCCGAGATCGGCCGCAAGTTCCTCGCCGAGCGCGGCTTCGACCAGGCCGCCGCCGCCCACTTCGGTGTCGGCTACAGCCCGGCCGGCTGGGACCACCTCACCCGCTACCTGCGCGGCAAGGGCTTCAGCGACAAGGAGCTGATCGCCTCCGGGATCTCCCAGGACGGCAGGCGCGGCCCCATCGACCGCTTCCGGGGGCGGCTGATGTGGCCGATCAGCGACACCGCGGGCGACATCGTCGGCTTCGGCGCCCGCAAGCTGCGCGACGACGACAACGGCCCGAAGTACCTCAACACCCCCGAGACCGTGATCTACAAGAAGTCCCAGGTGCTGTACGGCATCGACCTGGCCAAGAAGGACATCGCGAAGGCCAGCCGCGCCGTCGTCGTCGAGGGTTACACCGACGTGATGGCCTGCCACCTCGCCGGGATCACCACCGCCATCGCCACCTGCGGCACCGCGTTCGGCGGCGACCACATCAAGATCCTGCGCCGCCTCCTGATGGACAACGGCAGCGCCCGGGTGATCTTCACCTTCGACGGTGACGCGGCCGGGCAGAAGGCCGCCCTGCGCGCCTTCGAGGACGACCAGAAGTTCGCCGCCGAGACCTACATCGCGATCGCCCCGGACAACATGGACCCCTGCGATCTGCGCCTCGCCAAGGGCGACGAGGCCGTCCGTGACCTGGTCGAACCCCGCACCCCGCTCTTCGAGTTCGCGCTCCGCCAGATCGTCGGCCGCTACGACCTGGAGACCCCGGCCGGCCGCGCCGCCGCGCTCGACGAGGCCGCCCCCGTCGTCGCCAAGATCAAGACGGGCAGCGTGCAGCGCGAGGTCGCCGTCCAGCTGGCCGGCTTCGTCGGCATCCTGGACCAGGAGTACGTCGTGCACCGGGTCAACCAGCTCGCCCAGTGGGCCCGGGGCCGGGGCGACCAGCGCGGCCCCGCCCGCTCCTCATCCCGCGCCGGCGCGCAGCACCAGCAGACCCAGCCCCCCACCGGCCCCTCGGGCCCCTCCGGCCCCGCGCTCAACCTCCGCAGCCCGGCCCACCGCACCGAGCGCGAGCTGCTCAAGCTCGCCCTGCAGAAGCCCGCCCTGGTCTCCCCGGCCTTCGACGCCTACGGGGTGGACGAGTTCACCGCCCCGCCGTACGCCGCCGTCCGCCAGTGCATCGCGGAGGCGGGCGGCGCCGAACTGGGCGTCCCCGAAACCCGCGAGTATCTCGTCCAGGTGCTCGACGCGACCCCCAACGAAACGGTGCGCAAGCTGGTCACCGAGCTGGCGGTCGAGGTCTTCCACGGCAAGTCCATCGACGAGGCCTACGCGGGCGAGCACCTGGTCAAGGTCCGGCTGCGGGCCGTCGACCGCCGGATCGACGACGTCCAGGGCAGCCTCGCCCGGCTCGGCAGCAATGTCGCCCCGGACCACCTGGCCGCCGCGCAGAACGAGGTCTGGGTCCTCCAGCAGTACGCCCAGTCCCTGCGCAACAGCGGAGCCGACGCGCTCTGACCGCGCCGCGAGCGTCCCGGGTAACCCCTCGGTAACCGCTCGGACTCAGAAAGTACCCGCACGCCCCTCGTGGCAGCTGTGTGTCGTACCCCACACTGGGTGGCGGTGCCTGAGTCATCGGAGCGCGGCCGGCCCACCGACCGGTGGTCCTCCATCCCCGCGGTCCGGCAGCGATCACCTGGAGGTCGCCCCCGTGCAGACCCGGACCGTGAGCAAGACCGAGCATGTCTCGGCGATCCCCGCGCAAGCCCGGGCCGTACATCATCCGGAGGCCGAGGCGGACCCGCCGCCCGAACCGTCCGAGCCGTCCGAGCTGCCCGAGCCGTCCGAGCCGTCCGAGGCGGTCATGGAGGAGTCGGCGGAGCTGCCCGAGCCGACGGCGCCGCGTGGCCGGCCGGACACCGGCGGGCCGTCGTCCGACCTGTTCCGGCAGTACCTGCGGGAGATCGGCCGCGTCCCGCTGCTCACCGCCGCCGACGAGGTGGAGCTCGCCCGCAGCGTCGAGGCCGGGCTGTTCGCGGAGGAGCGCCTCGCCCGCACCCCGGACCCCGACACCCGCCTCGCCGTCGACCTGGACCGCCTCGTCGTCATGGGGCGGATGGCCAAACGCCGCCTCATCGAGGCCAACCTCCGCCTCGTCGTCTCCGTGGCCAAACGCTATGTGGGCCGAGGGCTGACCATGCTCGACCTGGTCCAGGAGGGGAACCTCGGCCTCATCCGGGCCGTCGAGAAGTTCGACTACGCCCGGGGCTACAAGTTCTCGACGTACGCGACCTGGTGGATCCGGCAGGCCATGTCCCGCGCGCTGGCCGACCAGGCGCGCACCATAAGGGTCCCGGTCCATGTCGTCGAACTGATCAACCGCGTCATCCGGGTCCAGCGCCGGATGCTCCAGGAACGCGGCTGCGAACCGACGCCCGAGGAGGTCGCCGCCCAGCTCGACCTGACCCCGGAGCGGGTGGGCGAGGTGCTGCGCCTGGCCCAGGAACCCGTCTCCCTGCACGCCCCGGTCGGGGAGGAGGACGACGTCTCGCTCGGCGACCTGATCGAGGACGGCGACGCCGCGTCCCCGGTGGAGTCCGCCGCGTTCCTGCTGCTGCGCGAGCACCTGGAAGTGGTGCTCTCCACGCTCAACGAGCGCGAGCGGAAGGTGGTCCAGCTGCGGTACGGGCTGGCCGACGGGCGGCCCCGCACGCTGGAGGAGATCGGCCGGATCTTCGGAGTGACCCGCGAACGGATCCGCCAGATCGAGTCCAAGACCCTCAACAAGCTCCGGGACCACGCCTTCGCCGACCAGCTCCGCGGCTACCTCGACTGACGCACGCGAAGCGCACGGGCCGGGGCAGCCGCGAAGCGGACGGCCCGGGGTCAGTCGACCTCGGCTACCGCCTGCGCGAACTGGGCCGCGTACAGCCGCGCGTAGGCGCCGTCCGCCTCCAGCAGCTCGTCGTGCGTGCCCTGCTCGACGATCGAGCCGTTCTCCATCACCAGGATGACGTCGGCGTCCCGGATGGTGGAGAGCCGGTGCGCGATCACGAAGCTCGTACGGCCGTGCGCGAGCTGCGCCATCGCCTTCTGGATCAGCACCTCGGTACGGGTGTCGACCGAGCTGGTCGCCTCGTCCAGCACCAGTATCACCGGGTCGGACAGGAACGCCCGCGCGATGGTGATCAGCTGCTTCTCACCCGCGCTGACGCCGGTGCCCTCGTCGTCGATCACCGTGTCGTAGCCGTCCGGCAGGGTGCGGATGAAGCGGTCGGCGTGGGCCGCCCGCGCCGCCTCCTCGATCTCCTCCCGGCCGACCTCGCCGGAGGCGCCGTACGCGATGTTCTCCGCGATGGTCCCGCCGAACAGCCAGGTGTCCTGGAGGACCATGCCGATCCCCGACCGCAGGTCTTCGCGCGACATCGTCGCCACGTCCACCCCGTCCAGGGCGATCCGCCCGCCCGTCACCTCGTAGAACCGCATCAGCAGGTTGACCAGCGTCGTCTTGCCCGCACCGGTCGGTCCGACGATGGCGACCGTGTGACCCGGCTCGACACTCAGCGACAGGTTCTCGATGAGCGGCTTCTCCGGGTCGTAGCGGAACGACACGTTCTCCAGTGAGACGCTGCCGCGCAGCTCCTCCGGGTGCGCGCCCTCGCCCTTCGCCGGGCCGGCGTCCTGCTCCTCGGCGTCGAGCAGCTCGAAGATCCGCTCGGCCGACGCGACTCCGGACTGCACCAGGTTCGCCATCGAGGCGACCTGGGTCAGCGGCATGGAGAACTGCCGGGAGTACTGGATGAAGGCCTGCACATCACCGATCGACAGTGCGCCGGAGGCGACCCGCAGCCCGCCGATCACGGCGATCAGCACGTAGTTCAGGTTCGACACGAACATCATCAGCGGCTGCATGATCCCGCTGTTGAACTGGGCCTTGAACCCGGCCTCGTACAGCGCGTCGTTCTGCTCGGCGAAGTCCCGCGCGGACTCCTCCTGGCGGCCGAAGACCTTCACCAGGGTGTGCCCGGTGTACATCTCCTCGATGTGGGCGTTGAGCTTGCCCGTCACCTTCCACTGCTGGACGAACTGCGGCTGCGAGCGCTTGCCCACCTTCGTCGCCACGACCACCGACAGCGGCACCGTCACCAGTGCGACGAGCGCCAGCAGCGGTGAGATCCAGAACATCATGATCAGTACGCCGACGATGGTCAGCACCGAGTTGATGAGCTGGCCCATGGTCTGCTGCATCGTCTGCGAGATGTTGTCGATGTCGTTCGTCGCCCGGCTGAGCACCTCGCCGCGCTTGGCCCGGTCGAAGTACGACAGCGGCAGCCGCGACAGCTTGGTCTGGATGTCCTCGCGCATCTGGAACACGACCCGGTTGATCACCCGGATCGACAGCCGCGTCGACACCAGCATCAGCAGCCCGGCACCGACGTACGTGATCAGCGCGGCCAGCAGCACATGGCCGATCGCGTCGAAGTCCATGCCCTTGCCCGGGGTGAAGTCCACCTTCGAGAGCATGTCGGCCAGGCCGCTGTTGCTCTTGTGCAGGCCTGCGAGGGCCTGCTCCTTGGTCGTCCCCTCCGGCATCTGCCGGCCGACGACCCCGGCGAACACCAGGTCGGTGGCCTTGCCGAGGATCTTCGGGCCGACCACCGAGAGCGCCACGCTCAGCGCACCGGCCACCAGCATCACGTACAGCGTGGTCCGCTCCGCGGCGAAGCGCTTGAGCAGCCGCTTCGTGGAGCCCTTGAAGTCCATGGACCGCTCGGTCGGCGCTCCGCCCGCCATCATGCGTCCGCCAGGCCCGGCCATTACGCGGCCTCCGCTTCCGTCAGCTGGGAGAGCACGATCTCCCGGTATGTTTCATTGCCGTCCATCAGCTCGTGATGGCTGCCGGAGCCGACGACCCGGCCCTCGTCCATCACCAGGATCCGGTCGGCGTCGCGGATGGTGGACACCCGCTGCGCGACGATCACCACGGTCGCCGCGGCGGTCTCCCGCAGCAGCGCCGCGCGCAGCGCGGCGTCCGTGGCGTAGTCCAGCGCGGAGAACGAGTCGTCGAAGAGGTAGATCTCCGGCTGCTGGACCAGCGTCCGGGCGATCGAGAGCCGCTGCCGCTGCCCGCCGGAGACATTGGTGCCGCCCTGCGCGATCGGCGCGTCCAGCCCGTGTTCCAGACCCTCGACGAACTCCTTGGCCTGGGCGACCTCCAGCGCGTGCCACAGCTCCTCGTCGCTCGCGTCCGGATTCCCGTACCGCAGATTGGTCGCGACCGTTCCGGAGAACAGGTACGGCTTCTGCGGGACCAGGCTCACCGTCTTCGCCAGCAGCGCCGGGGCCAGCGTCCGTACGTCCGTCCCGTCGACCAGCACCTGGCCGTCCGTCACGTCGAACAGCCGGGGTACGAGACCGAGCAGCGTCGACTTGCCGCTGCCCGTCGACCCGATGATCGCGGTCGTCTCGCCCGGCCGGGCCACCAGGTCCACCGACCGCAGCACCGACGCCTCGGCGCCGGGGTAGCGGAAGTCGGCGCCCCGGATCTCCAGGTGCCCGTGGGCGCGCAGTTCGGTCACCGGTTCGACCGGCGGCACCACGCTGGACTCGGTCTCCAGGACCTCCTGGATGCGCTCGGCGCACACCTCGGCGCGCGGCACCATCATGAACATGAAGGTGGCCATCATCACCGACATGACGATCTGCATCAGGTAGGAGAGGAACGCGGTCAGCGCCCCGATCTGCATCCCGCCGCTGTCGATCCGGTGCGCACCGAACCAGACGACGGCGATCGACGACACGTTCACGACCGTCATCACGGTCGGGAACATCAGTGCCATCAGCCGGCCCGTGGACAGCGCCACATCGGTCAGCTCGGTGTTGGCGCCCCGGAAACGCTTCTCCTCGTAGCCGTCACGGACGAAGGCGCGGATGACCCGGTTGCCGGTGATCTGCTCGCGCAGCACCCGGTTCACCGTGTCGAGCCGCTCCTGCATCGTCCGGAACAGCGGACGCATCCGCTTCACGATCAGGCTCACCGAGATCCCGAGGACCGGCACCACCGCGAGGAGCACCGCGGACAGCGGCACGTCCTGGCCGAGCGCCATGATGATGCCGCCGACACACATGATCGGTGCCGAGACCATCAGCGTGAACGTCATCAGGACCAGCATCTGGATCTGCTGGACGTCATTGGTCGTACGGGTGATCAGCGAAGGAGCACCGAACCGGCCGAGCTCACGCGCGGAGAACGACTGCACCCGGTCGAAGACCGACGCCCGGACGTCGCGCCCGAGCGCGGACGCGGTACGGGCACCGATGTAGACGGCCCCGATGTTGCAGACCACCTGGGCAATGCTGACGACGATCATGGCGCCGCCGTACTGGAGGATGTAGCCCGTGTCGCCCTTGACGACACCGTTGTCAATGATGTCGGCGTTCAGGGTGGGCAGATAGAGGGCGGCGGAGGTCTGCAGCAGCTGGAATACCACCAGCAGCGCGATCGGCTTCTTGTACGGACCGAGATAGGCCCGCAGGAGTTTTATGAGCACGCGTGTCTCTCGGAGTCGGCGTAGGGCGGGAGTCGACCCATTTTCAGGCACCGCGCACCGGGACCGCGAACGTTTTTATTCAAGTCCAGGTCAAAAAACAGACCCGGTCCATAATTTTGCCGCCGACCGTCCTCCGGTGACCCGGGCGGGCCACCGAAGGCAGGCGCCTCACTGCGCCGCGTCGAACGCCCCCGGGTGGATCTGGTCCCGCGTCGCCACGTACTGCTGGCGCACCGCCTGGCCGACCGCCAGCTCCTCGCCGGGATCCAGCACCTGGGCCGCCGCGTCCTGCCAGACCGGGGGAGTGCGCGGATCGAGCGCCCCCCGCGAGACCCCGAGCGCCCAGGCCGCCTGCCGGGCCGCACCCAGCGCCGCGTACTGCGCCGGCTCCGGCACCACCACCTGCGTCCCCAGCAGCATCGGCGCGAGCGCCTGCACGGCCGGCAGCTCGGCGGCGGCGCCCAGCAGGAACACCCGCCGCACCTCGACCCCCCGGTCGCGCAGCACGTTCAGCGCGTCGGCCAGCGAGCAGAGCATCCCCTCGAACGCGGCGCGCGCGAGGTGCTCCGGCTTCATCGACTCGCGCCGCAGCCCGCTCAGCGTCCCCGCGGTGTGCGGCAGCTGCGGAGTCCGCTCGCCCTCCAGGTACGGCAGCAGTACGAGCCCCGAGGCACCGGGCGTCGACTTGAGCGCCAGCGCCGACAGCTCCTCCAGCCCGTCAACGCCCAGCATCTCGGCGCTCCCGCGCAGCGCGCGTACCGCGTTGGAGGTGTGCACCACCGGCAGGTGCATCCCGGTGGCATCCGCGAACGAGGTGATCATCCCGGTCGGATCGGCCAGCGCCTCGTGGTGCACCGCCATCACCGAGCCCGAGGCCCCGAGCGACACCACCGCGTCCCCGACCCCGACCCCGAGGCCGAACGCCGCCGCCATCGTCTCGCCGGTACCCGCCGAGATCAGCAGGCCCTCCGGCGTCGTTCCGGCCGCCTCGCACGGCCCGAGCACCTCGGGCAGCGCCGCCTGCCGTCCCAGCGCCAGCTCCACCAGATCCGGCCGGTAGGACTCGCTGCCCGCCGACCAGTAACCCGTCCCGGACGCGGCACCCCGGTCGGTGGTCCGCCGGGCCGGACGGCCCAGCAGCTGCCAGACCAGCCAGTCGTGCGGCTGGAGCACGGCGGCGACCCGCTGCGCCATCTCCGGCTCGGTCCGCGCCAGCCAGCGCAGCTTCGACACCGGCTGCGCCGCCTGCGGCACCGCCCCGACCGCCTCGGCCCAGGCCTGCCGCCCGCCCAGCCCGTCGACCAGATCGGCCGCGGCGACCTGCGCCCGCTTGTCGTTGCCGAGCAGCGCGGGCCGTACGAGATTGCCCTGGCGGTCCAGCGGTACCAGCCCGTGCTGCTGCGCGGACACGCCGATGGCCTGCACGCCTTCGAGCAGCCCGCCGGCGGCCGCCTCACCGAGTGAGAGCAGCCACGCCTGCGGATCGACCTCGGTGGCCTTCGCCTCCACGGGGTGTGCGGCGTACCCCTGGCGCAGTACGGCACCCGTGTCCGTATCGCAGACCACGATGTGCGTGAAGGCGGATGAACTGTCCAAGCCGGCGACTATGCCCATACACAGATTCTGCCGCACCGCCGGAGTATTCCCGCACGGCGGTGCGGCAGACAGGTGCAGGACCGGGCCTCAGGTGTTGGTCGTACCCCAGTCGTCCTCACCGTTCGCCCCGCGCCCGCGCATCGACCGCACCCGGTCCGCCACCGACGCCGGCACCTTGTCGCCGACCTTCTCGCCCACCGCGTGGGCCGCCTTCCCGGCGAACTGGCGGCCGCTCTGGGCCGCCGACTCGCAGGTGTTGCGCACGGCCGGGTTCTGGGCGACCTGGCGTGCGGACTTCTTCAGCTGCTCGTAACGCTCCCGCCCGGCACGAGTGCCGAGCACGTAACCGAGGGCCACTCCGGCGATGAACGTGAGCCGGTACCGCATGGCTGCCACCCTTCCTTCACTCCGCGCGACATGTGCTGCTCGCCTACCCGCAGGCACCGGAGATCACCCCGGCCGATACCGATTGGCAAAGCACCCCCCTGCTTGCGCTAATGTATGTGTCGCAGCGAACGTCCGCCGCCCGGCATCCGCCAGGCAGGTGTCGTCCGAGGCAACGCAGCAATCCCCTGTAGCTCAATTGGCAGAGCAGCCGGCTGTTAACCGGCAGGTTACTGGTTCGAGTCCAGTCGGGGGAGCGCGATCCCCTGTAGCTCAATTGGCAGAGCATTCGGCTGTTAACCGGAGGGTTACTGGTTCGAGTCCAGTCGGGGGAGCGGAACGGAAGAGGGCCCTGCGGGGTCCTTTTTCGTGTGCCCGCATCCGTGGTGCGTGTGAGGCGGGCGTGACTCTTTCGCGTCAACTTCACGTCACCCGGAACCGGGCAGGGAGCAGCGCGGTCTTCATGGTCACGAGTACCCGGGCATGCGGAGCGAGAGATCGTATGACCGGCTATGCTGCGGCAGACGGCGCGCACACTTGTACGCGCCACGCCGAAAAGGGGCGGTAGCTCAGCCGGTTAGAGCAGCGGACTCATAATCCGTCGGCCGTGGGTTCGAGTCCCACCCGCCCCACCACGGTGCAGAACCGGTTCCCCTGATTGACCAGCACGAACAGCTAGGCCCCCGCTCCGGCGGGGGCCTTTTTGCTGCCTGTGAGGTCATTGGCTCGGCCGTGGCTCTCCCGAAGTGTCAGGGGGGCGGCCGCTGGTACCGGGAGGCGGCGGGGCGTCGTCGGGGCCGACCCGGATTCGTACAGGTGCTTGCCTCGCGGTGGTGCGGGGTTACCCATGGCGAAGCTTCAGTGCGGGGGCGATTCCGCGCCACTCCCTCATCGCCCGACGCCCGCTCCCGGAGGGCCGGCGCAGACCGGGCCCCCTCTCCCGGCTCCGATATCGGCTACTCAGGGTGCTTATCGGATTTTTCAGAGTGTTATGGCGCGTTTCTTTGCTGATCCATGCCATTTCTTAGTCGATCAACCGACTAGTACGACAATCATCCCGGTTTGAAGGAGTTCAGCATGCACATTTCCGCTTCCGTCCGTTCCCGCAGTCTCCGTGCGGGTGGCGCCGTGGCCGCCGTAGTCGCCATCGCCGGAGCGACGCTGGCTGGGGCCTCCGCCGCCTACGCCATCCCCGGCGACAGCGGCGACATCGATGTCCGCTCGGTCGGCTGGAACTCGCGCGGCGGCGACGGAGTCGAGGTCTGCAAGTTCGTCCTCTCCGCCAGCAACTTCGAGTCGCTCCCGGCCGTTCCCTGGACGATCACCGCGCAGCCCCCGACCGTTCCCCCGGGCGACACCCTGCAGAGCACGCTGCCGCTCGTGAACGGCTCGGCGCGCAGCCAGCAGTACCTGCTCCCGGAGGGCACGTACCAGCTGGTGTGGATCGTCCCGGCGGGCCCGAAGCAGAAGAGCTTCCGGGTCGACTGCTCCAAGCCCGGCAACAACGGCGGCCGTGCGGACGGCGACAGCCGTGACTCGTCCGTGGGGGCCTCCGAGTCGAACTACGACAAGCCGTCCGGTGGGGTGCCCGCCGGCGGCGGTGGCGTGCCGGACATGATGGACGCCGGCTCCGAGAGCGACTGGAACATGGGGACCACCGCCGCGCTGGCTGCAGGGACGGCCGGAGCCGCGGGGCTGATCATGGTCCGTCGAGCCGCACGCCGCCGTGCCCGCAACGAGGCATAGGGCCCACAGCCGACGGCGACGGCGAAGGCGACGGGGGCCGAGCCGGGCGTGCCGTCTCACGATGACACTGGGCGTGGTCTCCTCGCTGCTGACCGGCATCGTCTGGGCGAGTTCGGACTCGTCCGAGGACCTGTCGGCCGCCGCTCACGGGGGCGACTCCGCAGGCGGCGGCGATCTGCCGGTGCGGCGGGGCCCGGACGCACCCCTGTCGCCCTCACGACCGGTGAAGATCGCGGTACCCGGCATCTTCATCGAGGCCCCGGTCCTGGGTCTCGGGCTCGACGGCAAGGGGCACCTCGGTGCCCCGCCCCTGAACAAGCCGAGGGTGGTGGGCTGGTACCGGAACGGGCCGTCACCCGGAGACGCGGGAACCTCTCTGATCGTCGGTCACCGCGACACCGAGACAGGGCCGGCGATCTTCCTCAACCTCAACGCACTGCACCGGGGCGACACGGTGAAAGTCACCCGGGCGGACCGGCGGACAGCGGTGTTCGCCGTCGATGAGGTCAAGACCTATACGAAGGACAAGTTCCCGGACGACAAGGTGTACGGAAGCACCGACCGTCCGGAACTCAGACTCATGACGTGCGGCGGACGCTTCGACAAGAAATCCGGCTACTCGGCCAATGTCGTCGTCTTCGCACACCTGAAGTCACTGAAGAAACAGCCGGCCTGAAGGCCGGCAGCGGTCGGGAGCGGCTGGTACCTCGGGGGCGAGGTACCAGCCGTCCGCGCGTCCGGGGCCTCGCCACCAGTGGTACGGCGGCGGCGTGTCAGGCGGCCGAGGCGCGCAGCACCGCCAGCAGAGCGGTGGCGGCCGGGGCGGGGTTGAAGTCGCTCCAGGCCAGGTACTCGATCCGGGTCGGGCCGTCCGTTACGGGGATGGCTGCCGCGGGGGCGTCCGGGGACAGGACCGCGGGTGGCAGCAGGGCCACCGCGAGGTTCTGTCCGACGAGGTCGAGGATCAGGGCGGGGGACATCGACTCGAAGGTCACGTCCCGCTGGATGCCCGCCGCCTCGAACGCGAGATCGCTCTGGGCGCGGCCGGGGGTGCCGGCCGGGAAGTCGACGAAGGTCTCCCCTGACAGATCGGCCAGGCGCAGGCGGCGTCGGCCGGACAGGTGGTGCTCCGGCGAGACGACGGCGACGAGCCGGGCCCTGGCCAGTTCGAGCGTGCGGATGCCCGTGGGGGCGGCGTTCTCCGGGAGACCCAGGACGGCGAGGTCCACCGTGCCGGCCTCAACGGCGGAGATGAGCTCGTCGCTGCCCGCCGTGCGCAGGGTGACGCGGACGGCCGGGTGGGCCCGGTGAAAGGTGCGCAGCGCCCGGGGGATGTCGAGGGCGGTGACCGTCGGGACGATGCCGAGGGCGACCGGGCCGCGCAGCTCACCGACGGCCGCCGTGGCGTCGGCGGCCGCACGCTCGGCGGCCTCCACGCTCGCCCGCGCGGAGGGCAGGAACGCCTGGCCCGCCGAGGTGAGCTCGACCCTTCTGCTGGTACGCGCGAACAGGCGCACCCCGAGCTCGTCCTCCAGGGCCTTGATCTGGTGGCTCAGCGCCGACTGGACCACGTAGCACTGCTCGGCGGCGCGCGTGAAGTTCCGGGTCTCTGCCACGGCCAGGACGTATCGCAGTTGACGCAGTTCCATCCATCAATCTTGCATCGTGATCGGTGTGATGAAAACCATGTGTTGGACTCATGGGTGGGGCGGGCCGAGAGTGGTGTGGTGACCACGACGACAGTTCGTCCGACACCGGCATCCGCGTCACCGGCCCGGCGAGCCGGGCTCACCATCGCCACGGCCTTCGCACCGGCGGTGTGGGGTACGACCTACATCGTCACCACCGAACTGCTGCCGCCCGGCTCGCCCCTCTTCGCAGCGCTGATGCGCGCACTGCCGGCCGGCCTGCTCGGGCTCCTCATCGCGCGCACCCTGCCGCGCGGGGTGTGGTGGTGGAAGGCCGCGCTCCTCGGCACCCTGAACATCGGGGCCTTCTTCCCGCTGCTGTTCATAGCCGCCGAACGTCTCCCCGGCGGGGTGGCCGCGACGCTCGGGGCCTGCCAGCCGATCCTGGTGGCGCTCCTCGCCGTCCTGGTCCTCTCCGAGCGGCCGTCCCCGTGGCGCCTCGCCTGGGGCGTCGTCGGAGTCGCGGGCGTCGGGCTCGTCGTGCTCGGCCCCGGTGCGGGCCTCGATCCCCCCGGGATTCTCGCCGGGCTCGCCGGGGCCGCGGCCATGGCCGGTGGCGTCGTGCTCACCAAACGCTGGGGCCGCCCGGAGGGTGTCAGCGCGGTCGGGTTCGCGAGCTGGCAACTCACGGCGGGCGGGCTGGTGCTGCTGGCTCCCGCGCTGCTCGTCGAGGGCGTGCCGGGCGGGGTGGACGGCCGGGCCGTCGCCGGGTACCTGTGGCTGGGCACGTTCGGCGGGCTGATCGCGTACACCCTCTGGTTCAGGGGACTGCGCACGCTCCCGGTCACCGCGACCGCCCTCCTCGGGCTGCTCTCGCCCCTGGTCGCCGCCTCCCTCGGCGTGCTGCTGGCCGGAGAGGGCCTCGATCCCGTCCGGATCGCCGGCTTCGCCCTCGCCCTCGCTGCCCTGGCAGCCGGGCAGTTCACTCCCGTACTCCGTCTCCGTGCCCGGAAAGGGACCGCTTCATGAACATCACCGTCCTCGGCGCCACCGGAATGGTCGGCTCACGGCTCGTCACCGAAGCCGTCTCGCGCGGCCATCAGGTGGTCGCCGCCTCCCGGCACCCGGACGAGACCTCGGCCACCGCCGTTACCGCCGTGACCGTCGATGCCGGGGCCGCGCAGGAGTCGCGCGGCGCGGCTCTCGACGCGGCTCTCGGCAAGGCCGACGCCGTGCTCCTCGCCATCCGGCCGGCGCCCGGGGACGAGGCCTCGATCGCGCCGCTCACCTCTGCCGTGCTCGACGCGACCGGCCGGGCCGGTATCCGGCTGCTCGTCATCGGCGGGGCGGGGCCCCTGAGGTCGCCGCGCGATCCCGAGCTGCTCGTGATCGACGACCTGGACCACGTCCCCGCCGCCTGGCGGGCCGTCGCGGCAGCCAGTACGACCCAGTTGCGGGCCTGCCGCGAGCACGTGAACGGCGACTGGGCCTACCTCAGCCCGCCCGCCGTCCTCGAACCCGGCACCCGTACCGGCGCCTACCGCCGTGGCACCACCACGCTGCTGAGCGAGCCCGACGGCACCTCACGCATCAGCGCCGAGGATCTCGCCGTCGCCGCGCTCGATGAGATCGAACACCGCGGTACGGACAGGCACTTCACCGTGGCGCGGCGCCAGGAGTGACGCCCTGCGGCTCAGGACTGGCTGATCTCGGCCGAGAACCAGTCCACGCTCATCCCCGCGCCGGAGGTGATGTCGGCCCCGGGGGAGGTGCAGCCGCAGACCTTGTCCGGATACGAACCGCCGATCGCCACATCGAAGATGGCGAAGTACCCGTGGTCGACGGCGGCCTTCCAGGTCGCGTCGGACACCTCGTTCTGGTTCACCGCGAAGGTCTGGACACCGTCCAGGTAGAAACGCAGCTGCTCGGCCGCCGTGTCCCTGCGGTCGACGATCACGGAGTACGTGTGGTAGCCGGTCTGGCAGCCGTCGCAGGCCTGCAGCCCGCTGCTGATGCCGTCGGGATCGTGGCACTCACCGGCCCATTGACCGCAGTGGAAGGTGGTGGAGCGCTGGCTGAGCGCGTTGACGTCCTCCATGATGTCCAGCTCGCCGATGCTCGGCCAGTTGGTGGCCCCGGCCGGGCGGGCGTCGGCGCCCATCGCCCAGAAGGCCGGCCAGTAGCCGAGCCCGTTGGCCGGGTCGGGCTGCTTCAGGGAGGCGCTGAGCTGCATCTGCCCACCCGCCGGTGCCGCGAAGTCGGTGCGCTGGGTCTCCACCCGGCCGGACGTCCAGTGTCCCGAGGCGTCCCGTATGGGCTTGATCACCAAGTGGCCGGAGCCGTCCTGGTAGACGTTCTCCGTCGAGTCCGTCGATGTCTCGATCTCACCGGTGCCCCAGTTGGCCGCGCCGCCGGGGTAGCTGGTGCCCGTGTCGTAGAGCCAGTCGGCCGTGTCGAGGCCTGTTCCGCTCGCGCCGTCGAAGTCGTCCCTGAACATGGTGGTCCAGTCGGCGGCCGCGTGCGTTCCCGCCGCCGGTTCGCCGGCCGAGGCGGTGCCGGAGAGCCAGGCGGGGCCCGCCAGGCCCGTGAGTCCGGCCAACGGCAGACAGAGCGCGGCGAGTACGGCCGGCAGACGCCGTCGGGGGCGGCGTCGGGGGGCGGGGGAGGAGCCTGGAAGCCGGGCGAAGAAAGCGATCCTGTTCATGTGGGCTGCTTTCGTGGGGTGGGGGGAGCGGCGATTGAGAGCGCTCTCAACCGCCATGCGATTGACTGTCGGGCACGGCGGCTGACCCCGTCAAGGTGCTTGCCGCGTTCACTGCCTGAAGCCAACTCGACCGGGAGATGAGCCAGTTGCGGCACGAAGTCGTGTTCCGGCGCTCGCCCGACGACGCTTTTTCTCTCCCCCGCTCACGGGCCGCCGGCTCAGGGCTTGCGGCCGATTCCGCAGACCGCGTGGCCCCGTAGGACGTCCGTGCCGTCCGTACCCGGGTCGGGGCGCCAGGCCGACGTTCTGACGATGCCCGGCTCGATGATCTCCAGGCCGTGGAAGAAGCCGGCGATCCGTTCCGGGCTGCGCAGGTGGTACGAGCTCGCCGAGTTGGCGTTGTACGTCTCGATGGCCTGGTTCAGCGTGTCGCTCGTGTCGGTGCCGTCGCTCAGGGCCAGGTGGCTGCCCGGCGCGAGCGGCTCCGTCAGCCGGTCGACGAGCGTCCACGGATCGTCCTCGTCCGGCAGCTGCCCCATGATCCCCAGCATGGTCAGACCGACCGGGCGGCTGAAGTCCAGCGTTCCGGCGGCTTCTTCGAGGATCAGGTCGACGTTCTTCACGTCGGCGTCGATGTACGCGCAGGCGCCCTCGGGAGAGCTGGTGAGCAGGGCGCGGGCGTGGGTCAGCACGAGTGGGTCGTTGTCGACGTAGACGATCCGGGAGTCCGGCGCCACCCGCTGGGCCACCTCGTGCGTGTTGTCCGCGGTGGGCAGGCCGGCGCCGATGTCCAGGAACTGGCGTATCCCGGCCTCCACGGCCAGGTAGCGCACGGCGCGGGCGAGGAAGGCCCGTTGGAGGCGGGCGATGTCCGCGATGTCCGGGAACATCCGTAGGATCAGGTCGCCCGTCTCGTGGTCGACGGTGTAGTTGTCCTTGCCGCCGAGGAGGTAGTTCCAGACGCGGGCCGAGTGCGGCCGGTCCGTCTGCAGCCGGTCGGCCGGGGGCTGCTCAGATGGTGTGCTCATGGCCAGAGCCTCACATACGGCACGCGGCCGCCGCACGACTTCGATCATTGCCGTGGGCCGCCCCCGGTACTGCCTGAGCCCATGACCTCTGTACGGGTCGCCGGCCCCGGCCGATACCATTCTCCGTGACCGAATCCCTGACCGAGACGACGGACGAGGCCGATGAGCCCGCCCCCCGCGCCCGGATATTCGCCGACCTGACCCCGCTGCGGACCTCCCCCGACTACCGGCGGCTCTGGTTCGGGAACACGGTCTCCTGGGTCGGGCAGGGTATGACGGCGCTCGCCGTCTCGCTCCAGGTGTACGACCTCACCGGGTCCGCGTTCTCCGTCGGGCTGATCGGGTTCTGCTCGCTGGTGCCCCTGGTCGTCTTCGGGCTGTACGGCGGGGCTGTCGCGGACACCGTCGACCGGCGCAAGCTGGGACTGGTCAGCGCCTTCGGGTCGTTCGCGCTCTCCGTCGCACTGGTGGGGATCACCGTCGCCGGGGTGGAGCGGGTGGGGCTCCTGTACGGGGTCGTCGCGCTCCAGGCCGTCTGCTTCGCGCTCAACTCACCGGCCCGCAGCTCGATGATCGCCCGGCTCCTGCCGGCCGAACAACTGCCCGCCGCCAACGCGCTGAACTCCATGACCAGCACCACGGGCGGGCTCGTCGGACCGATGCTCGGCGGGCTCATCGTCGGCTGGTGGGGGTACCGGGCCGCGTACGGCATCGACGCCGTGACCTTCACCGCCTCGCTGTACGCGATGTGGCGGCTGCCCTCGATGCTGCCGGACCGGGGCGAGGGCGCCGCCGGGAGAGCGAAGCGGGCTTCGGTGATGGACGGGCTGCGGTTCCTGGGCACCCGGCCCAACCTGCGGATGACCTTCTTCACCGACATGTGCGCCATGGTGCTGGCCAACCCCCGCGCACTGTTCCCCGTCGTGGCCGTCCTCTGGTACGGGGGCGACGCGAAGACCACCGGACTGCTGGTCGCCGCCCCGGCCCTGGGCGCACTGCTGGGCGGGGTGTTCTCCGGCTGGCTGGGGCGGATCCGGCGGCACGGGCTCGCCGTGCTCTTCGCGGTCGCGAGCTGGGGCACCGCCATCGCGGTGTTCGGGCTGACCCGGCAGCTCTGGCTCGGGCTCGTCTTCCTGGCGCTCGCGGGGGCCGCCGACACCACCTCGATGGTCTTCCGCAACACGATGCTCCAGGCCGCGGTGCCGGACGACATGCGGGGGCGGCTGCAGGGCGTGTTCATCGTCGTCGTGGCGGGCGGCCCCCGGCTCGGGGACTTCCTGGCCGGGTCGGTCGCCGATCTGGTCTCGCCCGGTGTGGCCGTCACCGGGGGAGGGATCGCCTGCGTGGCCGGGGTGCTGCTGCTGGCCCTGCGGTGGCCCCGGTTCGCGCGCTACGACGCGCACCGTCCCGAGGCCTGAGGCGTCTCGCGGACCGGGGCAGGCAGGCCGGCCGCCACTCAGGCCACGTCCGTGACCTTCGGCATCTCGCCGCCCGTCGTCGTCCCGTCGATCAGCGAGAACGGCGCGCCCTGCGGGTCGGTCAGGGCCGCGAACCGGCCGAACGGGATGGTGAGCGGGCCGAACCGGAGCTGGGCCCCGAGCGCCTTGGCCTTCGCCACGGCCGCGTCGCAGTCCGCGACGGTGAAGTACACGTTCAGGTACGGCGGCACCTCCGGGGGGAAGTCCTCCGTCATCTTCATCCGGCCCAGCACCGGGTCCGCGCCCAGGTCGTAGAGCGTGAAGTCGACCGCGTCGTCCGCCACCCGCTTCACCCCGTACCCGAACACGGCACGGAAGAAGGGGTCCGCCTTCTCCGGCTCCCGGGTGAAGACCTCGGCCCAGCTGTAGGCGCCCGGTACGTTGCGCGCGCCGAACCCCTCGTGGCTGCCCGCCTGCCACACGCCGAACGCCGTCCCGCCCGGGTCACGGGCCAGCACCATCGTGCCGAACTCCCCGACCCGCATGGGCTCCACCAGCACCTCGCCGCCGTTCTCGCGGATCTTCGCCGCGGTGGCGGCGGCATCCGGCGAGGCGAGGTACAGCGTCCAGGCGGCCGGTACCTCCTGGCCGGGCATCGGAGGCATCAGGGCGGCGACCGCCTTGCCGTCCACGTACGCCTGGGTGTAGTTGCCGAACTCGGGCAGCGAGTCGCCGTAGGTCCAGCCCAGCAGCTCACCGTAGAAGCGCTTCGCGCCCTCGATGTCACCGAACGTCGCATCTGCCCAGCACGGAGTGCCCTCTGATTCTGCGGCCATGACCTGGCCTCTTTCCTCACTCGAAGACGTGTCCCTGAGCCCGTCGCGGGCTGTCCCCTTTATTACGCTATCGACCCCTCGCTTCCTGTGCGCGTCGAGCCCGTGTCCGCGCCCGGCGGCGGGCCGGCCCTCACGACGGAGCGGGCGACGCCCAGCTCCACCAGGTCCTGCGGGCGCAGCCGCAACTGGTCGGCCGTGGCGTGCACCTGGTCCGGGGAGCGCTTCAGGATCGCCGCCGCGAGCTCCGGGGCGATCACCGAGAAGTAGCTGTCGGCGGTGACGTGGGTGTTGCCCGGTGCGGCCAGGGCCAGCGCGCCGCCCGAACCGCCCTCGCCGATCACCAGGGTCGTGACGGGAACCCGGGCGGCCGCGATCGCCGCGAACGCGTCCGCGATGGCCGCGCCCGCACCGGCCCGTTCCGCCTCGGCGTCGTTGGCGGCGCCCGGGGTGTCGACCAGGGTGAGGACGGGGATACCGAGCCGGTCGGCCAGTCTGATCACCCGGGCCGCCGTGCGGTAGCCGGCCGGGCGGGTCGCGGTGCCGCACTGGGCGACGTACGCGACCGGCCGCCCCCCGCTTGCCCCGCCCGTTCCCCCGGCCCCCGCACTTCCTTCATTCCCCTCATTCCCCTCGTTCCCCTCGCGCAGCCCGAAGCCGCAGAGCAGCCCGGGGTCCGTCCCCCCGCAGCGGTCCCCGCTGAGCGGTAGCCGTATACCGAAGTAGGCGTCCAGATACGCCTCGGCGCGCGGCCGTGACGCGGACCGGGCCCGGAGCACCGCGTCCCAGCCGGTGGGCGGGAGCCCGGTCCGGGAGAGCGCGGCGGGCACCGGGGCGGGTGCCGGGGGTGCGGCGGCCGGGCGGGTCAGCGCTCCCAGCCAGTGCCCCAGGGCCGCGGCCAGCTCCTCCGGCGGGACGATCGCGTCGATCTGGCCGGCCGCCAGCTGGCCCTCGGCGGTGTACGCGGCCGGGTCCGCGCCGGGCGGCCGCACCCGGGAGCCGGCGAAGCCGACCTGCGCCCCGGGCAGCGCGAGGATCACATCGGCGCCCGCGCCCAGGGTCGCCCAGCCACCGCCGGTCGTCGGGTCGCGCAGGACCGCGAGCTGCGCCGGACCGGCCGCCCGCAGCCGGGCCGACGCGGCGGCCACCCGGTGCAGCTGGGTGAGCGCGATCATGCCCTCCTGCATCCGGCTGCCGCCCGTGGCGATCAGCGAGACGAGGGGGAGGTGCCGGGTCGCGGCCTCCTCGTACGCCGCCTCCAGCCGGTCCCCGGTGCGCTGCCCGAGCGAGCCGCCCAGGAAGCCGAACTCGAAGGAGACCAGTACGCAGCGGTGGCCGCCGACGGTGGCGAGGCCGTGCACGACGGACTCCCGTTCGCCGGTGCGGGCGGCGGCCCGTGCCCGGGAGTCCGCGTATCCGCTCCAGCCGAGCGGGCCGTCGGCCGAGGTGTCCTCGCGCGGTGCGGTGGACTCGGTGAAGTCGGCGGTGACGGCGGCGATCGCCGCACGGGCCGAGCGCCGGTCAGCCATGGAGCGACCGCTTCATGATCTTGCCCAGGTCGTTGCGCGGCAGCGCGTCCAGGTAGCGGACGGTGCGCGGCCGCTTGTGCGGGGAGAGCTGGGCGGCGACATGACCGGCGAGTTCCTCGGCCGGGGGCGGTGAGCCGGGGTCGGCCGGGACCACCCAGGCGACGATCCGCTCGCCCAGGTCCGGGTCCGGTTCGCCGGTGACGGCGGCCTCGCGGACGCCGGGGTGATCCAGCAGGGCGTTCTCGATCTCGCCCGCGCCGATCTTGTAACCGCCGCTCTTGATCAGGTCGGTGGCCTTGCGGCCGACGATCCGTACGTACCCGTCGGGGTCGAGCGTGGCCATGTCCCCGGTGCGGAACCAGCCGTCGGCGGTGAGCGCGGCGGCCGTCGCGTCGGGGCGGTTGAGGTAGCCGGTGAACAGGTTCGGGCCGCGCACCTGGATCTCGCCGATGGACGCCGGGTCGGTGAGGGCGCTGCCGTCCTCCTCGACCAGGCGGAGTTCGACGCCGCGCAACGGGCCGCCGACGGTGCCGGGGCGCGGTTCGCCGTCGGCCCGTACGCCCGTGTTCATGAGCGTCTCCGTCATGCCGTACCGCTCGATGACCCGGCGGCCGGTCGCCGCCGCGATCCGCTCGTGGTCGTGGACCGGCAGCGCCGCCGAGCCGGAGACCAGCAGCCGGGCGCCCGCGAGGGCCTTCGTCAGCCCGACGGACGCGGTGGGGTCGGCAAGCGCTTCCGCGATGCGGTGGTACATCGTCGGCACACCGAACAGCATCGTGCCGCCCGACTCCAGCTCCCGGGCCACGCCCTCGGTGGAGAACCGCCCGAGGTGGCGCACCGAACCGCCGCGCCGCAGCGGGCCCAGGATGCCGAGGATCAGGCCGTGCACGTGGAACAGCGGCAACGCGTGGACCAGGACGTCGTCGCCGGTCCACTGCCAGGCGTCCTCCAGTGCGTCCAGGGTGGCGGCGATGGCCCGGCGCGGCAGGACCGCGCCCTTGGGCGGGCCGGTGGTGCCCGAGGTGTACACGATCAGGGCGGGGGACTCGGGGGAGGGCTCGGGGAAGGAGGCGTCGGAGGGCTGCGGCGCGGCGGCCGTGTCCACGTCGACCCGGGTCAGCGAGGCCAGTGCGGGCGGCAGTACGTCACCGGCCGCCGCCAGCACCGTGGAGGGCGCGCTGTCGGAGACGATGTGGGCCAGCTCCCGTTCGCCCGTCTTCGGGTTGAGCGGTACGGCGGGCACCCCCGCTCTCAGCGCGGCGACCACCGCGACCACGGTCTCCGGGGCGGGGGTCGCCCAGACCGCGACCCGGCCGGCCTGTGCGATCCGGGTGGCGAGCGCGTCCGCCGCCGCGGCCAACCGGCCGTAACCGAGCGACTGTTCACCGAACCGGACGGCTTCGCGGGTGGCCGGCGAACCGGCGGGGTCCTGGAGTGCAGGCAAGAGTGACATCACTCTGCGAACCCTAGATAAGTGAAGCGCTTCCGTCCTTGGAACATGTCCCGCAATCGGTGCCGGATGGCTGTACGGGGCATCCGGCGGGGATTTGGATACGACCTTGACAAATTAATTTTGCGTTGCCAGCATGCAAAAAGTTCACTCCGGCAGGGCATCTCGGCGCGACACCAAGTAAGAACCTCGCCGCCCCTCCGGCAGTACACGCACGTCGCAAAGCGCGACAGCGCCTTGCCTGACAACCCCACGCACCGTCAGGAAGGAAGCGTTCATGCCTCTGTCCCCACCCCTGTGGTCCAGGGTCCTCACGGCCCTCACCCTGGTGGCCACCGGCGGTCTCGCCGCCGGTACCGCCGTGGCCGCGCCCGCAGCACCCACCGTGCGGCACATCCGGGCCGAGATTCCGGCCGCCGACTACCAGCAGGTCCAACTGGCCCTCGGGCCTGATGAGTTGGGTGAGGCCATGTCCCTCGCCGTGCTCCCGGACAAGTCGGTCGTCCACACCGCCCGGGACGGCACGGTCCGGCTGACCGACGCCGCCGGGACGACGAAGACGTCCGCCAAGCTCAGTGTCTACACGCATGACGAGGAGGGGCTGCAGGGCGTCGCGGCCGACCCGGGCTTCGCCACCAACCGCTATCTCTACCTCTATTACTCACCCGTACTGAACACCCCGGCCGGTGACGCCCCGGTGACGGGCACCGCCGCCGACTTCGAGGCCTGGAAGGGCCACCTGAACCTGTCCAGGTTCACGATGAAGGCCGACGGCACCCTCGACACCGCGAGCGAGAAGGTCCTCCTCGAAGTCGGCAACGACCGGGGCCAGTGCTGCCACGTCGGCGGTGACATCGACTTCGACGCCGCCGGGAACCTTTACCTGACCACCGGCGACGACACCAACCCCTTCGAGTCGGCCGGTTACGCGCCGATCGACGAACGCACCGAACGCAACCCGCAGTTCGACGCCCAGCGTTCCTCCGGCAACACCAACGACCTGCGTGGCAAGCTGCTGCGGATCAAGCCGACCGCCGACGGCGGCTACACCGTCCCGGCCGGCAACCTCTTCGCCCCCGGCACGGAGAAGACCCGCCCGGAGATCTACGCGATGGGCTTCCGCAACCCGTTCCGGATGTCCGTCGACAAGCCGACCGGCACCGTCTACGTGGGCGACTACGGCCCCGACGCCGGCACCACCGACGCCGACCGGGGCCCCGGCGGCCAGGTCGAGTTCGACCGCGTCACCGGCCCCGGCAACTTCGGCTGGCCGTACTGCACGGGCACCAACACCACCTCGGAGGCGTACAACGAGTACACCTTCCCGAGCGGCCCGTCCGGTGCGAAGTACGACTGCGCGGGCGGCCCGGCCAACAACTCCTTCCGCAACACCGGCCGGCCGAAGCTGCCCGCCGTGAAGTCCGCCTGGATCAAGTACGGCGGTGACTCGGGCACCCCGCCCGAGTTCGGCGGCGGTTCCGAATCGCCGATGGCCGGACCCGTCTACCACTACGACGCGGACCTCGACTCGGGCGTGAAGTTCCCCGAGTCCCTCGACGGCCGCTTCTTCGCCACCGAGTACGGCCGTAAGTGGATCAAGCCGATCGAGGTGAAGGCCGACGGCTCACCCGGGACGATCGACACCTTCCCGTGGACCGGTACCCAGGTCATGGACTCCGCGTTCGGCCCGGACGGCGCGCTGTACGTCCTGGACTACGGCACCGGCTCCGGCAACCAGGCGCTGTACCGCGTCGAGTACCTGGCGGGCAGCAACCGCTCCCCGGTCGCCAAGGCCGCCGCGGACCGCACCTCCGGACCCACCCCGCTCGACGTCGCCTTCTCGGCGGCCGGCAGCGCGGACCCCGAGGGCGGGGCGCTGAGCTACGCCTGGGACTTCGGTGACGGCGCCACCTCCACCGACGCCGATCCGAACCACACCTACACCACCGCCGGAACCTTCAACCCGACCCTCACGGTCACCGACCCCGACGGGCTCACCGGCACCGCCAGCCTCGTCGTGACGGCAGGCAACACCGCCCCCACGGTCACCCTCACCACGCCCGCCGACGGGAAACTCTTCTCCTTCGGTGACTCCGTGCCCTTCACCGTCACGGTCACCGACCCCGAGGACGGCGCCGTCGACTGCTCGAAGGTCAAGGTGACCTACCTCCTGGGCCACGACAGCCACCGCCACCAGATCACCTCGAAGAACGGCTGCTCCGGCACCATCGACGTACCCGTCGACGGCGAGCACGACAGCGCCGCCAACATCTACGGGGTCTTCGACGCCGAGTACACCGACGCCGGCGGGCTCACCGGCCACGGTGACAGCATCCTCCAGCCCCGCCACCGGCAGGCCGAGCACTTCGCCGCCCAGTCCGGCGTCGAGCCCGCCCAGCACGGAGCGGCGGAGGGCGGCGCCACCGTCGGCTTCACCGACAACGGCGACTGGATCTCCTTCGAGCCGTACGCCCTCGCCGACGCCACCGGCATCTCGGCCCGGGTCTCCTCCGCCGGTCCCGGCGGCACGCTCGAGGTGCGAGCGGGTTCCCCCACCGGCACCCTGCTCTCCACCCTGACCGTCGCGCCCACCGGTGACTGGGAGACCTTCACCGACGTCTCGGCGGACGTGAGCAACGCGCCCGCGGGCACCACCGAACTCTTCCTCGTCTTCAAGGGGCCCACGGGCCAGGGGAACCTGTTCGACTTGGACGCCTTCACCTTCGAGACGGAGGGGTGAGCCGGATGAGACGCCAACTCGCCCGGCACGCACGGCATGTGGCCTGCGCCGCCGCCCTGGCACTCGGGGCCGCCTTCCTGGCCCCCGCCCCGGCGGGAGCCGCCGCGGCCGCTGACCCGTACGACGTGCTGGTCTTCTCCAAGACCGCCGGATTCCGGCACGACTCCATTCCGGCCGGCATCACCGCGATCCAGGAACTGGGCGCGGCGGACGGCTTCGACGTCACCGCCACCGAGGACGCCGCCGCCTTCACCCCTTCGAACCTCGCCGGGTACGAGGCGGTGGTCTTCCTCTCCACCACCGGCGACGTCCTGAACACCGCGCAGCAGGACGCCCTGTCGGCGTACGTGGACGGCGGCGGCGGATTCGTCGGCGTCCACGCGGCCGCCGACACCGAGTACGACTGGCCGTCCTACGAGCACCTCGTCGGCGCCTGGTTCAAGAGCCACCCGGCGATCCAGGAGGCGAAGGTCGTCACCGAGGACCACGCCAACCCGGCGACCTCGCACCTGGACGACGTGTGGACCAGGACCGACGAGCTGTACAACTACCGCACCAACCCGCGCGCCGACGTCCACGTGCTCCAGACCCTGGACGAGAGCAGCTACACCGGCGGCGAGATGGGCGGCGACCACCCGATCACCTGGTGCCACCCGCAGCAGCAGGGGCGGTCCTTCTACACCGGTCTCGGCCACACCATCGAGTCCTACAGCGATCCGGACTTCCGCCAACTGCTGCTCGGCGGCATCCAGTACGCCGCCGGCGCGGTGCAGGCCGACTGCGGCTCCGGAGCCACGGACCCCGGTGAGGACCCCGTGGAGGCGGAGTCGTACACGTCCTCCTCCGGTGTGCAGAGCGCAGCACACGCCGGAGCGGGCGGCGGGGCCACCCTCGGCTACATCGACAACGGGGACTGGGCGGGCTACGCCTCCGTCGACACGGCCGGGGCCGCCTCCTTCACCGCCAAGGTCTCGTCGGCCGGGGCGGGCGGCACCATCGAGGTGCGCTCCGGCTCGGCCACCGGAGCGCTGCTCGGCTCGGTGGACGTCGCCCCGACCGGCGGCTGGGAGACCTTCACCCAGGTGACCGGCGCCCTCAGCGGCGCCGGTTCGGGCCCGCTGTTCCTCCGGTTCACCGGGGGAGCGGGCTCCCTGTTCGACATCGACAGCTTCACCCTGGCCAAGGCGCAGGAGACCAGGACCGCCGGCTCCTCCAACGTGCACCTCTTCTACTACCCCTGGTACGGCACCCCGGAGACCAACGGCAGCTGGCGCCACTGGGAGCAGGGCGGCCACACCCCGCCCGAGGACATCGGCGCCGACCTCTACCCGAAGCTCGGCCCGTACGACTCCGGTGACGCCGCCGGGGCCGTCGAGCAGCACATGAAGTGGATCGAGCAGTCGGGCGCCGGAGTCATCGTCTACAGCTGGTGGGGACAGGGCGGTTACGAGGACGAACTCGCCCCGCTGGTCCTGGACGCCGCCGCCCGGCACGGCATCAAGGTGGCCTGGCACATCGAACCGTACGGCGACCGGACGGCGGCCTCCGTGGTCGACGACATCGCCTACCTGAACGACAAGTTCGGCGACCATCCCGCCTATTACCGGGACGCCGAGCACGGCAACCGCCCGGCGTTCTACATCTTCGAGAGCCTGAAGATCCAGGACTGGTCGGCCCTGGACGCCGTGAGCGACAGCGCCATCGTCCTCGCCCAGACCACCGACACCACCAAGGTCGCGCACTTCGGCGGGATCTACACCTACGACGGCATCGCCGGTGCCACCGCCCCCGGCTGGCAGCAGGCGGGGGAGTACGCCGAGGCCAACAACCTGGTCTGGGCGCCCTCGGTCGCCCCCGGCTACATCGACGACCGGGCCGTTCCCGGCAACACCACACCCACCCTGGGACGCGAGGACGGCGCCTCCTACGACCTGGAGTGGAGCAACGCGCTCGACCCGGCCATCGGCGGATCGCCCTCCTGGGTCTCCGTCACCTCCTTCAACGAATGGCACGAGGGCAGCCCGATCGAACCCGCGTCGGGCAACCCGCCCGCCGGACACGGCTACCAGAGTTACGAAGGGGCGTACGGGAAGACGGGGGCCGCCGCCGAGACGGCCTACCTCGACCGGACGGCGTACTGGGCGCAGAAGTTCGAGCAGCAGCGCACGGCCGCCACGTCCGCGCACTGAGCGGACCCACGACGAACGGCAGCGTCCCGGCGGGGACGCTGCCGTTCTCCTTGCGCGCGGGCCCTCAGGCGTCCCGCTGGATGGTCCGCATCCGCCCGTACGCGTACACGCAGCCGGCCAGCGCCAAGATCGGACAGCAGCATGAATCCGATCGAGTACGAGCCCTTCGAGCTGTAGATCGCGCCCATCACCAGCGGCGGGACGACGCCGCCGAGACCGCCCATCGCGCCGACGATCCCCGTGACGCTGCTCACCTTGGCCTGCGGGGTCACCTGCGAGACGAGGGCGAAGACGCTGCCGCTCGCGGTACCGAGACCGGCGGCCATGATCAGCAGCGCGATCGTGCCGCCGGGCACCAGCTTCGGGTCGAAGGCCTGGACGATCGCCATCAGGGCGGCCACCCCGAGCGCCACCGAGGAGACCAGCGCCGGGTGCATCCGGTCCGAGAGCCAGCCGCCGATCGGCCGGAAGATCACCGTGACCAGGGCGAACCCGGCGGCCTTCGTACCGGCGTCGGTGGGGGAGAGGTCGTACCAGGTCTTCAGGTACGTCGGCAGGTAGACGCCGAACGCCACGATGCCGCCGAAGCCGATCGCGTACAGCGCCGACAGCTCCCAGGTCACCCGCAGCCGCCCCGCCGCACCCAGCCGGTGGGCCAGGGTGTCCGTCGGCACCTGCCGTCCCGGCCGGTCGTTGACCAGCACCGCCGCCAGCGCCGCGTACACCACGAGCGCCCCGGCGACCACCAGGAACGGCAGGTTGTCGCCGTGCTTCGCGATCCGCGGCGTGAAGTACCCCGACAGTGCCACACCGCCCATGCCCATGCCGAACACACCGAGGGCCAGGCCCCGTTCGGCCGGCGGGAACCACGAGTTGACCAGCGGGATGCCGATCGCGAACGTGGTGCCGCCCAGGCCCAGCAGGAAGCCCACCGCCAGCATCGCGCTGTAGGAGTCCTTCGCCGGGATCAGCAGCAGCACCGGCACGATGGTGAGCGCCGAGATCAGCGGGAACATCAGCCGCGCACCGAACTTGTCGGTGAGCGCGCCCACCGGGATCCGGCCCAGCGAACCGACCAGCACGGGCACGGCCACCAGCAGCGACTGCTGGAACGAGCTCAGCCCGAGCCGCTCCTTGTAGGAGTCGGACATGGGCGCGATCAGGTTCCACGCCCAGAAGGTGAGCGCGAAGCCGATCGTGGCCATCACGAGGTTGCGGTAGGCGGCGCCGGAGGCGGCCGGAGCGGCCGGTGCCGGTGACTGCTTGACGGCTGTGTCCACACAGTCAGTCAAGGGCGCGAGCAGGCCCCCGGCCCGTCGGTGTGCTCCATCCGGGGGGCCGGTAACGACCCGCCCGAAGTCGCGAATGTCCGAAAGCTGCGACAATCGCGGTATGGACCGTCTGGACAGGGAAATCCTCGGCGTTCTCCAGGAGGACGCGCGGATCTCGTACCGCGATCTGGGGGCGCGGGTCGGGCTCAGCGCCAACGCGGCGGCCGACCGGGTGCGGCGGCTGCGCCGGGACGGCGTCATCCGGGGCTTCACCGTGATCGTCGACCCCGCCGCCGACACCCGGACCGGCCTCGTCGTCTTCATCGACGTCACCCTGCGGATGGACACCACCAACGAGGTCTTCGAGCGGGCCGTGCTGACCCTGCCCGGCATCACCGAGGTGGTGCATGTGACGGGCGGGCACGACTACCTGGTACGGGCCACCGCCGCCGACACCGCGGCGCTGGACGGGCTGCTGCGCAGGCTCAGGCGGGAGGCGGGCGTCGCGCACTCCAACACCAGGGTCGCGCTCAGAGGGGCGCCTGCCAGCTGACGGCAGGCGCCCGCGTGCCGTCCTCCTCCCGCCCGTCGTCCCGGACCGTCAGCCGGACGGCGGCCCGCCCCTCCGGGAGTACCGCCGTCGCGTCGACCACCACCTCGATCTCCGAGACCCCGGACCGCCGGTGCGCGGCCGCCAGCGCCCCGCGCAGCGCGGCCAGCAGCTGTCCGCTCACCGGCTCCCGCACGAGGGCGTCCACCGCCCCGGTGAACTGCACCGACGGCTGGAAGCCGAGTACCGAGGCCGCGCCCCGGGTCTCCCGCAGCACCTGGCCGCGGAAGGTGGTGGGGGCCTCGGCGGGGGGCTGCTGGAGGGCGAAGATGGTCGTGCGGACCTCCTGGATCGTGGAGTCCAGCTCGTCGACGGCCCTGGCCAGCAGCTCGTCGGTCTGCCCGGTGGCGGCGCGGCGCCGGGTCGACTCCAGCATCATCTCGGTGGCGAACAGCCGCTGGACGACGAGATCGTGCAGATCCCGGGCGATCCGGTCCCGGTCCTCGTACACCGCGAGCTGCTCCCGGTCGTGCTGGGCGTCGGCCAGGACCAGCGCGAGGGCGGCCTGCGAGGCGAACTGCGAGGCCAGCAGCCGGTCCACCGCCGTGTACGGGCGGGCGCCGCGCCGCCGGGGCAGGGCGAGGGTGCCGATGAGCCGCCCGCCGCTCTGCAACGGCAGCATCATGCTGGGGCCGAACCGGGACCGTACGTGGGTGGTCATCCGGGGATCGGTCGCGGAGTCCTCCAGGAAGACCGGCTCACCGCCCAGCAGCTGCACCAGGACGGGGGAGCCGGGTTCGATGGCGGTGCCCACCAGGCCGGCCGGATCCTCCAGCGTGGAGGCGACGACGATCTCCATGCCGCCCTCCTCGGTCGGCTGGAGGATCACTCCGGCCGTCGCGTCGCTGAGGATCCTGGCCCGTTCCGCCACGGTCATCAGGGCGTCGGCCGCGTTCTCGCCGGTCAGCAGGGTGTTGGTGACGGCGGCGGCGCCCTCGATCCAGCGTTCGCGCCGGCGGACGGTGTCGTAGAGCCGGGCGTTGCCGATCGCGATCCCGGCCTGCGAGGCGAGGACCCGCAGGAGCGCCGCGTCGGTCTCGGTGAAGTGCGCGGTGCTCTTCTCGGTGAGGTAGATGTTCCCGAAGACCTCGTCGTGGACCAGGATCGGGGCGCCGAGGAACGAGCGCATCGGGGGGTGGCCGGGGGGCATCCCGGTGGAGCGCGGGTCGGCGGTGAGGTCGTCGGAGCGCAGCGGCCGTGACTCCTCGATGAGCGCGCCGAGCATGCCGGTGTGGCCGTCCGGGAAGTCCCCGACGGCGGCCTGTTCGGCGTCGGTCAGGCCATGGATGAACAGTTCCCGGATGGTGCCGCGGTCGGGGTCCAGCACGCCCAGCGCGCCGTAGCGGGCCCCGGTGAGGGCGGTGGCGGTGTCGATGATCTGCTGGAGGGTGGACCGCAGTTCGAGATCGGTGCCGACGCTCAGCACCGCCTCCAGGAGCATCGGCAGCCGGGGTGCCTGCGGGACCCCTTCGCGGGGCGCCGCGTCGTGTGGTTCGTCGGTCATCCGCCGCAGGCCCGCGGCGCTCAGCAGGCGAGCGGGTCGAGGACCATGGGGCGGATCTTGCCGTCCAGCATGGCGCCGAGCCCCAGGACCGAGCAGACGTCGGGCCGCTCGGCGATGTGCACCGGCATGCCGGTCGCGTCGCGCAGCATCTGGTCGAGGCCGGGCAGCAGCGCGCTGCCGCCGACCATCATGATCCCGCAGTCCGCGAGGTCGGCCACCAGATCGGGCGGGCAGTCCCGCAGCACCTTGCCCAGGCCGTCCAGGACCGAGGTCAGGGGGCGGTGGATCGCCTGCCGCACGGCGGCGGTGTCCACCTGTACGGAGCGGGCCAGGCCGGTCGCCACGTCCCGGCCGTGGATCTCGGTCACGGCGGGCCCGTGCGGGGTCAGCCCGTTGCCGCTGAGGGCCAGCTGCAGGGGGCGTACGGACTGGCTCGGCAGCATCAGCTCGTGGTACTGGCGCAGGTGCTGGATCACCGCGTGGTCGATCGCGTCGCCGCCGATCGGGATGCGCACGGCGGTCACGATCGAGCCGAGCGAGAGCACCGCGATCTGGGTCGTCGCGGCCCCGCACACCATGATCATGGTGGCGGTCGGCTGCTCGACGGGAAGTCCGCAGCCGACGGCCGCCGCGATCAGGGTGTCGACCAGCTCCACGCGGCGGGCGCCGAGGCCGACCAGGGTCTCGACGGCGGCCCGCTGGGCGAGGGGATCGCTGTCGTGCGGGGTGCAGGCGGCGGCGCGCAGCCGGGGCTTGCGGCGCAGCTGCCTGCGGAGCTTGTCGCCCAGCAGCTGGCGCAGCATGCGCTGGGCCATCTCGATGTCCACGACCGTCCCGCCGGAGACCGGCCGGACCACCCGGATGTACTCGGGGGTGCGGCCCGTCATCTGTTCGGCGAGCGCGCCGACGGCGATGAGCGATCCGGTACGGGTGTTCACGGCGGCGGCGCTCGGCTCGTCGACGACGAGGCCGAGCCCCTTGACGTACACCCGGGTCCGGGCGGCCCCGAGGTCGACGGCGACATGGCAACGGCGCAACTGATCGAGGCTGACGGTCACGGCGGGTCTCCCGAGAGCGCTGATGGGGGTACCGACGGGCAGCCGGCTGTCCTCGTATCGTGCGCCGGTGGGAGGCGTTGTGCGCGCTGGGATGCGCCGTAGGGGGGACGGAGCTGACGGCGCGTCGGCCGGTGGCCGGCGAAGACGTCTCAGCGCGGCAGCAGCCGCTGGAGCAGGCCCCAGGTGAACTCCGCGACATACGGTTCGCCGACGGCCGGGGCGGCGGCCCGCGCGGTCGCCGGAGCGGTGATCGCGAGCGCCCAGCGGGTCGGCGCGCTGCCCTCCATCGGGCGGGCCGGGGCGAAGGCCCGCGCCACCTCGTCCACGGTGCACGACCAGGGGCGCAGGTCCGCCACCGAGCCGAGGACGGGGGCGGCCGCGCCGGGGGCGCGCACCAGCCACTCGTTCCACACCGCCCCGCCGGGCCCGGCCATCACCTCGAACCGCAGATCCGGCCAGAGCGGCACCGGCCACAGCAGCGCGTCGCACTCCAGGTCACCGACCGTGCGGCGCAGCGAGGTCTCGGGCTCACCGAGCACGGAGCGGTAGCGGCGCAGCGCACCCCGCCCCCTCGGCGCCCGCACCATGGCCTGCCAGCGCCGGTTGGCCTCGCGCATCTCCGCGAGCGTGGCGCTCAGTTCGTGCCGGGCGTCCTCGACGAGATCCGGCTGGTGGTCGGCCATCCGGCGCAGCAGGACGAGCTGGAACTCTCGGGGGCCGAAGGGCGTGGCGGCGGTCATGGGGTCAACGCTTCCACACGGGTCGCCCCGAGGGGGCTCAGGCCTGCGGTTCCATGCCCAGCATCCGGCGCAGCAGGTCCCGCAGCACCGCGCGGTCCGTGTCGGAGAGGCCGGCCAGCGGTTCGCGGGCGAAGTCGAGCGACTCGCGCAGCTGCCGTGCCGTCCGGGCGCCCTTCTCGGTGGGCGCGGCCAGCTTCACCCGCCGGTCGGCCGGATCGGGGCGGCGCTCCACCAGGCCGCGCACCTCCAGCCGGTCCACGATGCCGGTCACGTTGGACGGCTCGCACTTCAGCTTCTGCGCGATCCTGCGCATCGGCATCGGATCCAGGGAGAGCAGCCCGAGGACCCGGGCCTGTGCGCCGGTGAGGCTGTGCGTGGCCGCGGCCTGCTCGTACTCCTCGTAGTAGCGCGCCACGACGGTGCCGATGAGCTCGACGACTTCGAGGGTCAGTGGGTCTGTACGAGTGGCCATGGCGCCCAGGATAGCCGGTTACTTGACAACATGAAATATCCAGGCGCATGGTTGTTTCACATGGTGAAGCTTTTCCGCTCCGGCCGAACGGCTTCCCGCGACACCTCCCCCCGATCCCCCGAGACACCGAGGAGACACCGAGCCCATGTCTGCAGCACTTCCCACGTCCGGCCGTGAATGGCACCTCGTAGCCCGTCCGCACGGCTGGCCGAAGGCCGAGGATTTCGCGCTGCGTGAGGCACCGGTCACCGCTCCCGCCGAGGGCCGGGTCCTCGTCCGCAACCTGCACTTCTCGGTCGACCCGTACATGCGCGGCCGGATGAACGACGTGAAGTCCTACACCCCGCCGTTCAAGCTGGACCACCCGATGGAGGGCGGCGCGGTCGGCGAGGTCGTCGCCTCCAGCGCCGACGGCTTCGCGGTCGGCGACCACGTCCTGCACGGCCTCGGCTGGCGCGAGTACGCCGACGTCCCGGCCAAGCACGCCGTGAAGGTCGACGCCTCCCTCGCCCCGCTCTCCGCCTACCTCAGCGTGCTCGGCATGACCGGGCTCACCGCCTACGCGGGCCTCTTCGACGTCGCCGCCTTCAAGGAGGGCGACGCGGTCTTCGTCTCCGGCGCGGCCGGCGCGGTCGGCAGCCAGGTCGGCCAGCTGGCGAAGCTCAGGGGCGCCTCGCGCGTCATCGGCTCGGCCGGCTCCGACGAGAAGGTCAAGCTGCTGGTCGAGGAGTACGGCTTCGACGCCGCGTTCAACTACAAGAACGGCCCCGTCGGCGAGCAGCTGCGCAAGGCCGCCCCCGACGGCATCGACGTCTACTTCGACAACGTCGGCGGCGAGCACCTCGAAGCGGCGATCTCCTCGCTCAACGTGCACGGCCGCGCGACCATCTGCGGCATGATCGCGCAGTACAACGCGACCGAGCCCACCCCCGCCCCGCGCAACCTCGCGCTCGTCATCGGCAAGCGGCTGCGCCTCCAGGGCATGCTCGTCGGTGACCACGCCGCCCTGCAGGGGCAGTTCGTCCAGGAGGTGGCCGGCTGGCTGGCCTCGGGCGAGCTGAAGTACCGCGAGACCGTCGTCGAGGGCATCGAGAACGGCTTCGAGGCCTTCCTCGGTCTGCTCCGGGGCGAGAACACCGGCAAGATGATCGTTTCCCTCGCCTGACAGGCTCCGCAGCACACCCGTTAGGCTCATCCCAGGCCGTCGCGATCGTGGGCGCGAGTCGCGGCGCATCAGCAGGAGGATCTACCAGACATGACCATTCAGGACATCGCAGTCGCTTACACCGCTGTCGCCACCGCCGAGAACGGCCGTGACGGCCGCGTCTCCTCGGACGACGGCAAGCTCGACGTGGTCGTCAACCCGCCGAAGGAGATGGGCGGAAGCGGCGCGGGCACCAACCCGGAGCAGCTCTTCGCGGCCGGCTACAGCGCCTGCTTCCAGGGCGCGCTGGGCGTAGTGGCCCGCCAGGAGAAGGCCGACATCTCCGGCTCCACGGTGACCGCCTCGGTCTCCATCGGCAAGACCGAGGCCGGCGGCTTCGGCCTGGAGGTCGCGATCAGCGCGACCATCCCCAACGTCGACACGGCGACCGCGCAGGCGCTCATCGAGAAGGCCCACCAGGTGTGCCCGTACTCGAACGCGACGCGCGGCAACATCAAGGTCGAGCTGTCGGTCGCCTGACCGCAGCCGCTCTGGACGGGCCGAGGGCCGCATCCCAGCCGGGGTGCGGCCCTCGGCCCGTCCGGCGGCGGCCGTACGGCCGCCCGCTACGCTGTCGCCATGCGTGATCTAGGGGCGGGTCTCAGTCATCTGATCAAGGGGCAGCGCTGGGTCGTCCGGCACGGCCGGTGGCTCGGCATAGGCCTGATCCCCGGTCTCATCACCCTGGTGGTGTACGCGGGCGCGCTCATCGCCCTCGGCTACGGGGCCGACGACCTGGCGGACTGGGCCACCCCCTTCGCCGACGACTGGTCCTCGCCCTGGCTGGGACTGCTCCGCAACACCCTGACCGTGCTGGTCTTCGCGTTCGGCCTGTTCCTGGCGGTGATCACGTTCACCGCGGTGACGCTGCTGGTCGGGCAGCCCTTCTACGAGGCGCTCTCCGAGGAGGTCGACCGGGCCGAGGGCGGCGAGGCGCCCGAATCGGGGCTTCCGCTCTGGCGGGAACTGTGGATCTCCGCCCGCGACAGCGTGCGCATCCTGGTGCGCGTCGCGCTGTACGCGGTGCTGCTGTTCGCCCTCGGATTCGTCCCGGTCGCCGGCCAGACCGTCGTCCCGCTGCTCGGCTTCTGCGTCACCGGCTACTTCCTGGCCGAGGAACTCACCGCCGTCGCGCTCCAGCGCCGGGGCATGGTGCTGAAGGACCGGCTGGTCCTGCTGCGCGGCCGCCGGCTGCTGATCCTCGGCTTCGGCGTACCGCTGGGCCTCGCCTTCCTGGTCCCGTTCGTCGCCGTCTTCCTGATGCCGGGGGCCGTCGCCGGTGCGACCCTGCTGGCCCGCGAACTCGTGGGGGACGACGACGAGTCCGACGACGGTCCGGACGGCGAGGGCTCGGACGACGAGGGTGCGCCGGTGCTCTCCCCGCCGCGGACCGCCGGCGACTGAGCGCCGCCTCAGCGCACCGAGAACCCGTACACCGTGCTCGACACGTACTCCCCGCCCGGCCGCAGCACCGTGCTCGGGAACTCCGGCCGGTTCGGGGAGTCGGGGAAGTGCTGGGTCTCCAGGGCGATTCCGGCGCACGGCCCGAACGGCTCCCCGTCGAAGTGGTCCGCCGTGTAGAGCTGGAGACCGGGCTCCGTGGTCGTGACGGTCAGCACGCGCCCGGACACCTCGTCGTACAGCTCGGCCGCCGGGCCCGGCACGCCCGCGTCCAGCACGTAGTTGTGGTCGAACTCCTTGATCACCGGACAGGGCTCCCGGAAGTCGAACCGGGTCCCGTCCACCGGCCGGAACTCACCCGTCGGCAGCGACTCCGCGTCGGCCGGAGTGATCCGCCCGGCCGCGATCCGCAGCCGCTGGCCGAGCGCGCTGCCGCTGTCCGCGCCGGCCAGGTTCCAGTACGTGTGGTTCGTCAGGTTCACCACGGTCGGCGCGTCCGTCGTCGCCCGGTACGCGATCCGCAGCGCGCCGCCCTCGTCCAGCGTGTACGCCACCGAGAGCTCCAGCCGTCCCGGGAAGCCCTCCTCGCCGTCCGCCGAGACCAGGGAAAGCTCCACCCCGTCCGGGGTCTCCCGGGCGTCCCACACGCGCTTGTCGAAGCCGAGGGCCCCGCCGTGCACCTGGTTGCGCCCCTCGTTGGGCGTGAGGCGGTGGGTCCGTCCGTCGAGCTCGAAGGCCGCGCCGCCGATCCGGTTCGCGTACCGCCCGACCAACGCGCCGAAGTACGGGCCGGTGTACTTCAGGTACGAAGCGAGGTCCGGCAGCCCGAGCGCCACACCGGCCCGTCCGCCGTCCCGGTCCGGCACCTCGACCGACTGCACGATGCCGCCGTAGGTCAGCACGCGCACCCGCGTGCCGTCCCGCTCCAGCGTCCAGCGGTGCACGGCCGTGCCGTCCGCGAGGGTGCCGAAGTCTTCCGTACGCGTCACCGTGTTCGAACCCGTGTCCATGATCACGCACTGTAGACCGGCCCCGCCCTACGCGGGCGGCCGGGCCGCCGTGACGTTGCGGTACGCGATCTCCGCCAGCCGGGCCTGCCCGTTGCGCCCCGGGTGGAACCAGTCCCACTGGCTCAGCTGCTTGCCGGTGAACCGGTAGTCGAAGACCGCCCCGCCGTCGTACCGGCAGCGCACGTCCTTCGCGCACACCTCGCTCAGCACCCCGTTGTACGCCACCACGCGGTCCTGCACCTCCGAGCGCCGCGTGACCGCCGATGCGCTCATGTCGTCCGCGTCGGCCAGCATCGACTTGCAGATGCCCAGCTTCCAGATCTGCTTGCCCAGCTGGTTGCCGCGCCCCGTCGACCAGAGCCGCTTCAGGTCCGGCACGCTCGACACGTACACCTGGGCCTTCGGCGAGGCAGCACGCAGTTGACGCAGCGACGCTTCGAACAACCTACGGAAATCGGCCACCGGCGTCATGGCCCGCACCGAGTCCCGGCACGCGTCGTTGGCGCCGATCATCACCGTGACCAGACCGGGGTGCTCCTTCGCGGCCAGTGCCATCTGCTCCGGCAACTGGGCGATCCGGGCACCCGTCTGCGCGTGGTTCCAGCTGCGGTCCGCCGCGCCGGAGGCGCCGAGCAGCCGCACGGCGAGGCTGTTCACCGTGGCGTCCGTGCCGGTGGACCAGGAGACCTCGGGGCAGTCCGCCAGCACCGAGCAGGCGTCGAACCCGCGGGTGATGGAGTCCCCGACCGCCGCGACCGACCCCGGACTGCGGTCCCAGACCGGCGCGGCCGCCGGTGAGGGGTGCCCGGCCGAAGCGCCCTTCGTCGTGCTGTCCGACCCGGAGTCGCAGCCGGCCAGCACGGCCGTGCCGAGACACGACAGCGCGGCCAGCGCGGCCAGCGCGGTGCGCGATCGGCGCCGTACGGAGCGATCCGGCATCCCTTGTTCCCTCCTGTCCAATGCCTCCGGCAAACCCTCTTGGCACCGGTCGGCGGGCCCGCGTGCCCCGCTGGGTGAATGCTGAGCGAATCATGGGCCCAGGACCGACGGTACGTCACACCTCGGACGCCGCCGCACGGTAGCTTTTCCCCGTCGAACCAGTGGTTCCCTCGGCCGTCCGGCTCCACTCGGGTGGCTTCCGAACTTCACATCACGTCACATGCTGTCCCTTTTCCGGAGATTATCTCCCGATGCTGTTTACTGATGACAACCTCGGGAAGCGGCTGGAAAGAGGCGGTACGGGCGCGAGGCCGCTGGGGTAGGCGAACCTCGTCCCACACTGGAGGTCCCGGTGACGACACGTGGAGTCCTGTACGTTCACTCCGCACCGCGCGCGCTCTGCCCACACGTCGAGTGGGCGGTGGCGGGTGTCCTTGGTGTGCGGGTCCAGCTCGACTGGATCAGACAGCCGGCCGCGCCCGGCACCTGGCGGTCCGAATTCTCCTGGCAGGCCCGGCCGGGCACGGCGTCGAAGCTCGCCTCGGCCCTGCGGGGCTGGGATCTGCTGCGCTTCGAGGTGACCGCCGAGCCGTCGCCCACCGCGGAGGGCGAGCGCTACAGCTCCACGCCCGAGCTGGGCATCTTCCACGCGGTCACCGGCATGCACGGTGACATCCTGGTCCCCGAGGACCGGCTGCGGGCCGCGCTGGCGCGTTCCGTGCGGGGGGAGACGGACCTGGAGGCGGAGATCGCCAAGCTCCTGGGCAAGCCGTGGGACGACGAACTGGAGTCCTTCCGCCACGCGGGCGAGGGCGCGCCGGTCCGCTGGCTCCACCAGGTGGTGTAACCGGGCCCAACCGGGGCTCCGCCCCGAACCCCGCTCCCCGCTCCCCGCTCCCCGCTCCCCGCTCCCCGCTCCCCGCGCCTCAATCGCCGGCGGGGCTGGGTTCGCTTCGTTTGCCGTGCGGCCGTATCAAGCCCCTCCGGCGATTGAGGAGCGGGGGTTCGGGGGCAGCGCCCCCGAGGACGGCCCGCGGCATGCGTGAAGCCCGCCTCCCCGGACCGGGAAAGCGGGCTTCATGAGGCAGCGTCACACGCTACGGAACGCCAGCACCACGTTGTGCCCGCCGAACCCGAACGAGTTGTTGATCGCCGCGATCGGCCCCTCCGGCAGCGGCCGGGGAGCGTCTCGCACGATGTCCGCCTCGACCGCGTCGTCGAGGTTCTCGATGTTGATGGTCGGCGGAGCGATCCGGTGGTGCAGCGCCAGGACCGTGGCCACGGTCTCGATGCCGCCCGCGCCACCGAGCAGGTGGCCCGTCATCGACTTCGTCGCGGAGATCGCGACGTGGTTCAGGTCGTCGCCCAGGACCTTGCTCAGGGCCTTCAGCTCCGCGAGGTCACCCTGCGGCGTGGACGTCGCGTGCGCGTTGAGGTGCACGACCTCGGACGGCTTGAGATCCGTCTGGTCCAGCAGGTTCTGCATCGCCGCGGCGATACCCCGCCCGGTCGGCTCCGGCTGAGCGATGTGGTGGGCGTCCGCGGACAGCCCCTGGCCCAGCACCTCGGCGTAGACCCGGGCGCCACGAGCGGCGGCGTGCTCCGCGGACTCCAGGACGACGACACCGGCGCCCTCACCGAGGACGAAGCCGTCACGGGCGGTGTCGTAAGGGCGCGAGGCCCTCTCGGGCTCGTCGTTGCTCTTGGACATCGCCATCATGTTGGCGAACGCGGCGATCGGCAGCGGGTGGATGGCCGCCTCGGTGCCACCGGCGAGGACCACATCGGCACGGCCGGTGCGGATCATCTCGACGGCGTACCCGATCGCCTCGGCGCCCGACGCACAGGCGGAGACCGGGGTGTGGACGCCCGCCTGGGCGTTCACCTCGATGCCGACGTTGGCGGCCGGGCCGTTGGGCATGAGCATGGGCACGGTGTGCGGGGAGACGCGGCGTACGCCCTTCTCCTTGAGCACGTCGTACTGGTCGAGCAGGGTGATCACGCCGCCGATACCGGAGGCGATGACCGAGCCCAGCCGCTCGGGCTGGATCTTGGCGTCCTCACCGGCCTTGCCGGTGAAACCCGCGTCCGCCCACGCCTCACGGGCCGCGATCAGCGCGAACTGCGCCGAGCGGTCCAGCTTGCGGGCGAGCGGACGGGGCAGGACGTCGCCCGGGTCGACGGCCGCGAGGGCCGCGATCCGGACGGGCAGTTCGGCGAAACGTTCGCCCTCAAGAGGCTTGACGCCGGACCGGCCGGCCATCAGACCTTCCCAGGTCGATGCGGAATCGCCACCCAGCGGAGTGGTTGCGCCGATACCGGTGACGACCACGGTGCGATTGGTCGAGTTCACTGGAAAATCTTCTCCACGTGTAGAGGGTCGTGAATCAGCGGCGCCACCGCCGGGTGGCGACACACGAACCGGCTGGATCAGGCCTGGTGCTTGAGGATGTAGTCGGCAGCGTCGCCGACCGTCTTGAGGTTCTTGACGTCCTCGTCGGGGATCTTGACGTCGAAGCGCTCCTCGGCGGCGACGACGACCTCGACCATGGACAGCGAGTCGACGTCCAGGTCGTCGGTGAAGGACTTGTCCAGCTGGACGTCCTCGACCGGGATACCGGCGATCTCGTTGACGATCTCGGCGAGACCGGTGACGATCTCTTCCTGCGTGGCGGCCATGTTGGCGCTCCTTCGGTGTATATCTGCTGGGTTCGGGTGTCCGGGTCGAAAAGACCCGGTGTGCCTAGGGGAGGGTAACGACCGTCGCGGCGTAGACGAGACCCGCCCCGAAGCCGATGACGAGCGCGGTGTCGCCGCTCTTCGCCTGACCGGTCGCCAGAAGCCGCTCCATAGCGAGCGGAATCGAGGCGGCGGAGGTGTTGCCGGTGGTCTCCACATCACGGGCGACCGTGACGTGCTCCGGCAGCTTCAGGGTCTTCACCATCGAGTCGATGATCCGCATGTTGGCCTGGTGCGGAATGAAGACGTCCAGGTCTTCCGGGGCGATCCCGGCCGCGTCCAGCGCCTGCTGGGCGACCTTCGCCATCTCGAAGACGGCCCAGCGGAAGACCGCCTGGCCCTCCTGCGTGATGGCCGGGAACTTCTCCGGCCGGTCGGCGTGGAAGGTGTCCCACGCCACGGTCTGCTTGATCGTCTCGGACTTGTCGCCCTCGGAGCCCCACACGCTGGGACCGATGGCGGGCACGTCGGACGGGCCGACGACGACGGCGCCGGCGCCGTCACCGAACAGGAACGCCGTCGCGCGGTCGCTCAGGTCGGTGAGGTCGCTCAGCCGCTCCACGCCGATCACGAGCACGTACTGCGCCGAGCCCTCGACGACCATGCCCTTGGCGAGCGTCAGGCCGTAGCCGAAGCCCGCGCAGCCGGCCGAGATGTCGAAGGCGGCGGGCTTGCCCGCGCCGATCTTGTGGGCGATCTCGGTGGCGATGGCCGGGGTCTGCTTGAAGTGCGACACGGTCGAGACGATGACCGCGCCGATCTGCGACGGGTCGATCCCGGCGTCCGCGATGGCCTTGCCGGACGCCTCGACGGACATCGCGGCCACGGTCTCCTCGGGGGAGGCCCAGTGGCGGGTGGCGATGCCGGACCGGGAGCGGATCCACTCGTCGGACGAGTCGATGGTTTCGAGGATCACCTCGTTCGGCACGACACGGGTCGGACGGTAGCCGCCGACACCCATGATCCGCGCGTACGGGGCGCCCTTGCTGGGCTTGATCTTCGACATGCTCTCGGGCTCCTTAGGCGCCCGCGTGCTCAGCGATGAGCGCGCGGGCAGCGTCGAGGTCGTCGGGGGTCTTGAGCGCGAGGGTCCGCACGCCCGGGAGCGCGCGCTTGGCGAGACCGGTGAGCGTGCCGCCGGGGCAGGCCTCGATCAGTGCGGTGACGCCCAGTTCCTTGAAGGTCTCCATGCACAGGTCCCAGCGCACCGGGTTGGCGACCTGGCCGACCAGGCGCGAGATGACCTCCGCGCCGGTGGCGACGGTCCTGCCGTCGGCGTTCGAGACATATGTCACGGTCGGGTCGGAGACCTCCAGAGCCACGGCGGCCTCGCGGAGCCGCTCGACGGCCGGAGCCATGTGGTGCGTGTGGAACGCGCCGGCGACCTTCAGGGGCACCACGCGGCGCACTCCCTCGGGCTTGTCCTCGACGAGCGCGGCGATCTGCTCGGCGGTGCCGGCGGCGACGATCTGACCGGCCCCGTTGACGTTCGCCGGGGTCAGGCCGAGCTTCTCCAGGTGCGCGACGGTGACCTCGGGGTCCCCGCCGAGCAGCGCCGCCATACCCGTCTCGGTCACCGCGGCGGCCTCGGCCATGCCGAGCCCCCGGGTGCGTACGAAACGGAGGGCCGCGTCCTCGCCGATGACTCCGGCGAACGCGGCTGCGGTGATTTCACCAACGCTGTGACCTGCGACGACACTCGGCGACGCGTCGAGAGCGGCAGCGGACAGCAGACCGGCGGCGACCAGCAGCGGCTGGGCCACCGAGGTGTCGCGGATCTCGTCCGCGTCAGCCTTGGTGCCGTAGTGGGCAAGGTCGATCCCGATGGCGTCGGACCAGCCCGCGATGCGGTCGGTGGCACCGGGGAGGTCGAGCCAGGGAGTCAGGAAGCCGGGCGTCTGAGCGCCTTGGCCGGGAGCGACGAGTACGAGCACCCTCACACTCTCTCTTGTGAACGGTCCGGAACGCCCGTGGGGACAGGGACGAAGAACCGTATGGGGAATTGTTGATGTCCGACAAAAGTCTAGGACTGCAGATCCCTGTCGGCCAGACGCCCCAGGATGAGGGCGATCCGCAGCGTGAACGCCGAGCGGACATCCGATGGCGACCACCCGGTGACGTCTGTCACACGTCGGAGCCGGTAGCGCACGGTGTTGGGGTGGACGAAGAGCATCCTGGCGGCCCCTTCGAGGCTGCTCGCCTGCTCCAGATACACACTCAGCGTTTCCAGGAGGGCGGAACCCGCTTCTTCGAGCGGTCTGTAGATCTCCTCTACCAACTGGTCCCGCGCGGCCGGGTCGCCCGCCATCGCCCGCTCCGGCAGCAGATCGTCCGCGAGCACCGGCCGGGGAGCGTCCTGCCAGGCACCGCACGCCTTGAGCCCGGCGGCCGCCGCCTGTGCGGACCGGGTGGCGGCCAGCAGGTCGGGCACCACGGGACCGGCGACGACCGGCCCGGCCGCGTACGGGCCGATCAGGGCCTTCGCGACCTGGAGCGGGTTGTCGCTGCCGCCCGCGATGACGACGAGACGGGTGCCGAGCACCCCCGTCAGCACCTGGAGCTTGGCGTGCCGGGCGGCCCGCCTGATCGCCTCCACGGTCAGTTCGCTGTCGCCGTCCGGCGCCGTTCCGAGCAGTACGCAGACGTGCTCGGGGGAGTTCCAGCCGAGCGCGGCGGCCCGGGACACGGCGCCCTCGTCGGCCTCCCCGGACAGCACCGCGTTCACCACGAGTGATTCCAGCCGGGCGTCCCAGGCGCCCCGGGCCTCGGCGGCCTGGGCGTACACCTGGGCGGTCGCGAAGGCGATCTCGCGGGCGTAGACGAGCAGCGCCTCACGCAGCACCGACTCGTCGCCGGGCGCGGCGACTTCGTCGATCGCGGCCTCCATGACCTCGATGGTCGTACGCACCATCTCGACGGTCTGCCGCAGCGTGATCGCCCGGGTCAGCTCGCGCGGCGCCGTGCCGAAGACATCGGTGGAGATGGCCTGCGGGGTCTCGGGATGCCGGAACCACTCGGTGAACGCGGCGATCCCGGCCTGGGCGACCAGGCCGATCCAGGACCGGTTCTCCGGTGGCATGGCCCGGTACCAGGGCAGCGACTCGTCCATGCGGGCGATCGCGTTCGCGGCCAGCCGGCCGGAGGACTGCTCCAGCCGTTTCAGGGTCGCGGCATGGAGATGGGCGTCGTTCGCGGCGGGCTGCTCAGGATCGGGTCGGGGCACGGACACAAGACTGCCCTATCCGGACGGCTGCCCGGAGGGGCGGGGCGGTCCGCGGGTCGCGGCGCCGGGTAGTGGCCCGCGACCGGGCCCCTCTTCCCGCGCGGCGGGCTACCGTGGGGCGGGTGATTTCCGTACGTCGCTCGGGCGACCGATTCAGGGGCGGGGACGAGGCGGCCGGGATCGAGTCCCGGCACTCCTTCTCCTTCGGTTCCTTCTACGATCCGGACAACCTCCGCTTCGGCCCGGTCCTCGCCTGCAACGAGGAACGCCTCGCCCCCGGCGCGGGCTTCGACGAGCACCCGCACAGCCACACGGAGATCGTGACCTGGGTGGTCGAGGGGGAGCTGACCCACCGCGACTCCACCGGCCACGCGACGGTCGTACGGGCCGGGGACGTCCAGCACCTCAGCGCGGCGGGCGGCGTCCGGCACGTCGAACGCAACGATGGGGACACCCCGCTGACCTTCCTCCAGATGTGGCTGGCGCCCCTGGATCCGGGCGGCGAGCCCTCGTACACGACCGTCCCCGGCATCGCCGACTCCACCCCGTACGCCCTCCCGGAGGCGGGCGCGATGCTTCATGTACGGCGGCTGGGGACGGGCGAGCGCACGGCGCTGCCGGACTCGCCGCGCGTGTACGTCCATGTGGTGGCCGGGAACGTGCGCGTCCGCGACGAGGAGCTGACGCCCGGCGACGCGGCCCGGATCGCCGGCGAAGAGGGCCTGGAACTGGTGGCGGGCGGACCGGCCGAGGCGCTGGTCTGGGAGCTGCCGGACTGATCCGGGCGAAACAGCCCTCAACTGCCGCTGTGCGCCGGGTACGGGCTGACCATGGTGTTGAAGTAGCCGTCGGGGGCTTCTTCCAGGTAGTCCAGCAGGTTGTCCAGGAACGCGCGCAGCGGCGGGGTCGCGTTGTGCAGGTCCAGATCCTCCTGGGAGCGCCACACCTCGTACAGGAAGAGCCGGCCGTCGTCGTGCGCGTGCAGGTGGTACTCCAGGTTGCCCTCCTCCTGGCGGGTGGGCTCCACGAGGGAGTCGAGGAGTTGCCGTACCTCGTGGGCACGTTCCGGCCTGGGGCGCAGGAAACCGTAGAGGGCGATGGGTGCTTGCGTTGCTGTCATGCCACCAACGCTAGGATCTGACATCGATGTGAGGTTCAAGGTCATCGTGCGTGAGGTGGGTCACATGAAGATCGGCGATCTGGCCCGTGAGACGGGCGTGAGTGTGCGCCTGCTGCGTTACTACGAAGACCAGGGGCTGCTCGCCTCGCACCGGACGGGCGGTGGTCACCGCCTCTACACCGCTGATGCCCCGATCACGGTCGCGCGGATCCGCACCCTGCTGGCCGCCGGCCTCGCCACGAAGGTCATCCGGGATCTCATGCCCTGCTTCCTCGGCGACGGTCCCGAACTCGACGCCTGCGTCCAGGAGCATCTGCGGACACAACTGCGGCAGATGGACAGCCGCATGACCGACCTGCAACAGGCGCGCACCTCGCTCAGTGACCTCATCGACGCGTCCGCGCGAGCGACCCGGGCCGTGTCCGCACCCGCTTGATACCGGCTCAGGAGCCCGGAGTCACCAGTCGAGGCTCTCCATGTCGTCCTCGGTGGCCTCGCGGTAGCCCGTGATCACATCACCGTCGAACTCCACGACGTAGGAGTCCTCGTTGTCGAGCCCGCACGCCTTGCACCATTCCGGGTAGCCGGGCACCCGGAACCGGCACGTTCGCGCAGACCCCTTGGCCGTGCCCGACCACGTGATCGCGTCCCCGACGCTCGCAAGGGCGACGTCACCGGGCAGGTCCTGACGGCGGCGCCTCCCCGGGTACGGACGGTATCGGCCATTAGTGATCTCGTACTACCGGGATAGCGCGACCTGTTGGCATCTTGGCCCCGGTAAGTCCCCGACCGGCGCAACGGCGAGAGAGATCATCTGCCGGTGTCTCAGGAGTACGGCCATGGTTCGCCCGCCGTTCGCCGCGGCGGCCTAGTTTTCGCAGACAGCGCCGACGTTCGCATCCTGAATCACTCTCCCCCCAGAGGTCCCCCTGATGACTCTCACCACCACCGAGCCCCCCTGCATCGACCCGGAGCACTCCGGCGGCCCGGAGACCGCACCGGCCACCGGCGCGGCGGACACCACAAGCCCCGCCGGCGAACTCCACATCACCCGGCGCCGGATGTTCCAGACGGCAGCCGTTGCCCTCGGCGCGATCGCGGCCGGCCCGGTCGCCGACGCGGTCGGCGGCAGACGGGCCGAGGCCGCCGAATACCACCTGCCCAAGGGTTTCAACGGAGACATCTCCGACCTGAAGCACGTGGTGATCCTGATGCAGGAGAACCGGTCCTTCGACCACTACCTCGGGCAGCTGCCCGGTGTGCGCGGCCACCACGACAAGCAGGTCCTGAGGTTCCAGGACGGCACCGACGTCTTCCAGCAGCGCGACGCCAACGGCACCATCGTGCCGCCGGCCGTGTCCACCGCCACCTGGAGCGACAACCACAGCTTCTACGGTGCCAACGAGGGGCGGTGGAACACCTGGGTGAAGGACAAGGGCGACCACTGCATGTGGTACTACGCGCCCGACTACATGCCGTGGATGTACTCGCTCGCCTCCCAGTACACCGTCTGCGACATGAACTTCTGCTCGCTGCACGGGCCGACCATCCCGAACCGCTACTACCTGATGACCGGTTCGGGGGGCGGCGAGACCACCAACGCCAGGCAGAACGACTACAGCCGAAGCTGGACCACGGTCCCCGAGCAGCTCCAGCAGGCCGGCATCGACTGGCGGGTCTACTCCGACAACAGCGGCAAGGGCGTCGGCGGCAGCCTCCAGAGCGGGTTCGTCGGTGAGTACGGCTGCAACGTCACCAACAGTTTCGCCTCCTTCGACCCCCGCACGGCGGACGAGGGCGACCTCGAACCGGGCAGCGGCAAGATCTGGAAGGCCAACTCCTTCGTCTACGAGGGCGCCACCACGCCCAACGACGACTCCGAGGCGAACCTGGACGCCGTGCTCCGGGACCTGATCGCGGCCTGCGAGCCGGGAGCGGAACATCCGCTTCCCGAGGTCTCCTGGGTGGTGATGCCCGCCGCGTGGAGCGAGCACCCGGGCTTCGACACCGTGCACGGCGAGCGCTACATGAACAAGGTCCTCAAGACGCTCCAGAGCAACGAGGACATCTGGAACCACACCCTGGTGATCATCACCTACGACGAGAACGACGGAAAGTTCGACCATGTCCTGCCCCCGCGCCCGGAGCCGGGCACGGTCGGTGAGTACTCCGGCAGCACCCCGTACGGCTTCGGCCCCCGGGTGCCGATGGTGCTGGTGTCGCCGTGGACGCGGGGCGGCCATGTCGCCTCGGAGGTGTTCGACCACACCTCGACGGTGAAGTTCCTGGAGACCTGGGCCGCCCATCTGGGCAAGCCGTTCACCTGCCCGAACATCACCGAGTGGCGCCGCTCCATCGCGGGCGACCTGACCAGCGCGATCGACTTCGCGCACCCGTGGCCGGGGCCGGTCGTCATCGCGGACCCGGTCACCGGGACCCCGCCGAAGCCGTCGCGGGACCGGATGAAGCCGCGCGGCCTCTCCTTCCACCCGCACACCACCCTCACCGAGAACCGGGCCGACGGCACGGTGACCGCGTCCATGACCCTGTCCGGCGGCCCTGCGGGCAAGGCGGTGAGCCTCCAGGTCTTCCCGGACCAGTACCTCCCCTTCGCCAACACGCCGTACACGGTGACCGGGACGGCCCCCCGCTCGTACACCTGGGACGCGACGGAGACCGACCGCAAGTACGCCTTCTCGGTCTACGGGCCCGACGGCTTCCTGCGCTCCTTCGCCGGGCAGCTGATTCCCGCGCACGGGAGCAACCAGCGGCACATCGGCATTCCGCGCGTCGAGGCGGAGCTGGTCGGCGGCAGACGCGCCACGGTCAGGCTGAGACTGCGCAACGACGGCAAGCGGCCCGTCCGTTACACCCTGAAGGCCAACGACTACGTCGGCGGCACCCGGAAGTACACGGTCCCCGGCGGCCACTCGACCGTCGTGCACTGGCCCACCGAGGACGGCTACTACGACGTCGTGCTCACCGCCGACACCGGGACCGGCTGGAGCCAGCGGTATGCGGGGCGCGTGGCGACGGTCTGAGCCCATAGGGCGGGTCGCCGTTCACACGTGACGCGTGCTTGGCATCAGAGACATGCCAAGCACGCTGTGAGCTCGGCGGACAGTGCAAGGCTCCCCCAGAGGAGGATGTCGCCGACCGGCCGGACCGGGCTTCCCGCGTCTTCACGCAGCATGGTCAGGTGAACGGCGACGGAGGCCGGCGTCGAACACGGCTGTCAGCAACGCGCTCGCGCCCAACAGCGCCGGCAGTCCGACCACCAGCGTGATGGGGAGCATGGCAACTCCCGGCGGGAGGCCGCCGTCCAGCCATGCGATCCATGCCGGTGTGAGGGCGGCAAAGGCCACACACAAGACAGCCATCGATACCGACGACAGCGCCGACCCCGGCCGTTCGGCCGCATGTCCGCCCGGCAGCCGCGCCATCTCAACCCCGCCCGACAGCCCCGATCACGTCGTGCGAAGGCTGCTCACGAAGCCGCGCCAGGCGTCGGCCGCGATGACGATGACCGGCCCGTCCTGGACCTTGCTGTCGCGGACCGGCACGGAGGCGGCGCAGCCGGTCGCCACCTCGACGCATTCGCCGCCGGTGCTGCCGCTGTACGAGGACTTACGCCAGGCGGCGCCGCCGGTCACGGTGCACTCGACGCAGTCGCCGCCGGTGCTGCCGCTGTAGGAAGACTTACGCCACTGCGCGCTCTTCAGGTCGGGGCCGGTTTCCATAACGCTCCTCCATCACGCGGGCGATCAGAGCCGCCGATTCCTCCACGGAGAGGGCTGCGGCCTGCAGATGAGCGTATCGGAGCGAGCCCTCTTTGACCGTGTCGGGGCTGGCGGTCATATGACCGGAGATGAGGTCCTCGGTGTAGATGATGTCCGGGTCGTCGTCGAAGCGCAGGAGGTTGAACGACCCGTCCAGGCTTGCATGTTCACCTGCCGCGAAGGGCAGTACCTGGATGCGCATCCACCGGTTGGCGGAGAAGTCCAACAGCCGCGTCAGTTGGGCCCGCATGACCTCGTGGCCACCGATGGGCCGGTGCAGTACGGCCTCGTCCAGGACGGCCCAGGCCAGCGGCGGCCGTTCGCGCTCCAGAATGCGCTGGCGCTCCATCCGGGCGGCGAGCAGGCCCTCCAGATCGTCCGGCATACCCGTGGCCAGCACGGCTCGCGCGTAGTCCTCCGTCTGCAACAGCCCGTACACCAACTGCGCCTGGAACGTGGAGATGTACGCGGCCTTGGCCTCCATCTCCGCGTACGCCTGGAACCACGTCGGCAGTTGGCTGCGCAGGACCAGGCCCACCAGGCGGGAGAACACGCCGTCCGTGCCCAGGGCGGCGTCCACCCGCTCGGAGAAGTCGCGGGTGGGGATCTTCTTCGTCGTCTCGACCTGGCCGATCAGCGAGCCCGTGCAGAAGATGATCTCGCCCAACTGCTGCTGCCTGAGGCCGTGTGCCTCGCGCTGTCGGCGTAATTCCCAGCCGTAGTAGTCCAGGGGGGACGCGCAGGGGTCGAGCGACTGGATGTTGGCCACGGTGGGGACCTCCGGTGTGCAGGCGCGACGCGCAACGCCTCGCGGCGTTCGGTTCCGTAGGTAGCCGAGCGTAGTCACCTGCTCGCACGATGGTGACATGAATCACGTAATTTCCCCCCAGGTCGAGTCCCAGGTCGAGTCCCAGGTCGAGTCCCAGGTCGAGTCCGAGGCCGGGGCCGAAGAGCCGGTCTACCGGGCCGACTTCGCCATGGGTGAGCACTCGGCCCGGCATCTGCGGCGCATCCTGCGCCTCTACCTCAAGGGGTGGGGGCTCATCGGCGTGGCCGACGCGGCGGAGCTCGCGTTCACGGAGCTCATCGCCAATGTGGTCCGGCACGTGCCGGGCCGCCGCTGCCAGACGTTCATCTTCCGGCTGCCGGGCGGCGAGGGCGTCCGCGTCGAGGTGGCGGACGGCTGCCCCGAGGTGCCTCGTGTGGTCGAGGGCGATGTGCTCGACGAGGGCGGGCGGGGGCTGCTCCTGGTGGACGCGCTCACCGACAAGTGGGGCGTGGAGGTGCGCCGGGACGGCGGCGGCAAGACGGTGTGGTTCGAGTGCCTGGCCGCCGCGTCCGGGATCGGTCCGGTTACGCAGACAGCTCGGCCAGCACCGCGTCCGTGAACGGCGGCCACACCTCGGCCGCCCACGGCCCGAAGGCCCGGTCGGCGAGCGCCACGCAGGCCGCTCCCGCGACCGGGTCGATCCACAGGAAGGTGCCGGACTGGCCGAAGTGCCCGAAGGTCGCGGGGGAGGAGTTCGCGCCGGTCCAGTGCGGGGACTTGGAGTCCCGGATCTCGAAGCCGAGGCCCCAGTCGTTGGGGTTCTGGTGGCCGTAGCCCGGCAGGACGCCCTTCAGCCCGGGGTGCACGACGCTCTGCGCCTCCAGCACCGTGCGCGGGTCGAGGAGGCGCGGGGCCTGCACCTCGGCCGCGAACCGGGCCAGGTCGTCGACGGTGGAGACGCCGTCGCGGGCGGGCGAGCCGTCCAGGGTGGTCGCGGTCATGCCCAGGGGCTCCAGGACCGCCTGGCGGACGTACTCCGGGAACGGGATGCCGGTGGTCTTGGCGATATGGTCACCGAGCACCTCGAAGCCCGCGTTCGAGTACAGCCGCCGGGTGCCGGGCGGGGCAGTCACCCGGTGCTCGTCGAAGGCCAGACCGCTGGTGTGGGCGAGCAGGTGCCGGACCGTGGACCCCTCCGGGCCCGCAGCCTCGTCGAGCTCGACCGCGCCCTCCTCGTACGCCACCAGCGCCGCGTAGGCGGCCAGCGGCTTGGTCACGGAGGCGAGCGGGAAGCGGTGCGCGGTGGGACCGTGCGTCCCGAGGACGGTCCCGTCCGCTCGTACGACGGCCGCCGCCGCGGTGGGGACGGGCCAGTTCTCGATCATCGCCAGGCTCTGCATGCCTATGAGACTAAGGGCTGTCCGAAACTCGGCTCCGGTTGCGCTTGCTTCGAGTGCACTCCAAGGTTCTAGCGTGGAGGCATGACGGTGATGGATACCACGACGACCCCGACGAGGACCGATATCTGCGTATCGGCCCCCAAGGCGTATCCGCGTCCCGAGGGGCAGGACCAGTACACGATCAGCGAGGTGGTCGCCTTCACCGGGCTCACCGCGCACACGCTGCGCTGGTACGAGCGGATCGGGCTGATGTCGCACGTCGACCGGTCACACACGGGTCAGCGCCGTTTCACCAACCGTGACCTGGACTGGCTGAACTTCGTCGGCAAGCTGCGGCTGACCGGGATGCCGGTCGCCCACATGGTCCGTTACGCGGAACTGCTGCGCGAGGGCGACCACACCTTCGAGGAACGCCAGGAACTGCTGGAGGCGACCCGCCGCGACGTACGGACGCGGATCGAGGAGCTCCAGGACACCCTCGCGGTACTCGACCACAAGATCGACTTCTATGCGGGCGCCCGGCGGGCGCCGGAGAGGCCCAGTGCCTGATGACTGACAACAAGATCGCCACCGCGGAGCTCGGCAGGGGCGGACCGCAGGTCGGCGTCCAGGGGCTCGGCTGCATGGGCATGAGCGAGTTCTACGGGGACACCGACGAGGCCTCCGCACGCGAGACGCTGGAAACCGCGCTGGCGGCCGGTGTCACGCTCTTCGACACCGCCGACATCTACGGCAGCGGCGCCAACGAGACGTTCATCGCGCCGTTCGTCGGGGCGCACCGGGACGAGATCACCCTCGCCACGAAGTTCGCCATCGAGCGCCGGGACGACGACCCGCACTACCGGGGCATCCGCAACGACCCCGCGTACATCCGGCAGGCCGTCGAGAACAGCCTGCGCCGGCTGAACACCGACGTGATCGACCTCTACTACATGCACCGCCGCGACCCGGCCGTGCCGCTGGCCGAGTCCGTCGGCGCGATGGCCGAGCTGGTCCAGCAGGGCAAGGTCAAGCAGCTGGGGCTGAGCGAGGTCACCGGCGCCGAGCTGCGGGAGGCGCACGCCGTGCACCCGATCGCCGCCCTGCAGTCCGAGTGGTCCCTCTTCAGCCGGGACAGCGAGCGCAGTGCGGTGCCCGCCGCCGTGGAGCTCGGCGTGACCGTCGTGCCGTACTCGCCGCTCGGCCGGGGCTTTTTGACCGGGGCGTTCGCGGACGCGGGCAAGGACCTGTCGAAGAACGACTTCCGGCAGTTCCAGCCGCGCTTCACCGGCGACAACGCGAAGACGAACGCCGCCCTGCTGGAGCCGGTCCGCAAGATCGCCGCCGCTCACGGGGCGACCGCCGCCCAGGTGGCGCTGGCCTGGGTGCAGCAGCGCGCCCAGGTGCACGGCCTGACCGTGGTGCCGATCCCGGGCACCCGCAGGAGCAGCCGCCTGCTGGAGAACGTCGGCGCCACCCGGATCACCCTGACGTCCCAGGAGCTGGCCCAGCTGGAGCCGATCGCCGGCCAGGTCGCCGGGGACCGCTACCCGGACATGAGCTCGACCTCCACCGCCCGCGAATAGCCGGCGCGGCCGATCGCGCCCGGACGACCGGGCGCGATCGGCCCTCGGGTACCGACGGGCCCTCGGGAGCGATCAGCCCTTGGCCCCGAACTGCCCTTTGACGTCCGCGCCTTCGGCGATCGCGGCGAAGGCGTGCAGCGACTGCGTCCCGGGAGCGAAGTAGCCGGTGTGCCCGTGGGCGTCGGTGGCCGGCACCCGGCGGGCGCCGAACGCGGCGGACGTCGGATCGGGGCCGTGGCCGAGACCGGCGAACTCCACGTGGGGCACCTTGCCGATCCAGTCGCTGGGGTCCTTGGCGGCCCACACCCGGGCATCGGTGTGCAGGGCGCGGACGTTGGCGGCGCGCATCCCGGGCGATCCGAGGACGACCAGATCCGTGGCGCGCAGCCGGGACGCGGCGAGGCCGCAGACCACGGAGCCGTAGCTGTGGCAGAACACGGCGGGCGTGGGCAGTCCGTCGGCGGCCAGCCCGTCGTCGAACCGGGTCAGCCGGTCGGCGCCGGCCTCCGCGAGCGAACCGGTCGCCGCGTCCACGCCGAGGCCCACGGGCGTGGTGTACCCGGCCCAGGCGATCACGGCACTGCCCCGGCCGGTCTGCGCGTAGAGGGACCTGGCCATGCCCGCCGGGGTGCCGTACACATCGGTCCGGCGGTCGAAGGTCCCGGCATCGATGTCCGAACCCGGCACCACCACGGACACCTGCCGCGCGGCCCTCAAGTCGCCGAAGACCTCCACCACCTGACCCCGGCCGCGCGGGTCGAACGCGAGGATCTGCCGGTGCGGGTCGGCGGCGAGATGCGCGTACCGGGGGTCGTGACCGGCCCTCAGCGCAAGGGCGTTGGCCCGGTAGCGCAGCTCGACCGGTACGCCGTCCAGGTTCCCGACGACGAGCGGGTGCCGCGCGATCAGCGTCTGCCGGTCCTGCTCGCCCAACCCCCTGAAGAACGCGCTCACTTCGGCCGGGGTGTCCCGCTCCGGATCCGGCAGCTCCCGCCCCAGTACCTGGTCCGCCCGCCAGGCGGCGGCACCGGGCGGCGGCCCGGTCAGCGCCTGCTGGGCGTTGCCCGAAGCCCAGCCCGCCGTCCCGGCCACCACCGTGGTCGCCAGGGCGACCGCCACCAAGGTCCTCGCGTAACGGCGCATCAGGCCCTCCCCCTCCGGCTGAGCCGGATCCCGTCACACCGTTCGGCGCGACGGGAGGAAGGTAGGAAGACGGCTGGTGCGGGGGCGTCACACCGGGGGGCCAACTGCCGGGTGATACCGGGGTAGGGGGTGTACCAGCCCCTACCGCGCGGGCCTCACGCCCCGCCCGCCACCACGACGCCCGCCTCGTACGCGAAGATCACCGCCTGGGCCCGGTCGCGCAGATCCAGCTTCGCGAGTATCCGCCCGATGTGCGTCTTCACCGTCTGCTCCGCCAGCACCAGCTGCCCGGCTATCTCCTGGTTCGACAGCCCCCGGGCGATCAGCTCCAGCACCTCCGTCTCGCGCGGAGTCAGCCCGTTCAGCCGCAGCGCGGCCCCGCCGCGACCGGCCCCCGAGGGCCGTTGGCGGGCGAAGTCCGCGATCAGGCGCCGGGTCACCGACGGGGCGAGCAGCGCGTCGCCCGCCGCCACCACCCGTACCGCCGAGATCAGGTCCGCCGGGGGTGCGTCCTTCAGCAGGAAACCGGACGCCCCGGCGCGCAGCGCCTCGTACACGTAGTCGTCCACGTCGAACGTGGTCAGCATCAGCACCCTGGGCACATGCGTCACACCCACCGGCGGGTCCAGCAGCTCGCGCGCCGCCGCCAGGCCGTCCATCTCGGGCATCCGGACATCCATCAGCACCACGTCCGGATGGACCCGGCGGCTGACGTCGATGCCCTGGCGCCCGTCCGGCGCCTCACCGACCACGTCGATGTCGGTCTGCGCCGCGAGCAGCGCCGCGAACCCCGCCCGCACCATGGCCTGGTCGTCGACGATGATCACTCGGATGGTCAAGAGTCCTCCGGAGACGTAGCGGGAGAGGGGACGGAGGCGGCGCCCGGTGGCGTCGGCGGTGGCAGCGGCAGCCGCGCGGCCACCCTGAACCCCCCGTCCGGCAGCGGCCCGGTGTCCAGCGTGCCGCCGGTCAACCGTACGCGCTCGCGCATCCCGACCAGCCCGTGTCCCGTCCCCGTCGTCTCCAGCGGTTCGCGCGGCGAACCCGTCCGCTCCGGCGGGCCGTTGACGACCAGCACCGTCAGATGCGCGCCGTCGGAGGCGACCGACACCCGGGTCCGGGCACCCGGTGCGTGCCGGACCACATTGGCCAGGGCCTCCTGCACGATCCGGTACGCGGACAGGTCGACCGCCTGCGGCAGGCCCGTCAGCCCGGCGGGCAGCGACAGTTCGGCCGGGAGCCCGGCCCGCACCGTCGCCTCCACCAGCTGCTGCAGCCGGTCCAGGCCCGGCTGCGGTGCCCGCTCGCCCTCCGTGCCCTCGCTGCGCAGTACCGTCAGCAGCCGCCGCATCTCCCCGAGGGACTCGCGCGCGCTCGCGGCGATCGACTCGAACTCCTCGCGGACCCCGTCCGAAAGGCCGCCAAGACGGTACGGGGCGGAGTCCGCCTGCACCGTGATCACCGACATGTGGTGCGCGACCACGTCATGCAGCTCGCGGGCGATCCGGGTGCGCTCCTCCAGCAGGGTGCGCTGCGCCCGCTCGGCCTCGCTGATGGTCTCCTGCTCGGCCAGCCGGCGCTGCGCGACGCCCCGTTCCCGTACCGCCGCGCCGATCACCAGCACCACGGCGCCGAGGATGATCAGCAACAGCGTGCTGCCGTTGCCGCGTCCGGGCGCGACCAGGCGCAGGACGAGGCTCACCGCGCCCGTCGCCAGCCAGACGGAGACCAGGGTGCGCCGGGTCTCGCGCAGGGCGAGCGCGAGCAGCAGGAAGAGGTAGCCGAACAGTACGGGCGGCGGCCACGGCCACACGTCGTACTCCTCGGCCGGGTGTTCGAGCATGACGAGCGCGCCCGCGACATCGGCCGTGAAGATGATCCACCAGGCCTGCAGCGGCCGGTGCGCCAGCATCAGCAGCGGCGCGGCCTGGGCGACGGCGAGGACGCCCGCGATCCCGGGGCTCATGCCGTACTGGCTGGTCAGGACCGAGATCGTGACCGGCACGAAGAGCACCGCGAGTGCGGTGACGACGATGTACGGCATGACCCGCTGCCACCGCCTCGGGGCATCGGCCAGGAGCGGGGTCGGCGGATGGGAGGGGTGGGAGAGTCCGTGGGCCATCTCGCGCAGATTGCGGCGGGCGGCGCTGAGCAGCCCGTCGGCCGCCTGCGGCGCGGACGACGGGGGCGGGGGCTGGGGTGAAGTGGGCATGGGCTGCTCAGCGTAGGCAGCGCGCCCACCCCTCGGCGTCATACCGGAGTGCCGGTTCCGCGGGCCCCCGGCTCGTACGGGGGTATGACCCGGACCGGCGCGGGAGCCCTACAGCTCGGCGAGCAGCTGGGCCTTCTTCGCGCTGAACTCCTCGTCCGTCACCAGACCCGCCCGGTGCAGCTCGCCGAGGTGGTGGATCCGCTCCGCGATGTCCGCCGGGTCACGCCGCCCGGCGGATGCCAGGGCCGTCGTCGCGGCGGCGGGCGTGGACTGCTTCCTGCGGACGGACTCCAGTACGGCCGCGGCGAACGGCAGCGACTCGTGCACCGGGCCGTACCCGAGGCCGAAGATCACCGCGGCGGGGTCCTCGTCGGCCCGGGTGGGCCGGGCGGCCACCGGCTGCACGCTCCGGGCGGTGCCCGTGCACAGCGCCGGGCCGCCGGGTCCGGCGCCCTCGGCCGCCGCCGGACCCGTGCCCTCCAGCCCTCTGGGCACCAGCCGCAGATAGCCCTCGAACGCCTCGGGGGAGCGCCACTCGACACCGCTCAGTTCGGTGACCGGGAACGTCTGGTCGCCCGCCTTCCACTTCTGCGACGAGGCGCCCGTCCAGAACCACCGGAAGGAGATCCGGTCCCCGTCGAAGCTGGCCCGGCCGTCGTAGGCCTTGAAGCGCATCGGCGCCTCGGGTGCCGCGACCAGGAAGCGCTCGGCGGGTTCACCGGCGTCGGGGCCGAGCCGGGCCCGCAGCTCGTCCGCGTAGTACTCGGCGAGCGTCTCGCGCTCGGCCGGAAGCACCAGGCGGTAGGGGTCGCAGCCGTCCTTCAGCTGCCCGGCCGCGGCCTCCAGCAGCGGATCGGCACCGGGTCTCGGCACGGCACGCAGCACCACCGTGCCCCGCTTGCCCGGGGTCAGCGTCACCGACGACAGCGCCGTGTGCGGGACGCGGCGCTCACGGAGGCTCTGGAACAGCCTCGGCGTTCGGATACCCCGTTCGAAGCGGATGAGCACGGAGTCGGTGTCGAACTCCCAGGTGGCTTGAATTCCGGCCAGCACATCACCCATGTGCCTCATCGTATGCGGCACTTGCCCGCACGTCCCCCCTCGGAGTCGACGGCAATCCGCGATCGGGCACGGCTCTCTACGCGCGTCAGACCGTCTCGTCGCCGGAAATTCGTTCGTGGCAGGCGCTGTCCGCCTGCGCACAGGTCACGGAACCGTAGGTGCCGACACCGATCGCGGCGAAGTTGCCGAGGCTCTCGGTCCCCGGCTCGAAATAGCCGCTGTGGCCGATCGCGTCGCCCGCGGCCGCGATCCGGGCACCGAAGCCCGGATCGACCGGGTCGGCCCCGTGACCCAGCCCGGCGACCTCCAGGTTCGGTACGTCCGCGATCCAGTCGTCGTGGTCGCGCATCGCCCACACATTGGCCCGGGTGTGCAGCTCGCCGGCGTTGTCGGCGCGCATGCCCGGACTGCCCGCGACCGCGATGTCGGTCACCCGGGCGGGCAGTTCGCGGGCGGCCACGCCGCACAGGACGGAGCCGTAGCTGTGGCAGAACAGCGAGACGGGCGCCTGGCCCGGGAGCGCGCCGACCAGTGCGTCGAGCCGGACCGCCCCGCGCTGGGCGAGGTTCCCGAGGGCGGCGTCCACGCCGATGCCCACGGGCGCGGTGTAGTCGGCCCAGGCGATCACCGCGGTGCGTACGCCGGGGCCCGCCGTCCGCTCCGCCGCGTACAGGGACTTGGCCATGCCGACCGGGGCGGCGTTGGTCTTGGTCCCGGTCCGCTCCAGCGTCAGCAGGTTGGTGTCGACGCCCGGTACGACCACCGAGACCCGCTCGGCCCGGTCGAGATCACCGAAGACCTCGGCGGCGTGGCCACGGCCCGACGGGTCGAACGCGAGGAAATGGCGGCCCGGGGCGAGCATCGACCGGAAGCGGTCCAGCCGGCGGACCGCCTCGGCGCGCCCGTCGGGGGAGAGCCGGATGTCGTGCGCCCGCTGCTCCTCGACCGTGCCCGCCTGCGCGAGCGCGAGCCGGTTGGCCCGGTAACGCAGGGTGACGGGTGCGCCGTTCAGGTTGCCCACCACCAGCGGGTACCTGTCCGCCAGCCGGACGCGCTGCCCGGCCGTGAGCGTGGCGAAGAAGTGCGCCAGTCGGTGCGGCTGGGCGTCGGCGGGCGGCAGCGCGCGGCCCGCTATCGATCCCTTGGCCCAGGAGGCGAGTGCGACAGTGCGTGGCTCGTCGGAGCGTTGATGACGCACGGCGGTCCAGCCAGTGGTCGCCAGCATCACGAACACAACCGCGATGGCGAGCAGAGTGCGCCATGCGGTGAGCGTCGGGGAGGAATCGAAGGAAGTCACTCCGGCCCACATTAGGAGACGCGCGCCCGAGGTCGTGAAGCGGGTGACGCACATCACCCGACTGTGGGGAATGGAACCCCTCTTCCCTCACGCTCCGTACGGGCCGCCCGCACGCTCCGCCGAGCTCGGCATCCCGCAGGTGTCGCATCCGGGCGGCGTGGCCCGCGTGTTGTGAGCTTGGCCATACCCCGGGTCCGAGACATGCGGCACACGGCCGGGTCCGGAGGCGTGCCAGTCCCCGGCGAGCGCCGGGCCCAACTGGTCGAGATACACCTCGGTCAGCGTCCGCAGCGAGTCCACGCTGGTCTCCCGCCCGTGCCCCCAGAGCTGGCCGGTCACCCGTATGACCCCGGAGAACGCGGCCACGGCGACGCGCGGGCGCGGGTCCAGTTCCACGTCCAGGCCCTCGCGCTCCGCGATCAGCAGGGCGATCTGGTTCTCCAGCTCGCTGCTGCGCCGCAGGTGGGCGGCGAGCAGGGAGGGCGTCGACTCGATCATCTGGTAGGTGCGCATGTGGAGTTCGACCGGGATCAGGGCCTCGATGGCCTCCCCGATACTGTTCCAGGCGCAGAGGACCGCGCGGCGCATGGCCTCGAAGGGGGCCTCCGAAGCGGGCCGTTGGCGCAGTTCGGAGATGAAGCGCGACTCCACCATCTCCTGGACGGCGAAGGCGGCCGACTCCTTGCCGGCGAAGTAGCGGAAGAAGGTGCGCTGGGAGACCTCCACCGCGTCGACGATCTCGTCGACGGTGGTCTCGTCATACCCCTGGGTGGTGAAAAGATCGAGGGCGGCATGGAGCAGCGCGTCCCGGGTGCGGCGCTTCTTGCGCTCGCGCAGCCCGGTCGGATACTCGGCGGCTCGTTGCCCGTCGGTCACTGAGCTGGTCCTCTTTTCCCGCTTTGTCCAGCTCAGCTTACCTGTGAGCTACGTGACAGTTACCGACTTGTGAAATCGTTTGTCAACTGTCAGCGGCTGACACTAATCTCCGGGTATGACTAGTCAGACCACCGTCGAAAAGGCACCGCGGGAGCCCCGGGATGCCCCTGTTCCCGCACCTGCCAAGGGGCTGCGCGGCCACCCCTGGCTGACGCTGTTCTCCGTGGCCATCGGCGTGATGATGGTTGCGCTCGACGGCACGATCGTCGCGATCGCCAACCCCGCGATCCAGAAGGACCTCGGCGCCTCGCTCGCGGACGTCCAGTGGATCACCAACGGCTACATGCTCGCCCTCGCCGTCTCCCTGATCACCGCGGGCAAGCTCGGTGACCGGTTCGGCCACCGCCAGACCTTCCTGATAGGCGTCGTGGGCTTCGCCGCGGCGTCCGGCGCCATCGGCCTCTCCAGCAGCGTCGTCCTCGTGATCACCTTCCGGGTGCTCCAGGGCCTCTTCGGCGCCCTGCTGATGCCGGCCGCGCTCGGCCTGCTCCGCGCCACCTTCCCGGCCGAGAAGCTGAACATGGCGATCGGCATCTGGGGCATGGTGATCGGCGCCTCGACCGCCGGTGGCCCGATCCTGGGCGGCGTGCTCGTCGAGCACGTCAGCTGGCAGTCCGTCTTCTTCATCAACGTGCCGGTCGGCGTGATCGCGCTCGTCCTCGGCGTGCTGATCCTCAAGGACCACCGCGCCGAGAACGCGCCCCGCTCCTTCGACTTCGCCGGCATCGTGCTGCTGTCCGGCGCGATGTTCTGCCTGATCTGGGCCCTCATCAAGGGCTCGGAGTGGGGCTGGGGCGACCCCAAGACGATCGGCTTCCTGATCGCCGCCGTCGCCCTGTTCGTCGGCTTCGCCCTCGTCCAGCAGCGCGTCAGCGAACCGCTGATCCCGCTCGCGATGTTCCGCTCCGTGCCGCTTTCCGCCGGTACGGTCCTGATGGTGCTGATGGCCTTCGCCTTCATGGGCGGCCTGTTCTTCGTCACCTTCTACCTGCAGAACGTGCACGGCATGAAGGCCGTCGACGCCGGTCTGCACCTGCTGCCGCTGACCGCGATGATGATCGTCGCCTCGCCGCTGGCCGGTTTCCTGATCACCAAGTTCGGTCCGAGGGTCCCGCTGGTCGGCGGCATGGTGTGCACCGCCGTCGCGTGCTTCGGGATGTCCCAGCTGACCGTGGGCACCGGCACCGTCACCATGTCGGTCTGGTTCGCCCTGCTCGGCCTCGGCCTCGCGCCGGTCATGGTCGGTGCCACCGAGGTCATCGTGGGCAACGCCCCGATGGAGCTCTCGGGTGTCGCCGGAGGCCTCCAGCAGGCCGCGATGCAGGTCGGCGGCAGCCTCGGTACGGCCGTCCTCGGCGCCATCATGGCCGCCCGGGTCGACGCCGAGCTGGCCGACAACTGGAAGGACGCCCAGCTGCCCCCGCTGTCGGGCGAGCAGCTGGACCAGGCGTCCCAGGCCGTCAAGGTCGGCATTCCCCCGGTCGCCCCGGGGACCCCGCCCGAGGTCGCCGGCAAGATCGCGAACGTCGCCCACGACACGTTCGTGTCGGGCATGAGCACGGCGTTCATGGTCGCGGGCATCGTCGCGGTGATCGCGGCACTGGTCGCCACCCTGACCAAGCGCGGTGCGAACGCCGAAGCGGGTATGGGCGCCGGTCACATCTGATCCGACCGCCCCTCCCCGACGCCGGACGGCGTCAACACAGTGCGCACGACAGCCCCGCCGGAACCCTCCGGCGGGGCTGTCGCCTATCAGGGTGGTACGGCCCCCGGCCCCTTCCCGTGCCCTCGCCCCGCAGCTCAGGCTGGGTGCGGAAGATCCACATCAGCGGATCGACATCTGCGGTCCATATCGGCAGATCCGCTTCAGTACGGGGGTTCATTCACATGCGTACAACCGTTGTCGGCGCCGCGCTGGCCGTCGCAGCCCTGGCCGTCACCGCCCTGCCCGTCACTCCCGCCCCGCAGGCGGTGGCGCAGGCCGCGCCCGTCCGGCTCGGCGCCTGCGGGAGCGGCCAGCTCTGCCTCTGGGCGAAACCCGATTTCACCGGGAGCCGGCAGATCCACGAGCTGTCCACCATCGACATCGACAGCTGCGTGCCGCTGCGGGCGGGCTCCACCGTCCAGGCACTCGCCAACCGCACCGGCCGCCCGGTCACCACCTACCAGTCGGCCGAGTGCGCCGAGACCGGCGAGTTCGAGACCTACCCGGGCGGCGGCACCTGGCTGCCGCGCTCCCCGTACCAGGTCCGCGCCTTCAAGGTCTGGGAGAACTGACCCGGGAAACGCGGCGGGGGGGGGGGGGGGGGGGGGGGGGGGGGGCCCCCCCCCGCCCCCCGGGGGGGGGGGGGGCGCCGCCCCGCGCGGGCGGGGGGGGGGGGGGGGCGGGGCCCCGGCGCGCGCGGGGCGGCCGCCG